>JAABSG010000135.1 GCA_011390475.1 Geminicoccaceae bacterium | reverse complement strand
AGCCGAACGAGCGGTCCGCCGGCCGTCGCTCGAGCGATCAGTCGCGGGCCAGGCACATGGCGATGCCCATGCCGCCACCGATGCAGAGGGTCACGAGGCCCTTCTTGGCATCACGCTTCTGCATCTCGTGCAGGAGGGTGACCAGCACCCGGGCACCCGAGGCGCCGATCGGATGGCCCAGCGCGATAGCGCCACCATTGACGTTGACCTTGTCGGTATCCCAGCCGAGATCGCGATTGACCGCGATGGCCTGCGCCGCGAAGGCCTCGTTGGCCTCGATGAGATCCAGGTCGTCGACGCTCCAGCCCGCCTTCTCCAGCGCCTTTCTCGACGCCGGAATGGGGCCGGTGCCCATGATCGAGGGATCGACGCCGGCCTGCGCCCACGAGGCGATGCGGGCCAAAGGCGTGAGGCCGCGTTTTTCGGCCTCGGCGGCCGACATGACGACCACGGCGGCCGACCCGTCATTGATACCCGATGCATTACCGGCGGTGACCGTGCCGTCCTTCGAGAAGGCCGGGCGGATCTTGGTCATGCTTTCCATGGTGACGCCTGCGCGCGGGTACTCGTCGGTATCGACGACGGTATCGCCCTTCCGGGTCTTGATGGTCACCGGCAGGATCTCGTCCTTGAACTTGCCGGCCTGCATCGCGGCCTCGGCCTTGTTCTGCGAGGCGACGGCGAACTTGTCCTGATCCTCGCGGGTGATCTGCCACTTCTGGGCGACATTCTCGGCCGTGGTGCCCATGTGGTAGCCCTGGAAGGCATCGAGCAGGCCGTCGCGGAGCATCGTGTCCATGAACTCGACGCTGCCCATCTTCTGGCCGGTCCGGAGGTAGGCCACGTGCGGCGCCATGCTCATGCTCTCCTGGCCGCCGGCGACGACGATCGAGCTGTCACCGTTCATGATCGCCTGGGCACCCAGGGCCACCGATTTCAGGCCGGAGCCGCAGAGGATGTTGACGCCATAGGCCGGCACCTCGACCGGCACGCCGGCATTGACCGAAGCCTGACGTGCGGGGTTCTGGCCCTGGCCTGCCGCCAAGATCTGGCCGAGGATCACCTCGGAGACCTCGCCGGGCTCGACCTTGGCGCGCTCGAGCACACCCTGGATGACGGTCTGGCCCAGATAATGCGCCGGTACGGTGGCGAGGCTGCCGTTGAAGCTGCCGACCGCGGTCCGTCCGGCTGCGACAATAACGATATCGGTCATGAAGAGGTCCCCCTCGGTTGTTTTCGAACGGTCACGGCCGGACGTGCCGGCTGACTGTCGTCATCCGCGCATTGCCGGCTCGCCCGCTGCTGTCGACTGGAGCTATACAACCGCACGTGCTGGACCGCGACCCCCGCCCACGACGTTGCAGCCATTCGCCGCAAGCGCGCTCTTTTTCAGCAGGGCGGGCGCTCGTCCAGGAGGCGCCGGTAGAGTCGCCGCTGCACGATCGGCAAGAGATAGATCGGGAACTGGGCCGCGGCGATGAAGACCAGCATGGTCGTGGGCGCCGTATCGATCAGCGAGGCCAGCACCAGGCCGACATTGTTGTTACCGGCCAATAGGCCAGCAGTGAGGGCGGCACGGCGCGACAAGAACGGCCAGAGACAAACCGCCGTGAAGACCTGCAAACCGGCATTGAGCGCAAAGACCGCGAGCACGATCAGGGCGACGAAACCGGGCCGTTCGAGAGCGGTGACGGTAAAACCGTCCATGACGCCCACGGCAAAGACGACGAAGCCGAGGACAGCCAGCCCGTCGAGCACTGGTGCGGCGGCACGGAGCCGGCTGACGCCGAGCCAGCGGCGAAGGACCATTGCCAGGAGGGCCGAGCCCACGACCAGGACGCCCAGTCTGAGGCCGAGCTCGCTCGCGGGCAGATCGATGGTCAGTCCGGCGAGCCAGAAGGCGACCGGCGGCACTGTCAGCGGCACCAGCGCCGTTGCCGGTACCACCACCAGCAGCGCCAGGGCGACATCGAGGCCGAGCAGCATGGCGAGCGCGCCCGATGCCATCAGGGGCGCGCAGGCGGCCGTCGTGACGAGCAGTGCTGCCAGCCCGGGCTCCAGCGCCAAGAACCAGAGAACGAGGGCGATCGACAGCGGCGCGCCGAGGAGCGACCAGAGGACGAGACCGATGACGAGCGCCGGCCGGCGGGCGTGCTGCAAGAGCGCGAGAGGCTCGAGCTTGACCAGGGCGACGACGAACGGCACGAGGATTGCCGGCAGGAGCAGGGGCTGAAGCAGGCTCGCCAGCGGCGGCGCCATCACCCCGGTGAAGACGCCGATGACGAACAGCGGGCTCGCATGCCGGCCGAGCCAGACGAAGCCCGACGCGAGCCCGTTCATTGGGCCGGCACCATCTCAGCCGAGCGCGCCCTGCGGCACCGGGGTCATTCGCCGGGGTCCATCGTCGCTTCGGCCGTGACGTCGCCGAGCGCCGTTCGTCGCCGGTCTCGCTCACCGTCCAGGACCTCGACCAGTTCGACCATGCCGTGCCGGCCGCGCACGTGGTGCAGCCCGAGCGAGCGCGTCAGGGGCCGAGCCTCTGCCCGTATCTTGGTGATGCAGGCAGCGGTCGTGACGATCACGGTGACGTGGTCCGGTGCCACGGCATGCCCCACCTCCAGCAGCCGCTGGGCGACATTCACCGCATCGCCGATCACCGTGTAATTGGTGCGGGTCGGCGCTCCCAGATCGCCCACCAGGATCTCGCCCGAGGCGATGCCGACCCGCAGCCGCAAGGGAATGGCCGCATCGGCGTTGCGGGCACGGACGGCGCGCGCCATGGCGAGCGCCGCCTCGATGGCGCGCCGCTGGTGATCGGGCACGGGCTCGGGCGCCCCCCAAAAGGCCAGGAGCCCGTCGCCCATATACTTGTCGATGACCCCGCCATTGGCCCGGATGCAGGCCTCGAGATCGGCGAAATGATCGTTCAAGAGGCTGCCTGCCGCCTCCGGGTCGAGGTTCTCGGCGAGGCTGGTGAAGCCCGAGATGTCGGTGAACATGATGGTCATCGGCCGCCGCCGCGGCCGGCCGATATCGCGTTCCGGATAGCGCAGCACGTAGTCGACGAGATCGCGCGGCAGGTAGCGGACGAAGCAGCCGAGGGCGCCGACCATGGCATTGAGCGCGCGCTCGGCATCGTCGAGCTCGCGGATTCGCGAGCCGGTCATCGGCCGGATGTTGTCGAGCTCGAGCGTGCTCACCGCCCGCGCCGTATCGGCGATTTCTGTCGCCGGCCGGGCGAGCTTGCGGGCCAGGAGCACGGCGCCCAGGAGGCTCGAGAGCAGCAGCACGCCGGCGAGCATGGTCGCCCGGTTGAGCGCCTGCCACTCGCGACCGATGTCCTCCGCGCGGAAATAGCCGCCGATCAGCCAGGGGATCGATCGCGAGGCGGCGAGCGGCTCGTAGAGATAGACGTAGTTGCCGTCCGGCCCCAGGGTGGTGTGCGCCTCGATGCCGAACCGGGCGAGGCTGCGCTCCTCCCAGCCCGTGGCCCACATCAAGGCCAGGGCCGGGTCACCGACGGCGACGAGGCTCGGCAGCGGCTCGTCCGTCGTCGTGAGTGGCCCGGGCTCGGCCAGCGCCCGATGCGCCATCACCCGATCGCGACCGTAGAGGATGAAGGTCCCGATCTCGCCCGGCGTGTCGATCTCCGCGATGAAGCGCGACAGGGCGGGGACCGAGATCGTGGCAACCACCGCGCCGACCAGCTGCCCGTCGCGACGGGTCGGCCGGGCGAAGAACATCAGGGTCGTGCCGGCAGCGGCGACATGGGTCGGCTCGCCCCAGCCGGGTGCGACGTCGAGTCCCTCGAGCAGTGGCTGCATGGCGCGCGCGATCACCCTGTCGCTAGCCCATTGCGCGCGGCTCCATCCGACCGTGCCGTCACCGCGGCGAAAAACGCTGACCATCCAACCGTCGACACCGGTGAACACGGCGGCGCTGAGCTGCGGCGCCGCGGCGAGCGCATAGTGGAGCGCGTCCGCCACCGCATCGGGATTGCCGATCGCGAGTTCGTGCCGCCTGATCCGCTCGGCGACCTCCTCGGTCAGAGCCTCGGCCGGCGCCAGGAACTGGGTCGTTTTGGCCTCGACCAGCGACAGCACCAGGGACGCCTTGTCGCTCAACAGCTGCTGCGTGGCCTCCCGCGCGGTACCGAGGGTGAGCCAGAGCACGAGGCCGAGCGAGACCAGCATGGCGAGGCCGATCGTGCCCGCGAGAAAAAGGCTGAGCGGCATCCGGCGCTGCCCCCGGATCGGCAGCTGTGACGGTGGCTGGCGCGGCATCTCCCTCATGATGCAGAAGCTTACCGCCCTTGGGCCGGGGCGGCCAAGGAGGATCGGCAGCGCTGCGGCCGGTCGGGCTTTCGGTGTGACCCGGCCACTGCTAAAGACGCGGCACTCAGCTGTCCCGTGTTGTCCTGGTAATTGCCCTCGACGGAGCCCGCGATGATCCCCCGCTACAGCCGGCCGGCGATGACCGCCGTCTTCGCGCCAGAGAACAAGCTCCGGCTCTGGCTGGAGGTGGAGCTCTCTGTTGCCGAAGCCATGGCCGAGCTCGGCCAGATCGACCAGGCGGCCGTGGCGCGGCTGCGGGCCGAGACCAGCGGTGCGATGGATCGGCTGATCGATCCGGCCGCCGTCGATGCCATCGAGGCCACGACCCGCCACGACGTCATCGCCTTCTTGACCCATGTCGAGAACGTCTGCGGGCCCGAGGCCAGGCTCCTGCATCTCGGCATGACCTCCTCCGACCTGCTCGATACCACCCTGGCCTTGCAGCTGCGGGAAGCCGGCCGACTGATCATGGCCGAGCTCGACGCGTTGCTCACCGTCCTCGCCCGCCGGGCCAGGGAGCACGCGGGTGACATCTGCATCGGCCGCAGCCACGGGATCCACGCCGAGCCGACCACCATGGGGGTCAAGCTCGCCGGCTTCTACGCCGAGTTCGCGCGGCAACGGCGGCGCTTCTCGACGGCTATCCGCGACGTCTCGACCTGCGCCATCTCCGGAGCGGTCGGCACCTTCGCCAATATCGATCCCCGGGTCGAGGCCATGGTGGCCGAGCGGCTCGGCCTGGAGGTGGAGCCCGTGTCGACCCAGGTGATCCCCCGCGATCGGCATGCCGCCTTCGCCTGTGCGCTGGGCCAGATCGCGAGCTCGATCGAGCGGCTGGCGACCGAGATCCGCCACCTGCAGCGCAGCGAGGTCCGCGAGGCCGAGGAATATTTCCACGCCGGGCAAAAGGGCAGCTCGGCGATGCCGCACAAGCGCAATCCGGTGCTCTCGGAAAACCTGACCGGCCTCGCCCGGATCATCCGCGCCGGCGTCGTTCCGGCGCTCGAGAACGTCGTGCTCTGGCACGAGCGCGACATCGCGCACAGCTCGGTCGAACGGGTGATGCTGCCGGACAGCTGCATCCTCGCCGACTTCGCGCTCTCTCGACTGACCGGCATGATGGACAAGCTGGTCGTTCATCCAGAGCGGATGCAGCAGAACCTCGATGCCACGCACGGTCTCTACAACAGCCAGACTGTGCTCCTGGCGCTGATCGACGCCGGCATGGCCCGGCAGGCGGCCTACGAACTCGTGCAAAAGAGCGCCATGCGTGCCTGGGAAGAGGAACGGCCACTGCTCGACCTGCTCGGCGCCGAGTCCGCGATCACCGACCTGTTGCCCGACTCACACCTGCGGGCGCTGTTCGATCCAGCGCGCCATACCACCCATGCCGGGGCCATCATCGACCGTGCCTTGGCGACGCCGTTAACCTGATCTCGAGATTCGGCTGCCATACTGACGGCCGA
The DNA here is from genome assembly GCA_011390475.1 of Geminicoccaceae bacterium. Lineage (GTDB taxonomy): Bacteria > Pseudomonadota > Alphaproteobacteria > Geminicoccales > Geminicoccaceae > SLRI01. The sequence goes on along the minus strand of JAABSG010000135.1, from coordinate 5,122 downwards.
CACGATGGAGATACGGATGCGCCACCTTCGCCTGCTCGCCTGCCTCACGCTCGCGACCCTCGCCGGATTAGCATCGGTGGGCGAGGCCCGCGCCGGGATGCTGGTCGAGGGCCTGTTCAACGGCCACCCGATCCGCCTCGAGACCGGCAGCGACCGCAATCTGGTCCTGGTCTCGCTCGGCAGCTCGCGCCACCTGGTCGATGTCGAGCGTCGCCACGTCTACCCGATGACCAGTGGGGCCGCGATGATCCGCGCCGGCTCCCTGGACAACGGCGCCCCGCTGCTACCCTACAGCTTGCGCAAGTGGAGCGCCGGCCCGCAGGTCGCCGGCCACGCCTCGACCTATCACGTACTGCAGGTGGGCGAGCGGATCTGTGGCGAGGTCTTGGCTTCGAGCTGGATGACCCCGTTCATCGAGCCGATCACCCGCTCGCTCGAGCTGATGCAACGCATCGAGCCGGACCTGCATCCGGTCGATCGCGCCGAATGCGGTGCCATATCCTTCGACGTCTACGCCCGCAACGGCTGGCCGCTGATGGCCGGCTGGTCCGACGAGGCGGCGTTCCTCACCGAGACGGTTCGCTTCGACCACTACCCGGACGACACGATCTTCCAGCGGCCGTAAACGGCGACAACGAGGTACTGCATCGGGCCGATGGGCAATGCCCCGCAGGTCGTGCATGCCCGAACATCGATCGAGCGCCGCTCCCTTCCCGGCGGGCGCAGCGCGTGCTGCCGGGATGCCTGTACGTTCCCGGTCGCGTAGGCTGGGCACGAAATCTCTCGTCCAACCGGGCACTTCCAACGTCCAGGCCATGAAGGACCAGGCGTCCCTTCAGTCGATCGGCGAAACCGACACGGTCAGCAGACCGCGGCTGCAGTGCGCAATCTTCCGGCCTACTCCGACCACTGCGGACTACCGTGCAGGGCTGCCGGGCCCCTCGGGCCATGGGGCGCGGCACCGCCTTCGCGTAGAGCCCCCTCGGCAGAGAAGGCCGGGCGAAACGGCTCCTGGCGCCGTTCTTGCGGCGGCGAACCAATATTGCCTCTGGTTCGCCGCCGAGCACCACCCACGACCTCGCTACCAGCCCGAGGTGACGGTGGGGCTCTCTAATCGCTACGTCACGTTCAAGCCCTTTCTTGCTTCCTGCCACACTTGGCTGTTGCGTCGGTCGGTTGCGGGCTGGCCTGGGGTCCGGGTTCTCGTCGCGGTCGGGCAGATGCGCGCCGCAACATGGCTTGCGAAGATCGGCGGCCAAAATGGCCGGGACGCGATCCCCAGTAAGTAGTCAGGGTCGCAGCCCCTCCGAAACGGTCTCGCCGATCGACGCTCCCCAATCGATCTGGCGGCTTGCCCGCGACCCGGCAGCACTCGGCGGCGGCGGCGGGGCTGCAGGAGCTCGGTTCAGGCGGCGGCGGCTGCCGTCACCTGGATGGTCTCGTCGAAGTCGCGGCCGTGGACCAGCCCATGGACCAACTGGGCGTCCATGATCACCGCGAGCTTTCGGGCGAGGGCGACCAGCGCCTTCTTGCGGCCGACCCGGGCGGCGAGCGCCTCGAACCAAGCTTTCAGCGCTGGCGCCTTGGTGCTGCGAAACGCTAGACCCAAGTCCAAAGAGGGCGCCGCTTCGAAGAGGAGCGAGCGCTCGAATTCGGCACCGGCGCGCGAAATTCGGCCGGTATGATCGGATTTGCCCGACTGATAGCGTCCCGCCGCGGCCTGCTGGCCGCGTCTCCTTCGGAGATCGGATGATTGGCCTCCTGGCCAATCATGGCGTCAGCCCGAAATAGGCGCCGACGGCGCGGCTGTCGTGGAAGCGCGTCGGATCATCCAGCGCACTCGTGAAGGCGAGCGCGTTGATCGTACCGACCCAGGGCGTTGTCATCAGCCGCCCCAGGGCGTTGTCATCAGCCGCCGGCAGTCGGCATCGGCCCTGGCCATCGCCCGCAGCTGCCGATGCATCGCGGCCGCCGCCTCGCGGGTGGCGCGCCAGATCGCGAGCAGAGGCTCGATCGAAGAGCGCAGCGACGGCCGGCTTTCGAGCGCGTCTTCGACCAGCACGGCGAACCGCCCACCCGATCCCTTGCCGAGAACCAAGCCGAACGTTTCCAGAAATCCCCGGATCGTGTTCTGTAGTGTCCGCCGCTGGGCGACCAAGGTATCGCGCGCCTTCAGCATGGTCCGCACCTCGTGCGCCGCATAGCTCTTGACGTAGACCGGATGGTGAAACCCGCAGCGCAACACGTCTGCGAGGCCGGCCGCATCGGTCCGATCCGTCTCGTTCAGCCGCGCCGACAACGCCGCCCGGGCCCGCCAACTATCGATGTAGACGACCAGCAGACCCGCCTCCTTCAACTCGTGATAGAGCCAGGTCGACAACGGCCCCGCCTCGAAACCGACCAGCACCACGTTTGCCGCGTGCTTCTCGACGAAAGCCACCATCGCCGAAGGGTCGGTCCGGATCTTCCGGCTCACCAGCCGGTTCCCGGCCTCGTCGACGATCACCGCCTCGCTGGATTGCTGCGAAACATCGAACGCCACATCCTGATGCACGGCTACTCTCCCTGTCTGGCACGACCGCCCCAGGCGGCCGATGCCGTGATGAACCATCACAGGCGAGAGTAGCCGCCCTCGAGCGATTACCCCATGTGCGGGGAGGCCAGCCTCCCCACTTCTTTTTGTTTTTGCTCGGCTTTTTCAGCTGTCGAGCAAGCGCCCAGCGACGACCTGGGCGTGGATTTCAGCTGCCCCGCTGAAGGTCGTCATGAGCTGCTCGGCCCGCCCATCCCGCTCGCGTGGGTTGCGGTGCTGTGGTCAGCCCGTCAGTCTCGTCGGCCCAGAGGATGCTCGCCAGCCTGATGCTGCCGGCTCCGAGCGCGGCGAAAAAGCGATGCCGCCAGCGGCGGGCGCGCGGTGTCCGGCGGCTCGCAGTCACCCCGTCGGCCGTATCACCTTCGCCGGGGCCCAGCGTGAACGCCGCCCAGAGCTCCTTCTCGCGCAATTGTGCCAAGGATGTGCCGGTCTGCGTGTCGAAGGTCCTGCCGCAGCTTCGGCAATGATAGGGTCCGAGACCGTTCGAGCGGCCACGATCAGGGTAGCCTGCACCGGATTTGGGCCTGTGGCACCGATTTCAGCGTCGAGAACGAAGCCCGTGGCCCGAGACGCGAGGCCGTGAAGAACGGGCACCAGTTCGCCCGCGAGGGTGAACGGCTCGGCCCGAGCGGGAACGATGGTTCTGGCGATCTCGCCTCGAAGCCGGGTCTTTCCGGCTCAGACCGAAAGGTCGTGGCCGGCTTGCAACACCTCGCGCGCCTGCCCCCCATCATGCGCCCCCTCCCCTCGGTTGGCGGGCGCATCGATCGTGCCGAGACGCCCCTGACCGGCAGGAACGCACCGAGCCGCACTCGGGAGATCGAAGCGGTGCCGCTCGACACCAACGAGCTCGATCGGCGAGGGCTCTCAGGCGGCGGACGCCGCGTCGATCTCGAGGCGGCGCCAGCGGAGATGATCCTGGAGCTGCTGCAGGGGTGGCATTCGGCTGTCGAGCTCCAGGCTGCTGGCGGTCAGGCGCGGGGTCACGGTGTTGCCTTGCGGCAGCTGTGCCGTGGCCTGTGGCAGGTGGGCCAAGAGGTGCTCGAGGCGACGGCCGATGCGGGTCGCGGCAGCGGGCGCCACATCGTCGAGGAGCACGGCGAAGCGGCCGCCGCCGAGATGGCTCGCCAAATCTTCGGCCCGGACGTTCTGGCGGAGCGTCGGGCCGAGGGTCGCGAGGTAGCGATTGACCGCGGCATGGCCGGCGCTTTCGTTGAGGCGCGGAAGATTGACGAGCTCGACGAGGACCAGCGCCCGGCGGTGCGGCTCGCGGACCTCCAGACGCCGCAAATGCTCGAAAAAGAAGCCGTGATTGAAGAGCCCGGTCAGGCCGTCGTGGCAGAGTGCCTGGAGCAGGTCCGCCGGCGGGCCCAGGAGCTGTCGCTGCAGACGCACGAAACCGAGCCAAAAATCCATTCGAGCGCGAACCAGCTCCGCCGGCTGTGGCAGGCTCAGCCGGTCGGCCACGGGCAGATGGGCCAGCCGCTGGCGCAGCTCGAGCTGGTCGCTGGCACTGGCCGGATCGAGGACGAGGAGCGTCGCCGGAAAGCCCTGCCCGGCGAGTTCCGGCCAGCGCAGGAGATCGCGCCTGGCCGCCGGATTGGTACCGAGCAGGACGACCATCTCGAAACCACCGGTCTCGAGGGCGCCTTTCGCCTTCTCCAGATTGTCCGTGTAGTTGATCGCGGCCTGGGCCAGCGCCTCGCCGACCTTGACCTTGTACTGGCTGGCCGGTCCGATCACCAAAACCCGGGGCCGATCGGTGCCGGCCGGCCGGCGGCTGCCGCGCCCGCCGACACGGGGCTCTCCCTGGACGAGGGCAGCGGGTGCGGGCGTTGTCGCCACTCGCCGGGCGCCCGGCTCGCCGCCACCGGGCATGAATCGGGCGAAGGTCTGAGCGCGCTCGGCCAGGACGGCGCGGGCCCGACCGAGCTGCTGCAGGGCGTCGAGGCGGGTCTCGAGCTCCTCCTCGTCGAACGGATAGGTCAAGAGATCGTCGGGACCGACGGCCAGGGCCTTGGAGAGCGAGATCTCGTCGCCCTCGGCGACAACGGCGGCCACGGCGACATGCTCGCCGGCACCGCGCCGGGTCAGGCCGGCCAGCCGCGCGGCACTCTCCTCCGCGGTCACCTCGACCAAGCGGACACAAGCGCCCGCGGCCTGGCGACCGAGATCACCGACCCGTCGTCGTTCTGGCGCATAACCGTGCGCCGCTAGCCACTCGGCGAGGCTGGCCAAGCTTTCGGCTCGCGCCTCGACGATCTCCACGGGAAAACCGTGCCGCATCCGCCACTCCGCATCCGGCAGCCGCAAGAGAACGCCACAGCCGCTCATTCGCACACTGGGATGCCACAATGCCGGTTTCATTTCGGTTAACGCAGCCGCTTATTTCGTGCCGTAGATGCGATCGCCGGCGTCACCGAGGCCGGGCAGGATATACCCGTGATCGTTGAGCTCGCGGTCGATGGCGGCGGTGAACACGGCGACGTCCGGATGGGCCGTGGTGAAGCGGCGGACACCCTCGGGTGC
>JAABSG010000134.1 GCA_011390475.1 Geminicoccaceae bacterium | reverse complement strand
GGTGCCGTCACGCCGCGCGGATACGCTGCAGACGGCGGCTCTGGTCCTCAATCGCCTGCTCAAGGCGATGGCCCCGGATCGCGTGGTCTTCTCCGCTCTCGGCCTGCGCGAGGGGTGGCTCTACGCCTGCCTGGAGCCCGCGGAGCAGGCCCTCGATCCGCTGCTGATCGGGGCCGCCGCCTTCGGCCGGCCACGGGCCCGGGTGGCGCATATCGGCGAGGTCATGCAGGGCTGGACGGCGCCGCTCTTCGCCGGCGAGACCGAGGCCGAGGCGCGGCTCCGGCTCGCCGCCTGCGAGCTCTCCGATTTCGGCTGGCGCGATCATCCGGAGCTCAGAGCGTTGCAGAGCTTTCACCGCTTGACCCAGTTCCCGTTCGTCGGGCTCGATCACGCCGAGCGCGTCTTTCTCGCAACATCCATCTTCAGCCGCTACGGCGGCAACGACAGCGAGCCGGAGATCCAGCCGATGCTGCAACTCCTGGCCCCGGCCGTGCGCCAGCGCGCCCTGGTCCTGGGTCGGGCGCTGCAGCTCGGCTATCGCTTCTCCGGCAGCGTGCCCGAGCTTTTGGCGCATGCCCGCCTGGCGCTTGCCGGCGACACGCTGCGCCTGGTCGTTTCGACCATGGAAGACGTGCCGGATACCGAGCCGGTGCGCACGCGGCTGAAGAACGTGGCCAAGGCCCTGGGCGTGCGGCGCACCGAGATCGTCAGGCAGTAGCGGCGAGTTCCCGCTGCCGCAGCTGGTGATCGAGGGCACCGCTCGCGATCGCCGCCTCGATGTGGCTGATGCGGAAATAGCGGGGGCTGAAGAAGGCGGCAGCATCCAGCCCGGCCTTGCGATAGGCCCGGTGCAGCTGCTCGATCCCGGCGCGGAGCGTCCAGCGCGGGCGGAAGCCCGGCAGCACGCGTTTGATCTTGTCGCAATCGACCCGGTAGTTCCTGGCGTCGGGGCTGGCCTCGCCGGCACAACTGACGACGGCGCCCGGCACCTCGCCCGCGACCAGTTCGGCGATCGTCCTCACCCGGTAGTTCTCGGCGGTGTCGCCGACATTCAAGGCGGTGTCGGCGACCAGCTCGGCCGGTGCCTCGAGCACGCATTTGAAGGCCTGGGCGATGTCCTCGACATGGACCAGCGGCCGCCAGGCGAGCCCGTCGCTCTCCAGCACGACCAGGCCCGTGGTCACGGCATAGCCGACCAGATTGTTGACGACGAGATCGCCGCGCAGCCGCGAGGAGAGACCGTAGGCCGTGGCACTGCGCAGATAGGTGGGCGTGAAGCGGTCGGTGGTCATCGGGGCCAGATCGCGCTCGGTCCAGACCTTGCTCTCGGCATAAGGCGTCACCGGCGTGAGCCTGGCCGTCTCGTCCAGATAGTCGTCGCCGGCGGCGCCGTAATTGCTGCAGGAGGAGGCGAAGAGAAACCGCCCGACCCCGACGTCGCGGGCGAGCTCGGCCAGCCGCAGACTGGCCCGGTGGTTGACCGCCCAGGTGAGTTCGGGGTCGAGGTTACCCAGGGGATCGTTGGAGAGGGCGGCCAGGTGAACGATCGCCTCGATGCCGTCGAGATCGGCCCGTTCGACCGCGCGCACGTCCTTGACGATCGTTCGGACCCGTGGCGGTGTCTGGCCCGGCAGGTCGCAGCCGGCATAGAGCCTACAATCGAGCCCGATCACCTCGTGCCCCGCCGCGATCAGGTGGGGCACCAGAACATGCCCGATATAGCCGTCGCTGCCCGTCACCAGAACGCGCATCTGCCGCACTCCCCATGCCGATTGTCGTGGCCCGACCGACACCCGCTAGCCGAGGGGCGACGACCCACCGACAGCATGCTAGTTTCCCTCAATGGTTGAATGCAAGACAATGTTTCGCTCATCACGCGATTTCCGAGCGCTCGTCGGGGTGTCCCCGTCCCTGGCCAAGACGGTGGCAACCGCCTAAATGGCGGTCACGCCACAGATGAAGGCAAGCAGGTCCATGAGCGCCAAACCCGTCGGGCTCCAGCGCGACTTCAAGGTCATCGGGGTGGTCGGCACGGCCCACGGTGGCAGCCATTTCTTCCACCTCGTGCTGCCGCCGCTGTTCCCCTGGCTGCGCGACGCGTTCGGGGTGTCCTATACCGAGCTGGCCTTGGTGATGACGGTCTTCTTCGCCGTCTCCGGCCTCTCGCAGGCGGCGGTCGGCTTTCTCGTCGATCGGGTGGGAGCGGCCCGCGTGCTGGCGGCCGGCCTCGCCTGCCTCACCCTGGGCGCGTTGCTGGTCGCAGCCGCACCGGCCTATTGGGCGCTGTTGCCGGCGGCCGTGTTGCTCGGGCTCGGCAACTCGGTCTTTCACCCGGCCGACTACGCCATCCTCAACCATCACGTGACGCCGTCTCGGATGGCCCGGGCGTTCAGCGTGCACACCATCGGCGGCACCCTCGGCTGGGCCCTGGCGCCGTTGCTCATGGCATCGTCCGCGGCCCTCGTCTCCTGGCGCTTCGCCCTGGTGCTGGCGGCGCTGATCGGCCTCGGCCTGACACTCATGGTCCTCTTCAGCCGCAACGACCTGGAGACCCCGGGCCAGGCCAGGGCGACCGATGCTGCCGAGCGGCGGCAGGCGCGGGGCGCCTTGGTCGGGCTCTTCCTCTCCGCCCCGATCCTCCTCTGCTTCGCCTTCTTCACGCTCCAGGCCGCGGGCTTCCTCGCGGTGCAGAGCTTCATGCCCCTGGCGCTGCACGAGCTCTTCGGCACGCCCATGGTGATCGCCACGGGCACCATCACGGCCTTCATGCTGGGCAGTGCGATGGGCACCCTGGGCGGCGGGATGATGGCCGATGCGAGCGGGCGGTTTCAGGCGATCATCGCCGCCGGCCTTGCCATGAGCGCCGGCTGCCTGCTCGTCGTCGGCTACGTCCCCCTGCCGCCGGCAGCACTTTTCGGCGTGCTCGCCATCGCCGGCGCGCTCCAGGGCATGACCACGCCGGCCCGCGACATGCTGGTCAGGAGTGCCACGCCGCCGGGCAGCAGCGGCAAGGTCTTCGGCTTCGTCTATTCGGGCCTCGATCTCGGGGCCACGGTGATGCCGCTCCTGGTCGGCTGGCTGCTCGATTCCGGCCATGCCCAGGCCTTCTTCCCGCTCGTCGCCGGGGTCACGCTGCTCACGATCCTGACCGCCACCAGCATCCCTCGGCGCACGGTCCAGCAGCCGGCGGCGGCGGAATAGCGGCGGGGCTGAGGCGGGGACCGTATCCGGTACGGTTGCAGTATGGCTCGACTATGGCTATCTCAAGGGCTGGACAGCACTTTTGGGAGAAGTTGCGATGGGCGTTCGCAAGGTCACGGTCAACCTCCCCGAGGACCACGTTGCGTTTCTGCAGGAACTCGCGAGCAAGCGGCACATCACCGTCACCGAGGCGTTGCGGCAGGCGATCAACACGGAGTGGTTCCTGACCGGCGAGGAGACGAAAGGCAGCAAAATCCTGATCGAGGCGCCGAGCGGCGAGATCAAGCAGATCGTCCGCCGATGAACCGCGTTCGGCTGCCCCGACTGGCGGACAGCTGCCGCATGGCACTCGATTCGCGTTTCTTCAGGCCGTGAGCAGCCGCGGCGAGCAACCTGGCCAATTGGCCGAACCGGGTGGGCTCGACCTGACGCTGGAGGAAGAAACCCGGCTGTCCGAGCCGCGCAGCGAAGTCGATCTCCGTGAGCCGCCGCTCCAGCCGTACGACCCACGACCGCAGGAGGACAAGGCGCGGCGCAATATCGCCTATGCGCTGATCGGGCTCCTTTTCCTGGTCGTGTTCGCGATCATCGGGCTCGTCGCCATGGGCGGCATCGAGGTTGTGGACATCAAGGAGTTCAGTGTCATCATCGGGCCTCTGGTCGCCCTCGTCTCGGCAGCGACCGGGTTCTACTATGGCAATCGGTGAGCTCAGCGGCCGGGCGGCGACCAGCCTTCCGGCGCCAGCTCGAAGCCGGCGAAATCGAAGCCCGGGGCCACGACGCAGGAGACGAGGGTCCAGCCGTCCAGGCTCTCGGCCGCCTGCCAGGCGTCCTTGGGCACGACGGCTTGCGGTGCCTGGCCCTGGGTGACGTCTGGCCCGAGGATGATGTCGCGCTCGTCGATCGAGAGGCGAAGCGGGCTGCCGGCGTGCCAGAGCCAGGTTTCGACGGAATCCACTTTGTGCCAGTGCGAGCGTTCACCGGCCCTCAGGAGGAAATAGATCGCGGTGCAGGCGGGCCGCTCGTCGCCCTCGGTGGGTGCTCGGTAGGTCTCGACATAGTGGCCGCCCTCTGGGTGCGGGGTCATGCCGAGGGTCTCGATGATCTGATCGGGGGTCATGGGCTTGCTCCCGCGGGTCGGGTTCGGTATCGAGGCGAACCGCAGCCGAAATCCATCCAATAGGCAAGCTTTAGGAAACGTGATGCGACCCGTTACCGTCGTCGCCCCGGTTACCGTTGTGGGGGGTGGCCTCGCCGGCTCGGAGGCCGCCTTCCAGCTGGCCGAGGCCGGAGTCCCGGTGCGCCTCTTCGAGATGCGCCCGGTGCGTGGCACCGAGGCGCACCAGACCGACCGATTGGCGGAGCTCGTCTGCTCCAACTCGTTCCGCTCCGACGACATGTACGGCAATGCGGTGGGCCTGTTGCACGAGGAGATGCGCCGCTTGGGCTCGCTCGTCATGTGGGCGGGCGACCGGGCGAAGCTGCCGGCGGGTGGGGCCTTGGCCGTCGATCGCGACGTCTTCGCCGGCCTCGTCCAGGAGCGGCTCCTGGCGCATCCGCTGGTCGAGATCGTGCGGGAGGAGGTGACGGGCCTGCCGGAGGCGGCGAACGGTCAGGCGATCATCGCCACTGGTCCCTTGACCGCCCCTGCCCTCGCCGAGGCGATCGCCGAGGCCGGCGGCGAGGATGCGCTGGCCTTCTTCGATGCCATCGCCCCCATCGTGCACAAGGACAGCATCGACCTCGAGACCGCCTGGTTCCAGTCGCGCTACGACAAGGAGGGGCCGGGCGGCGGCACGGCGGACTACATCAACTGCCCGATGGACGAGACCGAATACCAGGCGTTCATCGCGGCACTCCTCGCGGCCGAGAAGACCAGCTTCAAAGAATGGGAGGCCTCGACCCCTTATTTCGAGGGCTGCCTGCCGATCGAGGTGATGGCCGAGCGCGGCCCCGAGACGCTGCGCTTCGGGCCGATGAAGCCCGTGGGCCTCACCGATCCCCGGACCGGCCGGCGGCCGCATGCGGTGGTGCAGCTCCGGCAGGACAATGCCTTGGGCACGCTCTACAACATGGTGGGGTTTCAGACCAAGCTGCGGCACGGCGAGCAGGCCCGGGTGTTTCGCATGATTCCGGGGCTCGAGCAGGCCGAGTTCGCCAGGCTCGGCGGGCTGCACCGCAACACCTTCATCAACAGCCCGAAACTGCTCGATGGCGAGCTGCGCCTGAAAGTGGCGCCGCATATCCGCATGGCGGGACAGATCACCGGCTGCGAGGGCTATGTCGAGAGTGCCGCCGTGGGTCTGGTGGCGGGCCGCCTGGCGGCGGCCGAGGCCACGGGCCGGCACCTGGCCCTGCCGCCGGCCGAGACCGCCCACGGTGCGCTCGTCCGACACATCACCGGCGGGGCCGATGCCTCGACCTTTCAGCCGATGAACATCAATTTCGGCCTCTTTCCGCCCTTGCCGGCCAAGGTGAAGAAGAACGAGCGCAAGCGGGCGATGGCGACGCGCGCCTTGGCGGCGCTCGACGAATGGGGCAGAACGGGGGCAGCCGCACCCGCGCTCGAGGCGAACGTCGGCTGACGGATAGGAAAACACAACATCTTGTGTTGCACGAATGATCGGACTACAAGGATCGGGTGAGGCGATGTCCGTCCCGAGGCCGATCCGCTAGGGGATAACAGTGAAATTGTCGGCTGCAGAAGAGGCGTCCAAGGCGGGTGGTGGGCTGCCGTTTCAGATCCGCGGCTCGCTGCAGACGCTGCTCTCGCTCAAGATTCTGCGCCCCGACGACCCGGCCTTCTTCACCGGCCTGGTCGAGAAGGTGGCGCATGCGCCGGACTTCTTCAGGAACGCGCCGATCGTGCTGGATGGTGGAGCCGTCAAGGCGAAGTCGCCGGATTGTCTGGCCGAGATCGTCGAGCGGCTGAAGGAGCACCGGGTGGTGCCGGTTGGCCTGCAGAACGGCTCGGCCGCCTGGAACGACGCGGCCGTCGAGCTCGGGCTTGCGATTTTCGGCGCGGGTGGCGCCAGCGTCGACGACCCGACAGTGGCAGGCCGTGGTGCCGCCGCGGCAAAGCCTGCGCCGACCGGGCGCCCTGGCCGGGTCGTCCGCGAGCCGGTGCGTGGCGGCCAGCAGGTGGTGGCGGCCGAGGGCGATCTCGTCGTCATGGCGCCGGTGAGCTCGGGCGCCGAGGTCGCGGCCGCCGGTCACATCCATGTTTATGCGCCGCTGCGTGGCCGTGCCTTTGCCGGCATGAACGGCGACGAGCAGGCGATGATCTTTTGCGAACAGTTGCATGCCGAGCTGCTCTCGATCGCCGGGATTCACTTGGTGAGCGAGGAGATCGACCCGAGGTTGCTCGGCAAGCGGGTGCGGGTCACGCTCGTGGCGGAACGGCTGAAGGTCGAGCCGTTACCCTGACTTTTGGGCCCTGACTTTCGGGCCCTGCCCCCGGCCGCGTCGCCCGCGCCGCCTTGTTTTACGCCATGCCCGCTAGCGGCTGGACCGCTGGACGTTTCACCAGGAGGAGCACAACTTGTCGAAGGTCATCGTCGTCACATCGGGCAAGGGCGGGGTCGGCAAGACCACGAGCGCCGCCGCGATCGGCACGGCCCTCGCCTTGCGCGGCAAGAAGACCGTGATCATCGATTTCGATGTCGGCTTGCGCAATCTCGATCTGATCATGGGCTGCGAGCGCCGGGTCGTCTTCGATTTCATCAACGTCATCAATGACGGCATCCGCCTCAACCAGGCGTTGATCAAGGACAAGCGGGTCGAGAACCTCTCGATCCTGCCGACCTCGCAGACCCGGGACAAGGACGCCTTGAGCCAGGAAGGCGTCGAGAAGGTGATCGACGAGCTCAGAAAGGAGTTCGACTACATCATCTGCGACAGCCCGGCCGGCATCGAGAAGGGTGCCTACATGGCGCTCTACCATGCCGACGAGGCGATCGTGGTCACCAACCCCGAGGTCTCCTCGGTCCGCGACAGCGACCGCATCCTCGGCATTCTCTCCTCGAAGTCCAAGCGCGCCGAGCACGGCGACGCGCCGGTCAAGACGCATCTCCTGCTCACCCGCTACGACCTCGACCGGGTGCAGCGCGGCGAGATGCTCAAGCTCGACGACGTGCTCGAGATCCTGGCGATCCCGGTCCTCGGCGTCATCCCGCAATGCGGCTCGGTGCTCCAGGCTTCCAATCTCGGCATGCCGGTCGTCCTCGACGACAAGTCGAAGGCGGGGCAGGCCTACAAGGACGCGGCAGCCCGGCTCTTGGGCGAGGACATCGAGCTCCGCTTCGTCAATCCGGAGAAGCGCGGCCTGGTCGATTGGCTGTTCAGGAGGAGCGCGTGAGATTTTTCGACTGGTTCCGGCTCAGTCGTCGCCGTGACGATTCGGCCGACAAGGCCCGTGAACGGCTGACCGTGCTCGTCGCCCTCGACCGGCAGGGCGGCGGCGGCCCCGACTTCCTGCCGCTCCTGCAAAAGGAGCTGTTGGAGGTGATCCGCAAATATGTCGAGATCGACCAGGACAAGGTCAATGTCGACTTCCAGTCCGGCACGGGCTTCTCGACGCTCGAAGTGAATGTCGAGCTGCCCAACCGTCTTCTCGAGGCCCGGGCGAGCTGAGCCGGGGGCGGCACCCGCCCCCGGCTCTGGTCAGCCCGCTATTCCGCGGCCTCGGGCTCGCTGGTCAGCACCTGCTGGCCGAGCTTGATCAGCGCGGCCGCGACCGCGATCCCGAGCACCAGGATCAAGAACTCGGGCAGGTTGGGCTGGTAGGTCTGCACCGCGCCGAACCAGTTGGCGGCGGGTCCGAGCGAGACCAATTGGCCGGTGATGATGAAGCCGTAGTGCAGGCCGAGCGCGCCGAGCAGCGCCACGCCGGCGAAGACGCGCGGTGACCAGTCGATGAACAGAGCGACGGCCACGAACGGGATCAGCATCCAGAGCCGCGCCCAACCGAGCGTGCCTTCGGCCAGTGGGCCTGCCTCCAGCACCAGGCGGATGGCGACGACGAGCACCAGGAAGGCGGCGCCGGCCCGCAGCACCTTGGCGGTCAGCATCCCGAGCGCATCCTGATCGCGCAGCAGGGTGATCGCCGCCGCTCCACTGACCACGGCGGCGGTGAGGGTCACGAGCGAGAGGAAGGTGCCGTAATAGTCCGGGCGGCCGACGACCATGCCGAAGACGGCGCCGATGGTGAAAGCGGCGGCTATGGCGACGACCAGCGTGGCGATCGCCAGAGGCCGGTCGAGGACACCGTGCCGGCCCTGCAGATTCATCACCAGCTTGATGGCGAGAAGGGCGAGCTCGATCGAGTAGAGCGTGCCCATCCACCAGATCGGCGAGGACGGGTTGGGCGAGAGGATGATCCAGATCATGTTGAGGAGCGAGCCGAGCTCGGTCGCGAGCGCGGTGAAGGCGCCCATCAGCAGGCCGATGGCGATGATCAAAAGCGGCCGCGTCTCGGCCTCGAGCACCGGATTCTTGGTGATCAGCCCGAAGGCGAGGATCAAGGAGACGCCGGTGCTGGCCAGCGCCAGGAAGACATAAACGACGAGCGGCAGGGTCCAGACCAGCGCACTGTTGGTGGCGAAGAGGTGGCCGAAGAACATCTCGTAGATGCCGACCGAGCCGCCGAGGACGAGGCCGAGGCCGATCACGGCCCAGGCCGGGGTCATGAAGTCACGGGCTTGGATGTGCATGATGGTTCTCACGCGTGCCGTTCTGGCGAATAGTTGCGGATGTAGATGACGCGGGGCTTGGTGCCGAGCTCTTCCCTGAGGCCTTTGCCGCCATGGGTCGCGATCAGCCGGTTGACCTCGCTCTCGGGATCATCGAAGTCGCCGACGATGCGCGCCCGCGACGGGCAGGCTTCGACGCAGGCGGGCTCGAGCCCGACTTTCAGGCGATGGTCGCAGAAATTGCACTTCTCGACCGTGCCGGCCGAGCGCATCACCGGATAGGTCGCGGCCCGCTCGGGGTTGGCGTGCGGCGAGCCCTCGCCACCGACCATCGCCAAGAGATCGAGGGGGGCCGAGGTGCCGCCATCGACCAGGGCCTCGCTGTCCCGCCAGGCCTCGTGCGGCTTTTCCCAATTGAAGTGGATCACGCCATAGGGGCAGTTGATGATGCAGGCCTTGCAGCCGATGCATTTTTTCGGGTCGTGGACGGTAAGCCCGTTCTCGTCCTTGTGCATCGCCTGCGTCGGGCAGGCCTTGACGCAAGGCGCGTTGTCACAATGGTTGCACATCGTCGAGACGTACTCGAACTGCACATCAGGGAACTTGCCCGTGGTGCGGGTGATCTTGTCACACCAATTGATGTCACCGGGCGTGTTGTTCTCCGCCTTGCAAGCAAGCGTGCAGCCGCCGCAGCCGACGCAGAGCTGCTGGTCGATGACCATGCCGTACTTCATGCGGAATCTCCCACCCTCTCGACCCGCACCCCGATCTGCCCGTAGAACACGGACGATCCGGAGAGCCGGTCGTAGTCGGTCGGGATCAAGTCGTTGTTGTTGCCGCCGCGCGCGCTCTCGCCGAACACCGCGGCCGAGTTCCGGCCGTAGGCCCAGTGGCCCTGGCCGAACGACTTGGCGATGGTGCCGGGGCGCACACCTTCCCAGATGGCGGCCTCGCAGGTGATCGAGCCGGTGACGGTGGTCAGGCGGATGCGATCGCCGTCACGAATGCCGAAGCGCTCGGCATCGACCGGGTTGAGCTTGGCGACGTCCGCCCATTTGCGCTCGCCCATGTCGATGTCCTTGTTGGCCTGGAACCAGATGCTGTTGTTGCCACGCCCCTCGCGGGTGAGCCTCGATTTGTGGTCGACGAAGAGCAGCGGGAACGCGTCCTCGTCGCCGTAGCGATAGGGTGCCTCGTAGTGGGGGACGAAGGCGAGCTCGCCCCTGGCATCGTAGTTGCAGACCTCGAGCACCTCGTCCGTGGAGACGCCGTGCTTCTCGGCATGGGCGGCAAGGGCGTCCTTCAGCGTCTCGCTGTAGAACTCGAACTTCTTGGTCTTGGTGCCCATCTCGCCCCAGGTCGAGCGGAAGGCGAACTTGTCGCTGTTCCAGACGCCGACCTCCTTGAACGCTTCCCAGCCGGCAAAGCGGTCGCCCTCCTTGTACTGGGCCGGATCCCAGAGCGGCTGCGAGCCGCGTTTGACCGCAAAGAGGCCGAACTCGTCGGCATTGGCGGGCTCGGCGCCGGTCTCCGGGTCCTTGAATTCCGTGCGCAGATAGTCGAGCGGGGCGGTGAAGCCTTTTCTCGCCAGCGCCTCGGCCAGGAGCCACGGCACCCCGGTCTCGTCCATCACCCCGCCGTTCAAGGGCTCGATCATCGGCGTCTGGATGCCCATGTGGCCGTAGCCGTTGCCGGCGCTGTCGCTCATCCCCCAGCGCTCGTACATGTGATGCGGTGCCGGCAGGATCAGGTCGGCGAACCAGCTGATCTCGCTGATATTGGTGGTCAGATGCGCCACGAACGGCACCTTGGCCATCGCCCGCTCCCAGCGCTCCGGGTTGGGGCAGGAGAAAGCGAAGTTCGACCAGTAGGCGAGCAGCACCTCGATATCGTAGGGATCGCCCTCGAGGATCGAGTCGGCGGGCTGGTTGGAGATCACCCCTCCACCCGACTTGCCGTCCTTCAAGGCGGGAAGCTCTAGGCGGCCGCGCCGGTCGATCTTCTCCATCTTCACCCCGGCCTGGGCGATCTCGTCCTGGTAGTCACCGACGCCGGGTGCTCCCTGCTGCGGCACCTTGTTGTAGCGGAGCGTGCCGCCCTCGTTGTCGGCGGCGCCCAAGAGGCCGGAAAGGGCGTGGGCGCACATCGAGGCATAAGCGCCCCGCCTCGTCATGTGGATGCCACGGGACATCCAGACGCCGACCCGGGGGGCCGCATCGCCGAGCTTCTGCGCCACGCGGCGGATCTGGGCCTCGGAGAGGTCGGTGATCGGTGCAGCCCAAGCGGGGGTCCGGTCCTTGAGCTCGAGGTTCCACCATTTGACGAGGCCATGGC
>JAABSG010000133.1 GCA_011390475.1 Geminicoccaceae bacterium | reverse complement strand
AGCGGCTTTTCGATGGGCATGATGCGTCCATTTACGCTGCGATCGAACGCCTGCCTGCCTCGAGGGTGGAGAAGATGCCACTTGTTTCGGCAGGGTGTCGGTCGTATTTCATCCGTCAAGAAGAACCGAAGCCGCTGCCGTCTCGATTTTTCGGTGTGTCGGAAGCTTTAGCCCCACCAATCCGCACCGACGCCACTCCTCGACACGAGGCTGTCGCTATGGTCGTGCCGAGGAGAACTCATCCATGACGCTGGCGGACAACCGCGAGAGCTTGCACCTGACTGCAGCCGCCTGGGGGCGTCGTCTGGCTCCCTACCGCGAGCCGAGGACCTTGCGCGGCCTGGTCGAGCTCGTGTCCACCATCGTCCCCTTCGTCCTCGCCTGGGCGCTGATGTATCTGGGCCTGCGCTTCGAGCAGTACTGGCTCTATGCGATCCTCCTGCTGCCGGCGGCCGGGCTGCTGGTTCGGCTCTTCATGATTCAACACGATTGCGGCCATGGCGCCTTTTTGGCCAGGCGCCGGGGCAACGACTGGCTCGGCCGGGTGATCAGCATCTTCACCCTGACACCCTACGACCATTGGAAGCGCTGCCACGCCATTCATCATGCGAGTTCGGGCAATCTCGACCGCCGCGGCATCGGCGACATCGACACGCTGACGGTGAGTGAATATCGGGCCCTCTCACCCTGGGCCCGGCTCCGCTATCGGGTCTACCGCCACCCGGTCGTGATGTTCGGCATCGGTCCCGCCTATCTTTTCCTTCTGCAGAACCGCCTGCCGACGGGTTTCATGCGCCAGGGCCGGCAGCCCTGGATCAGCACGATGGCAACCAACGTCGCGGTAGCCTTGGTGGCCGGGGCGATGATCTGGACGATCGGCCTCGTGCCGTTCCTGCTGGTCCACGTGCCGATCATCGTGCTGGCGGCCGCGGCCGGGGTCTGGCTCTTTTACGTCCAGCACCAGTTCGAGGAGACGCACTGGTCCGAGGCCACGGCGTGGAATGTGCACGACGCGGCCCTGCACGGCAGCTCGCATTACGACCTGCCCGCCGTGCTGCGCTGGTTCACCGCCAATATCGGCGTCCACCACGTCCACCACCTCTCGAGCCGCATCCCCTTCTACCGCCTGCCCGAGGTCCTGCGCGACCACCCGGAGCTGAAGGAAGTGGGCCGGCTCACCCTCTGGCAAAGCCTGCAATGCGTCCGCCTGGCGCTCTGGGACGACCAAGCCAAGCGGCTGATTTCGTTCAGCGACTTCCACGGCCGCCAGGCCACCGCCTGAACGTCCCGATCGAAAAGAAACGTGGGGAAGATGATCTTCCCCACACCCCAACATTACTTAAGTACCGAGGGGGCGTGGGGGAAATCATTTCCTCCAGCTCTTTTAGATGCCGACCTCGACGGCGGCGTTGATTTGTCACTCGTCGCGCGATCGATCCGACAGGCGTGACATCCAATCGGCACCGCCGTAGGCGATGATGTGCACGAAGACCTCGCGAGCCCTGTCGTCGACTGTGAAGACGATGACGCCGCGACGCGCTGCGGGAATGGCCCTGAGGTCAGGCATGACCTCATGCCTGAGCGAGCCCCGGTGGGGCATCTCCTGAAGCGAACGCGCCGCATTGCGGAGGTCGGTGATGATGCGGTTGGTCGTCACCCTGCCTGCGTGGGGCAACATGCTGCGCGCGATGCCGCGTAGGTCCTCGGCGACCGCTGGATGGAAGCGGACGCGGTAGCTCAACCTTCGTGCGACGCCTCGATCTCGGCGAAGGCGGCAGCGAAGGTCACGTCCTCGCCACGGTAGGCCGCCCGCGGCGTTGCCGTGCGTGCGCTGATCTCCTCGGCGAGCGCCGACAGCATGATCTGCCTCGCTTCCTCGTCCTGGATCATCTGCTCGACAGCGGCAGCAACGCCGGCGCTGGTCGTGGCAAAGACGCCCCTTGCCACCTGCTCCGTCAGGAACTGGTGGTGGCGCTCGGTGAAGCTCAAGGTCGTCTTGACGGTCATCCACGCCTCCAACGGTATGACTTAGTCATATAGCCATCACCGTCGCGACGCCAAGCCCGGCGCCTAGAGACCGAGGGGGCGTGGGGGAAATCATTTCCCCCACATCTTTCAGATACCGACCTCGACGGCGGCGTTGACCATGATCGCCTTGTCGCCGATGCCGTTGTCGGTGACCATGCCGCCTTGCACCACCTCGAAGGTAATGGTGCCGACGGGGAAGACCTCGCGCACTGCGTCGAGGTCGATCTCGGCCGCCGGGCCGGGCACGGCGAGGCGGACGTTGACCTGCAGCTTGTCGACGTTACCGCCGGTCAGCAACGGCACGGAGGGGATGAGGTTGGTACCGATGGCATCGCGCACGGCGCGGACGGCGGCCTTGGTCGTGCTCTGGCCGCGGAGATCCACCCCGGTGCCGAGCTCGATGAAGTAGATCTGCTGCATGGGGCTCCTTATTTTTGCAGGGTCCGGGCGTAGGATTCGAGGACGGCATTCATGCGTGACTGGTAGCCCTTGCCAGTTGCCCGGAAGGTCTGCAGGACCGAGCGCTTGACGCGCAGTGTGACCTCACGGTGCCTTCCGGCTCGACCACCTCGGCCTCTCGCCAGAACGCCTCGTCGAGCTCGGGAATATCGCTCGTGTCGATCTGCTCATCCGGGAGTGCTGCCAGCTCCCGGGCGGTCAGCTCTTTGTCGTAGCGCTTGCGCATGTCGCCGTCTTTCCACGCGTCTGGCAGGTCTGGCGGAGATGAGAAGCAACCTGGGGAAGATGATCTTCCCCACACCCCAACGATATTTAAGTACCGATGGGGCGTGGGGGAAATCATTTCCCCCACTCCTTCCACTATCAGGCTCACCGTAACGTGCCGAGATACCAGACGTAGAGGTTGGCGGTGGCGATGCCGAGGAGGGCGGCGATGGCGAGGATGATCAGGACGATCAGCACCACGCGGCCGAGCATGCGGAACGGGACGCCTTGGCGGCAGAAGGGGATCAGGTTGAAGCTGAGCCCGGCCAGCACGACGAGGGCGCAGCCCCAGGAAAAAAGCGTCAGCGAAAAAGGCTGGAAGATCATCACGATGGAGGCAACGGCCAGCGCGATGACGCCGTACTCGATCGCCTTGGCCTGTCCCCTGGTCATCCCGCCGCTGGGCTTCACCGAACCCTCACTCATGACCGCACCGCCTGTTCATGCGCGTCGAACACGTGGGTGACCCCTGGCAGGAAGCGCACATGGACATGGTCGCCCTCCTCGAGCGGTGCGCGCCAGTCCGTGACGACGCGGATGTCGTGCATCCCGTCGTTCAGGTGGGCCAGGGTCTCGGCGCCCATCGGCTCGATCATGTCGATCACCGAGGAGAGGCCGTCGGCGACCGATTCGTGGACGATCTCGAGATTGCGCGGGCGAATGCCGAGGGTCACCCGGGCCCCGCGCTCGAGCCTGCCGACCGCCGGATCGACCGCGATGGTCAGTGTCTGGCCGCCCTCGACGGCGAACGTGCCGACATTGTTCTGGCCGAAATCGGTCAGGGTGGCCGACACGAGGTTCATCCCCGGCGTGCCGATGAAGCCGGCGACGAAGAGGTTCTCGGGCATTTGGAAGATGTCGTGCGGGCTTGCCACCTGCTCGATCACGCCGGCGCGCATGACCGCGATCCGGTCGGCCATGGTCAGCGCCTCGAGCTGGTCGTGGGTGACGATCACGGTGGCCCGCTTGAGGCCCTGCAGCACTTCCTTGATTTCGCCGCGCATCTCCTCGCGAAGTGTCACGTCGAGGCGCGACAGGGGCTCGTCGAAGAGAAAGCAGTTGGGCTCGCGGATGATCGAGCGGCCGACGGCGACCCGCTGTTTTTCGCCCTCGGCGAGCTGGCCGGGCAGGCGGTTCAAGATCGAGTCCAGCTGCAGGACCCGCGCCACCTGCGCCACCTTGTGCTTGATCTGCGCGCCCGAGAGCCCCTCGGCATAGAGCGGGTAGGCCAGGTTTTCGGCGACCGAAAGGCTGGGATAGAGGGCGTAGAACTGAAACGACATGGCGACATTGCGCTCGCGGGCCGCCAGGTGATTGACCACTCGGCCCGCGAGCTTGATTTCGCCGCCCGTGGCCCATTCGAGCCCGGCGATCATCCTGAGCGTCGTGGTCTTGCCGCAGCCGGACGGGCCCAGGAGGCACAAGACCTCGCCGTCACCGACCTCGAGGTCGATGGCATCGACCGCGGTGAGCTGGCCGAACTGCTTGGTGAGTTGCTGGAGCTCGATGGTCATTTCTTGACCGTTCCGAAGGTCACGCCGCGCAAGAGCTGGTTCTGCAGGATGTAGGTGACGACGAAGATCGGGATGAGGAAGAGGGTGACGATGGCGGCCAGGAGGCCGTAATCGACGCCTATTTCACCGCCCATGGTCCTGGCCATCGCGACCGGCACGGTCCGCGTCTCGACGCCGGTGAGCAAGAGCGCGAAGATGAACTCGTTCCAGGTGAGGATCATGCCGAAGACGAAGGTGGCAGCGAGGCCAGCCAGGATCTGCGGCAGGCACATGGCGAAGAAGACCCGCTTCTCCCCTGCCCCGTCCATGCGCGCCGCATCCTCGATCTCCGGGTTCAGCTCGTCGAAGAAGCTTTTGACCAGCCAGACCGAGAACGGGATGTTGAAGGCCGTATAGAGGAGAATGATGCCCCAATAGGAGCCGGCAAGGCCGGTCAGTCGGAACATCAAGAAGATCGGGATGATGACGACGATCGGCGGCAGCATCCGGGTGGTCAGGATGACGAAGAGGTAGGTGTCGTTGCCGCGCAGGGGGTAGCGCGAGAAGCCGTAGGCCGCGAGCGTGCCGAGGATCAGGGCGAGGAAAACGCTGGTCCCGGCGATGAAGATCGAGTTGAAGAAGTAGAGGGGAAACTCGGTTGCCTGGGCTGCCTGCGCGGTGATGCTTTCGCGAAAGAAGACGTTGGTGAAATTCTGCAGGGTCGGGGTGAAAAAGAACTTCGGCGGCACGGCCAGGGCGTCCGAGCGGGTCTTGAACGCGGTGAGGATGATCCACAAGACCGGGAAGAAATAGATCAGGCTGACGACGCTGGTGAACGCCGTCCAGCCCCAGCCGGCCTTGCCGATCTCGCGTGGGCGACTGCCGATCCTGGCCATCAGCTGACCTCCCGCTCGCGCTGCTTGACCGCATAAAGGTAGAGATTGGTGAGAACGATGACGACGAAGAGGATGATGTAGGCCAGCGCCGACGACTGGCTGGTGCGGAAGAACTGGAAGGCGACACGGTAGGTATAGACCGCGATCGTCTCGGTCGCCGTGCCGGGTCCGCCTTCGGTGATGATGTAGACGATGTCGAAGAGCTTGAACGTCTCGATCGTTCGAAACAGCACGGCGAGCAGCAGGAGGCTGCGAATATAGGGGAAGGTGATGGTGCGGAAGCGCCGCCACCACGACGCGCGATCGATCTCGGCCGCCTCGTAGAGATATTTGGGCACCGAGACGAGGCCGGCGAGGACCAGGAGCATGACGAACGGCGCCCACATCCAGGCATCGGCGATGACGATGGCGATGATCGCACCGGTCGGCGAGCCGAGAATGGCGTAGGTGCTACCGGTGAAGACGCGAACGGCCTGGCTCAGCAGGCCGAAGGTCGGCTCGTAGTAGAGCTTGAAGAAGACGCCGACCGAGACGAAGGACAGCATCATCGGTGCCAGCACCAGCATCAGGAGCACGCGCCGGAGCGGGAACTGATTGGCGAACATCAGCGCCAGGAGAAAACCCAGGATCAACTGCACGAGCACGCTCGAGCCGACGATGAGCGCGGTCGTCTGAAAGCGCTCCCAGACGTCCGGGTCGGTAAGCACGCGCTCATAAAAGCGCAGGCCGACGAAATCCGGAATATCCTGCCGATTGGCGCGATAGTTGAAAAAGCTGAGGCCGAACGACCAGAGCAGCGGAAAGATGTTCATCACGAAAAGGACGATCAGGGCCGGGGCGACGAGCATCGGCCCGCGGCGCTCCGGCGCCATCATCCAGGCGAAAAAGCCGCCTTCTTCCTGCGAACGCACTGCTGCCATTTTGGTTCGGTCTCTCGAGCACGAGTGCCGGAGCGGCGCTAGCCGTTCCAGCAACGGTTCACAAAAAAACGGGAGCCCGGATCTGGGACCCGGGCTCCCGGCGGTCTGGGCCTATTCGATCAATCCAGCGTCCTCGAGCAGCATTTGCTGGAAACGGGCGACGCTGTCGAGCGCCGTCCTGGCATCGATCTGGCCGGTGATGGCCCGATCGAACTCTTCCTGCTGCTGGGTCAGGAGCTCGAAGAAGTCCGGCACGTGCCAGACGTCACGCTGCCAGTCGAGCATTTCGACATGCGCCCGGTTCCAGGGGCGAAGGTCGTTGTACTCGGGGTCGGCCATGACGCTCATCAGGCCCGACTGACCGCCATTGGCGACGAAGTTCTTCTGCGTCTCGGGGTTCAGCCACCACTTGACGACGTTGAGGCCCTCCTGGACCACCTCGTCGCTGTTCCAGGTCGTCAAGACGAAGGGCTGGCCGCCGATATTGCCGGTACGGTCGATCGTGCCGTCCTCCTGCCTGAGGCCGGGTGCCGGACCGAAGGCCGACTTGTCGTGGACGAGGGAGGTGTTGGGGTCGAGCACCGGCTCGCCCAGGCCCACCCAGTCGACGATCGCCGCCACCTTGCCCTGCATGTAGAGGTCCTGGATGACGAAGATGTCCATCTGCCCGGTCTGCGCCACCGGCGGCATGAACTGCAAGAGGTCGAGATAATGCTCGAACGCCTCGACCGCGATGTCGGAGTTGACGACACCCTCGGCCTGCGCGTTCGGGGCTTCCGTCTCGTCCCAGATCCCGCCGCCATGCTGCCAGATGAAGGCGTTGATCTGCATGGTCGAGAAGTCGTAGCCCTTGCCGGCCTGATAGGCGATGCCGAAGAAGTCGTCGTCGGCGACGCCGTCACCGAGCGGGTCGCCGGCGGCCCGCTGGAAATGCTCGCCGATATTGCGGAAGGTGTCCCAGTCGACGTCCTGCCAGTCCTCGTAGGTGCAAGGCAGGGTCTGGCCGAAGCGCTCCTCGAACGCCGCCGCCTCGCCTTCGTGGCAGAAGAGATCCTCGCGATAGAAGGTGACGTAGGTGTCGGGGAACTGCGGAAAACCGAAATACCGCGTGTCCGGCGCCGGGAATTCGTTCTCGGCGATGAAGTCCTTGGTCTTGTGCGGATAGGTCGAATAGGCCGAGACCAAGGCCGGGTGCAGATCCTCCATGATCGCCGTCAGCTCGGGATCGGCGATCATCATGTCGGTCAGGTCGAGATAGTAGCCACCCTCGACGAAGGCACCGAGCCACTGGCTGTCGGTGACGATCATCTGGTACTTCTGCTCGCCCGAGGCGAGGGAGGCGGCGACCCGCTCGTAGAAGCTGGGCCAAGGGATGAAGTCCATGTCCAAGACGGTATTGTGGCCATCCGGCGACTGGTAGGAGCGGTCGAACTCCTCCTTCATGAACCGGGTCGGCGGCCAGTCGGGGGCTGCCATGGTGATCCGGATGTCGGCCGCCTCGGCCACACCGCCGGCCAACAGGCCAGCCGCCAACGAGGCTGCCGAAACGCCCAAGACTAGTCTATCCCTGATCAATCGCATCCTGCTCTACTCCCTGTTGTGACGGCAAGATTTCGCAATAACCTCGTTCGTGCCGGCTTTCAGCCGAGCCGGGTGCCGGTCTCGGCATGAAAGACGTGCAGATCGGCCGGGTCGATGGTGACCTCGATGCCGCTGCCCTCGACGAGCCCGACCCCGACCTCCTCGCGCACCACCATCTTGGCCGCCGCATCGCCGAGCCGCAGATCGACCACGGTAACGTCGCCCAAGGGCTCCCTGAGATGGACCTGCGCCTCGAGGACCCGACCTCGACCGGTGTCGGCACCGAGACGGATGTCGTGCGGCCGGATGCCGACCACGACCGGTTCGCCGGGTGTGAGCCCGGTATCACCGTGCGCGAGGTCGATCCCGGCAAAGCCCAGATCGAGCATGGCCCCGCCGTTGCCGGCGGCCACCCGTCCCCGAAGCAGGTTCATCGCCGGTGCGCCGACGAGGCCGGCGACATAGGTGTTCAGCGGCCGCTCGTAGAGATGGCGCGGCGTTTCGATCTGCACCACGCGGCCGTCCCTGATCACCGCCACCCGCTGGCCCATGGTCAGCGCCTCGAGCTGGTCCGGGGTCGCATAGAGCATGGTCATGCCGAGCTCGCGATGCAGCCGCTTGAACTCGGCCCGGGTGTCGTGGCGAAGCTTGGCGTCGAGATTGGTCAGCGGCTCGTCGAGGAGCAGGAGCTTGGGCCGCCGCACCAGCGCCCGGCCGATGGCGACCCGCTGCTGCTCGCCGCCCGAGAGCGTGTCGGGCTTCCTGTTCAACGTGTGAGTCACCCGCAAGAGCTCGGCGACTTCGCCGACGCGCTGCTCGATCTCGGCCCGGCCGACGCCGTCGCGCTCGAGCGGATAGGCGAAATTCTTGGCGACGGTCATGTGCGGGTAGAGGGCGAAGGTCTGAAAGATCATCGCCATGCCTCGGCCCTGGACCGGGGCCCGGGTCATGTCGCGGCCGGCGAACTCGATGCTGCCGCTCTCCAGTGGCTCGAGCCCGGCAATGGCACGCAACGTCGTCGTCTTGCCGGCTGAACTGGGGCCGAGGATGCAATAGAATTCGCCCTCCTCCACGGCGAAGCTCATGCCGTCGAGGGCGGTCACGCTGCCGTAGCGGCGCACCACGTCGCTGACACGAAGATGTGCCAAGCCTGCCTGCCTCCTCTGGTCGGCTCCGCGTATCGCGGACGCCCCGTCTCTCGTTGCACCGACGCTTAATGCAAGCGCAAGGCCATGCCAAGCACTCAGGTGATGAGGTCATCGCATCATTTGTCCGCACCGCCATGATCAACTGGCGAGACTTCAGGCAATGACGCCGCGTGGCAGTTGCAAGAGCGCCATCGGCGCGTCCCGGCCGCGCAGCACGGTGTCGCCCTCGACCGGGACGAGCCGATGCAGGAGCGGGTGGTCGGGGGCCGCGTCCGCCGCCTCGCGGCTGATCACGGCGGCCGCGTCCAGTGGTCGGCACAATCCCTCGAGCCGGCTCGCCACGTTGACCGTATCGCCCAGAACGGCGAACTCGAGGCAGCGGTCGTCGCCGACATCGCCGGTGACGACCGGGCCGAAATGCAGGCCGATGGCGAGGCGGAGTGGCGGCTCGCCGGCCGCCGCCCGGGTCGTGTTCCAGTCCGCCATGGCGACTTGAACGGCAACCAAACAATCGAGCGCGCGGGTGGCGGTCGGTCGCTGGCCGGCCGCAGTGTCGGCCAGCGCCGTCGCATCGAAGCTGGCCATCAGCCCGTCGCCGAGGAATTTGTGCAGCGTGCCGCCATGCGCGAAGACGGCCTCGGCCATCCGGCCGTGAAACGCGCGCAGCACCTGGATGACGGCCTCGGGCGGCAGCCGTTCGGCAAACCGTGTGAAGCCGACGAGATCGGCGAAGAGGATGGCCGCGTCACGCTTGGTCGTGGCCCGGGTCACCGCTGCCCCGGCAGCGAGGCCGGAAACCAGATCCGGGGAGAAATAGCGGGCCAGATTGGTGCGCTCGGTGGAGGTCTGGATCTCACGTCGGACCAGGCGCCGCGCCCGAGCACAGGCCAGGGCCACGATCGAAGCGAGCACCAGGGCCAGGAGCGCCTCCTGCGCCCGCTCGACGGCACTGAGATAGAAGGGGTCGAGGAGCACGCTCTGCAGGGTGGCGGCGTCCATCGCCTGAAAGCGGCCGAGATCGAGGATGGTGTAGACACCCGCCTCGCCGAGGGCCACCAGCATGGCGATCGTCCAAGCCACGATCCCGGAAACCGCCGTCCAGATGGCGGCGAACGGGCTGTATGTCAGGGCGGTCAGCGCAATGAAGATGAAGATATAGGCGAAGTTGCCGAGCCGGAACTGCATCGCCATGGTCCACTCGGGCGGGGCGCCGGGTGGCGGGACGATGAGGGCGTAGGCCAGGATCGCCATCTCCAGCGAGCTGATCGCGGCCTGCAGCACACTGCCGAGGCGGGTGCCCCGGCGGGCCATCGGCACCTGCAGCCAGCCGACCACGGCCAGGAGCCCGATCAGCCAGAGATAGTGGAAAAGCGTCGGCGGCTCGAGCCGCAGCGCCGTCCACAGGCCGATCAGGAGGAGTGCCGCGAGGCGCACCCGAAAGGCGAGCCGGACACCCCGCTGCATCTCCCGATCGAACGTGGCGGCGACGTCGGCACGCCAGGGGGCACCGACGGTCGCCTTGTCGCGCAACGGCTCGGCGCCCGTTTCAGCCGTGCCGGATCTCCGTGCCCAGCACCTTCAGGCATTCGCGCATGAAGGCGGCGAGGCCGGGCCAGCCCTTGGCCGAGACCAGCTTGCCGTCGCTGATGGCGCCATCCGGCGGCACGTCGACATAGATGCCGCCGGCGAGCCGGACCTCGGGCTCGCAGTATTGCAGGGCCGCGACGCGCTTGCCGGTCACCACCCCCTCGACCGCGATCAGCACCTGCACGCCGTGACAGATGGTGAAGATCGGCTTGTCGGCTTCATGGAACTCGCGCACGATCGCCTGCACCCGGGGATAGATGCGGATGTATTCGGGCCCACGCCCGCCGGCGACATAGACCGCGTCGTAGTCGGCCGTGTCCACCTCGGCGAAGGTCTTGTTGAGCGCGAAGAGGTGGCCCGGCTTCTCGGTATAGGTCTGGTCGCCCTCGAAATCGTGCAGCGAAGTCTTGATCAGCTCACCGGCTTTCTTGTCCGGGCAGACGACGTGGACGGTATGCCCCACCGCCTCCATGCCCTGCTGAAAAACGAAGATCTCGTATTCCTCGCTGAACTCGCCGGCCAGCATGAGGATTTTCTTGCCTGCCATCGTCGTCACTCCCTGATTGGCGGTCCTCGACCGCGTTGACCGCTGCCCGACTAGCCGAGCCCGGTCGTCTCCCACTTGCCGCTCGCCGCTGAGCGCAGCACGGCTGCGCAGACCTTCTGCGTCTCGAGCGCGTCCTTGAAGGTGGGTGCCGCATAGCTGCCGCTGTCGGCGGCGGCGAGGAAGTCGGCCAAGGCGTGCAGGAAGGTCGCTTCGTAGCCGATGGTCAGGCCGGGCACCCACCAGTGATCCATGTAGGGGTGCTCGTGGTTGGTGACGTGAACCTTGCGCCAGCCGGCGATGTGGCTCGGCACCTTCTGGCCCGTCTCCTTCGCTTTGTA
>JAABSG010000015.1 GCA_011390475.1 Geminicoccaceae bacterium | reverse complement strand
GGCCGGGCGACTCGGCTCGTGCAGGGCCTCGAGGCGTCGTTGGGCCGAGCGATCGGCATCTATCCCGAGATCGAGCGGCTGGCCTTGCATCGGGGCGAGGGCCGCGACATCAGCCGGATCGTGCTCCAGACCCTGGACGCGCATGGCTACGACGCGGCCGATGACCGGCGGCTCTATTTCCCCTGTTTCGATTGGGGGGAGACCCGGCGAATCCGCAACGAACTCGGCTATGCTGGCCCGCTGATCCAGCTGCTAGGCCGCAACGACTGGGCGTATGCCGCCGGCACCGACTACGCGGCGCTCGCGACCACCGAGGGGCTCGCACTGCTGGCCCGCACCGTCGACGGCATCGGCCCGTTCATCGGCCGCGTGCTCGACGATGCCGGCCGGTCCACCGACCTCGCCGAGCGCGCGGCGGCGCACGGGCTGGCCGTCCATGCCGGCACACGCCGCGCCGATGCTTTGCCCGGCTGGGCCGCCGACATGGCGAGCCCGACGACACGGCTGGTCGAAGCCGGCGTCGGCGGTCTCTTCACCGACCATCCCGACCAGACGCTCGCACCACCTCTCTCGGCCGCTGAGCGGTGCAACGGTCGTGGCCCAGCCGGGCAACGCATCGGCGCTTGCGCTCCGGCACCGGGCCGCCGCAGACTGGAGGTCGCCGCCTGTCCGACCGGGAGCCCTCCTGCCCATGCGCCGCCTGATCACCTTTGCTGCCGCCGTTCTCTTGGTCGTCGCGATCGCGCTGACGCAGACCGGCCCCGGAACCGGCCCCGAAACCGGGCGAGACGACCTGCCGTCGCTCGCCGACTCGCTCGGCTTTGCCGATCCGCGAGCTTTCGCTGCCGTGGTCGAGACGGTGCGGGCGACCGGCCGGTTGCCGGCCGATTACGTCACCAAGCGAGAGGCCGAGGATCGCGGCTGGCGGCCGGGTAGCGATCTTTGCGATGCAGCCCCGGGCCGGATCATCGGCGGGGATCGCTTCTTCAACCGCGAGGGACGGCTGCCGGATGCCGACGGCCGGGTCTGGTTCGAGGCGGATCTCGATTTTTCGTGTGGCCGGCGCGGCGCCAAACGTCTGGTCTTCTCCGATGACGGGCTGATCTACGTGACGGTCGATCACTACGAGAGCTTCACGGAGCTCGGCCCGTGACCACGGGGGCCGCCCCGGGGCTGACGGCACGGCTCGACGGACGACAGCGCAGCAAGGCCGCGGTCCTGGCCAAGCTCGCCCGCGATCTGGGCTTTCCGGAGCACTTTCAGGCCAATCTCGACGCGCTGTTCGACGTGCTGACCACCGATATCCCGGGGCCGATCCGGATCGAATGGCAGCTCTCGGCCAGGGCCGCGGCCGCGCTCGGCGCCGATCTAGCCCCGCTTTGTCGAACCCTCGCCGACGCCGCCGAGGCCCGCGACGATCTCGTGTTCGTGATCAGCCGCGGCTGACGCCGAACCGTCGCTGCCCCCGTCGCCGCCACGGCTCAGGCCTTGGGCCGACCGACGACCATGGTTGCACGCTCGGAGACGACGCGGTTGCCGCCGGCCTCTTTGGCCATCTGACGCGCGCGCTCGGCCCGGCCGACCAGGCGCTTCAGGGGCTCGCCCGCGTGATAGGCGGCCACGCCGATGCTGACCGTGACCGGCGGAATGGTGAAGCCCTGGGCCAGTTCGGCGTCGCCCGGATCCAGCCGCATGTCGACGACGATCCGGCAGAGCCGTTCGGCCAGTGCCTCGCCGCCGCCGAGATCGGTGCGGGCGAGGACGATACCGAAGGCGGCTCCGGCGAGCCGGCCGATGGTATCGCCGGGCTCGAGCGACAGCGCCAGATGCCGGGCCGCACATTTCAGGATCAGATCACCCAACCGCCGCCCATGCGCTTCGTTGACGGCGCGGAAGTCGTCGAGATCGACGATCAAGAAGCCGACGGCCGCGGGAAGCGGGTGGGGCGCATCGGACGCAGGGTCGCCCTCGGCCGTGAGCACCGCCCGGCGCAGCGCTCGCTGCAGGAGCTTCTGCCGACCGACGCCGGTCACCGGATCCCGGTCCTCGCCGAGCCCGGCTTCCTCGATCGTGGCGCGCAACTGGGCGACCTCGCCGGCACTCGCCACCGCCCGGCGTTGCAGCCGATAGGCGGCGGCGCGCATCGCCGTGGTCTCCTGGAGGATGCCGGCGACGAGCGTGCGCATCGCCGCGCAATAGGAGCCGGTCCGCGACGGGCCGGCAAGGGCGGCCGAGGCAGCCTCGTCCTCGCTGGCGAGCGCTCGGCCGAGTTCGTCGAGCCGTGCACCGCGCGCCCCGGCGTCGGCCTCGACCAGATCGAGGTCGTGGGCGAGAGCGGCCAGCAGGTGCTCGACCTGGTGGCTCGCCGCCGAGACCTGCTCGACCTCGCGCTCGGCACCGAAATAGCGCTCGAAGAGCTCGCCGATCAGCGCCGCATCGAAGAGCTCGCCCCGGTCCTCGAGATCCTTCAGTCGGCGCGACAGATCCGGCCGCTCGCCCGCGAGGTGGCGGTACCAGAGCGTGTAGGCCTCGGGGGTCGGGCGGATGCCCTGGTGACGGAGGGCGAGCATCGTCGCCTCGGCGATCGGATCGGCCGTGGTGGCCGCCGATGGGGCGGGTGGGGCCGGCTGACGCCCGCCGAAGAGCTGGCGAAGCATGAGGAAACCCGAAGCCGCGCCGGGCTGGTCGCCGGTCATCGCGGGGCTCGGCGCTGGCATGTTTGCCGCAACTCAATCCGGCAGATCGACATAGCCGCGCTCGACGATGCGTTCGGTCGCTTCGAACACCTGGCGCATTTCCTCGTAGGCGACGCGGTACTCGGCGAGCCGCTCGATCGCTGCCCGGTCAGGGGCGGCCGCAGCACTGGCGAGACCCTCGGCGATGTAGCGAGCGCGCAACTCGGCCACCCGCACGGCGAGCAACAGAAAGGCCTCGCTGTCGAGCGCTTTCCGGCCGCCGTCTGCCAGCGTGCTGCCGATGATCTTGCGGTTGGCCTCCGAGATCGCCCGCTCCAGCCCGTCGAGAAATCGCCGCCGCTTCAGGGCGAAGGCGGGATCGCAGTCCTCGGGCGCCAGATGCCGGCGGGATTGCGACCTGCCGATCGGCGCCGTGCTCATGGCCGGTCCCGGACCGACCCGCTCACCGCCCGGTCGTCGCGCATCCGTGGCTCGTTGCCCGTGCGGCTTGCCATTGGTCCCGTCGTCGCATCCATCCTCGGCTTTCCTTCTCGCCAGCCATCGCGCCGGCCGCTCATTGTGGTAGGCAGGCATGAAGATTCCGTTAAACGGCGCCGAGCTCGCGGCTGCGCGTGGCCATCGAGCGGCATCGCGCCGGTGCTGGAGTGCTGGGCTTGGAAGGAGAGGGACGATGCAGCTGGGCGCGATCCTGGAGACCGTGCTCTATGTCGACGACCTGGACGCGGCCGCCGCCTTCTACGGCGAGGTGCTCGGTCTCGAGGAGGTGAGCCGGCGGCCGGGGCTCTTCGTCTTCTTTCGCCTGGAGGCGCAGATGCTGCTCTTGTTCGTGGCCGAGGCGGCTGCGCAGAGCACCAAGGTCCCGGCGCACGGGGCGGTTGGGCCGGGCCATGTCTGCTTTGCCGTGGCAGGCGAGGCGCTGGATGCCTGGGCACGGCGGCTGGAGGCGGCCGGGATCGGCATCGAGCAATGGCAGGACTGGCCGAAGGGAGGCCGGTCGTTCTACTTTCGCGACCCGGCCGGCAACAGCCTCGAGCTCGCCAGCCCACGGATCTGGGGGTTTTCCGAGCGCTTATCCACAGGCGATCAAGAGGGCTGAGCGGCGACTGAGGCCACTCAGTGAGAGCTCAGGGGCGCCAGGCCTCGTAGTCGCCGGTGGCTGAATCGCGCTGGCCGCCCCGCTTCTCGTGACCGGGCGGGACGTAGGCCGCGGGCGTGCCGGAAAGGTTCGGGACGTGCTGCTTCTCCCAGAACTTTTCCTTCAGCGGTTCTTCGGAGGGCGCCTTCTCGCGGTT
Source organism: Geminicoccaceae bacterium (assembly GCA_011390475.1). Lineage (GTDB taxonomy): Bacteria > Pseudomonadota > Alphaproteobacteria > Geminicoccales > Geminicoccaceae > SLRI01. The sequence goes on along the minus strand of JAABSG010000015.1, from coordinate 26,597 downwards.
CTTGTGGAGCCAGGCATTCCAGCCGGGCGCCACCGCGCTCGCCTCGATCTCGCCCTCGGCCGCATAGACGACCCAGCGGCGCTCGCTGCGCCAGTCGCCCTCACTGCCACCTTTGCGGCCGCGTTCGCGATAATAGACGTTGCCGCCCTCGTCCTCGCCGACTTTCAGGCCGCGGCGGCGGGTGAACAGATGCGTGCCGAGGCGGTTCTGTGCGAGCCATCTGAAGATCGACAAAGGCTTGCGCTCCCTCACTTTGGGCTGGACGAGCGTGCGGCGGCCAGTCGGCCGCCGGGTGACGCCCCGCTTTATGGACCGCTGACCGGCAAGCGTCCAGCGTCGAGCCTGCGGCAGGTCGGCCGGCTGCAGCCTCGCCGGGGCCACAACGTTGCGCCGCCGCGTCAGCGCGCCCCTCGATTGTGGACAACTCGGGAAAAAGAACTTTGTGGACAACCGTGGAAAAACGGGTCGGCTGAGTTTGGCTGATGGCCCTGATTGTTACTCAGGGGAACGTGAAGCGAACAGTCTGGCCGCGTTCATCCACATCACATCGGGATTTATCCACAAACTCGTCCATGGCGACGCGGGCGACATGAGTGCGGCTGACGCCAGTCGACAATCAGCGCACGCCTGAGCCCCGCTCAGGAGGCGCTGAGGCGAGCAGGGCGGCTTTTCGGCCAGCGAGCATGGCCGGCCCGCAACAGTCGGGCGGTCGATCGCGCTCTTTCTCACGAAAACACAATATGTTGTTGTGGGCTCGCAGTCTCTTCGTATATCTAGCGAATGGAGGTCATGGAGCGCGGCCGTGTGGCTGCTCCGGGCCTCGTTTTCGGCGGGTTCGCAAGGCCCAGCCACCGACCCGTGATCGGAAAAATCGGTCACTGGATCGTCGGGGGCGAGGCTTGTTGTTGAGATTCGCGGCGGGCGGCTCTAAACTGATCGTTGAATGATCGAGAGATCATCCGGCGCTGATCGTGAGGCCCAGCCTGGCGCAACCGCGGAGACGACGGCGAGCGTGCGATGGGTTTGACGAACAAGACGAGAACATTCTAGTCTTGCAGCGACGAGGAGATCAGTGTCGATGAAGATCGAGCGTGCCTTTACCGAAGCCGGTGCATCGCCCTATGCGGCGATGGCGTTCCGTGCGGCGTCGAGCGAAATCCGCAACCCCGACGGGTCGGTGGTATTCGCCCTCGATGCCGTCGAAGTGCCCGCCGGCTGGTCACAGGTCGCGATCGATGTCCTGGCGCAGAAATATTTCAGGAAGGCAGGCGTCCCGGCGAAGCTGAAGCCGGTGAAGGAGAAGGGTGTCCCCGCCTGGCTCTGCCGGCGGGTCGCCGACGAGGCGGCGCTGGCGGCGTTGCCCGAAGCCGAGCGCTACGGCAGCGAGACCAAGGCGGAGCAGGTCTTCGACCGGCTGGCCGGGGCCTGGACCTATTGGGGCTGGAAGGGGCGCTACTTCGCCGGCGAAGAGGACGCCCGGGCGTTCTTCGACGAAATGCGCTTCATGTTGGCCAAGCAAATGGCCGCCCCCAACTCGCCGCAGTGGTTCAACACGGGGCTGCATTGGGCCTACGGCATCGATGGCCCGGCGCAGGGCCACTTCTACGTCGACGAAGCGACCGGCAAGGTTCACGCCTCGACGTCGGCCTACGAGCGGCCGCAGCCGCATGCCTGCTTCATCCAGAGCATCGCCGACGACCTCGTCAACGACGGCGGCATCATGGATCTCTGGGTTCGTGAGGCCCGGCTCTTCAAATACGGCTCCGGCACCGGCACCAACTTCTCCAATCTGCGTGGCGAAGGCGAGCGGCTCTCGGGCGGCGGCAAGTCGTCGGGGCTGATGTCCTTCCTCAAGATCGGCGACCGGGCGGCTGGTGCCATCAAGTCCGGTGGCACGACGCGGCGGGCGGCCAAGATGGTCATCGTCGATGTCGACCACCCCGACATCGAGGCCTTCATCGACTGGAAGGTGACCGAGGAGCAGAAAGTCGCGGCCCTGGTCGCGGGCTCGAAGCTGCTGGCCCGCCATGCCAATCAGATCATCGAGGCCTGCAACGGTGCTGCCGACGTCGTTCAGGCCGAGCGCTTCGATCCGAAGACCAACCCGGCGCTGAAGCTCGCCATTCGCATGGCCAAGCGGGCGATGCTGCCCGACGGCTCGATCCAGCAGGCGATCCTCCTGGCACGGCAGGGCTACCGGGGCGTCGAGGTGCCGACCTATGACGCGGATTGGGACAGCAACGCGTACTTGACCGTCTCGGGGCAGAACTCGAACAACTCGGTCAGGATCAGCGACCCCTTCTTCCAGGCCGTCCAGCAGGACCGCGAGTGGCCGTTGACGGCGAGGCGGACGGGCGAGGTCGCCAAGACCATTCGCGCCAAGGCGCTCTGGGACAAGATCTGCTTTGCCGCCTGGGCCAGCGCCGATCCTGGGGTGCAGTACGACACCACCATCAACGACTGGCACACCTGCCCGGCCGACGGCCGCATCAACGCGTCCAACCCGTGCTCGGAATACATGTTCCTCGACGACACGGCGTGCAATCTGGCCTCCTTGAACCTCATGCAGTTCAAGAACCAGGACGGGACGTTCAAGGTCGCCGACTTCGCGCACGCCACCCGGCTCTGGACCCTGGTGCTCGAGATTTCGGTGATGATGGCCCAGTTCCCGGCCGAGAAGATCGCCGAGCTCAGCTACAAGTTCAGGACCCTGGGCCTCGGCTACGCCAATGTCGGCGGACTCCTGATGGCCTCGGGCCTGCCCTACGACAGCGACGCTGGCCGTGCCTATTGCGGGGCGATCACCGCGCTGATGACCGGCATCGCGTACAAGGTCTCGGCCGAAATCGCGTCCGAGCTCGGCGCCTTCCCGGGCTATCCGGCCAATCGAGAGGCTACCCTGCGGGTGCTCCGCAATCATCGCCGCGCCGCGCACGGTCAGGCCAAGGGCTACGAGGAGCTCGCCACCCTGCCGGTGCCGCTCGACCACCACAACTGCCCGGACCCGGCGCTGCTCGCGGCCGCGACTCGGGCCTGGGACGATGCCGTCGCCATGGCGGAAGAGCACGGGGTCAGGAACGCCCAGGTCTCGGTGATCGCGCCCACCGGCACCATCGGCCTCGTCATGGATTGCGATACCACGGGCATCGAGCCGGACTTCGCGCTCGTGAAGTTCAAGAAGCTCGCCGGTGGCGGCTTCTTCAAGATCATCAACCGCATGGTGCCGCAGGCGCTCGAGACCCTGGGCTACGACCGGACGCAGATCGAGGCCATCACCCGCTATGCGGTGGGCCACGGCACGCTGAAGGGCTCGCCCGGCATCGATCACGCCAAGCTCGAGGCCAAGGGCTTCACGGCCGAGATCCTGAAGAAGCTGGAAGCCGGCCTGCCCACCACCTTCGACATCCGCTACGCCTTCAACCGGCACTCCCTGGGGGATGCCTTCTGCAAGGACGTCCTGGGCTTCACCGACGCGCAGCTTTCCGACATCCGCTTCGACATGCTGCAGGCCTTGGGCTTCTCCCGTGACGAGGTCGAGAAGGCCAACGCCTTCTGCTGCGGCACCATGACGATCGAAGGGGCGCCGGAGCTGAAGCCCGAGCATCTGCCGGTCTTCGACTGCGCCAATGCCTGCGGCCGAATCGGCAAGCGCTACCTCTCGGCCTCCAGCCACATCCGGATGATGGCGGCAGCCCAGCCCTTCATCTCGGGCGCCATCTCCAAGACCATCAACATGCCGGCCACGGCGGAGGTCGAGGATTGCAGGCTCGCCTATCTCGAAGGCTGGCGGCTCGGCGTGAAGGCCCTGGCCCTCTACCGCGACGGCTCGAAGCTGAGCCAGCCGCTCTCCTCGATGCTCGCCGACGACATCGAGGACGAGGACGAGGACAGCGTCGAGCGCTCGCAGGTCGAGCGCATCGTCGAGGTCACCGAGCGCGTGGTCGAGCGCTTCATCCAGGGCAGGAAGAAGCTCCCGACCAGACGCAAGGGCTATACCCAAAAAGCCATCGTCGGCGGCCACAAGCTCTACTTGCGGACCGGCGAGTACGAGGACGGCGCCCTGGGCGAGATCTTCATCGACATGCACAAGGAAGGTGCCGCCTTCCGCTCGCTGATGAACAGCTTCGCCATCTCGATCTCGATCGGCCTGCAATACGGCGTGCCGCTCGAGGAATTCGTCGAGGCCTTCTCCTTCACCCGATTCGAGCCCTCGGGCGTGGTGCAGGGCAACGACACCATCAAGATGGCGACCTCCGTCCTCGACTACATCTTCCGCGAACTCGCCGTCTCCTATCTCGACCGCAGCGACCTCGCCAATGTCGACCCCCAGGCGCTCCGCCACGACGCTATCGGCGAAGGCACCAAGGAAGGCGACATGGGCGAGAACATGGCGCAGATCGCCTCGGCCGGCTTCATCCGCGGTAACCTCCGGCTGCTCGCCGGTGGGGCGGGTCACGAGGTGCCGGCCGAGACACAGACGAAAGCGGTGAGCGGGGCAGGGGGGCCGACCGGGGCCGTCGCCAGCCTCGCCCGCGACAGCAAGACAGCTTCCAGAGACAGCCGCCGCCAGCAGGCCGAGATCGCCCGCCTCCAAGGCTACGAAGGCGATCCCTGCTCGGCATGCGGCAACTTCACGCTGGTGCGTAACGGCACCTGCCTGAAATGTGACACCTGCGGCAGCACAACCGGCTGCTCGTAAGGATCACATGGCGTCTCGTTGGGCAGCGGGACGTCTCTTTCCTTGTATTCTCCTCCTTGGCGGTTCCGGGGTCACCCGGAACCGCCTCTCTTTTTCGGACGTCGAAGAGAGAGGAAACAGGTAAAAGAGCCGGGGAAGACGATCCGCCTCGAGCCCCCTCGGCGTTTCGCCGCCGCAGCTCCGCCCGTCAACGCTCCGGCCGTCAGCGCTCCGGCCGTCAGCGCTCCGGCAGCGTGTAGGTCACCGCTGGACCCCAGCCGTCGACCGTGTCGTGGGCACGAATGTCGACCGCCGCGAGATCGTCGGGGATCGCCACGCCGCCGAGCGAGCGGGTGAAGGGCTGCTCGTCGACATGCGGGTGGAGCAGGACTCGCTCGCCGAGCACGGTGCCGTCCGGTGCCAGTACCTGCCATTTGTCGGCATAATTGTCCCAGCCCTCGTCGGCATGCCGCACGGTGACCGAGAATCGCCAGGTGCCGCCGGTCTCCGGTACCGCATCGACGCCGACGACCATGGCCTCGTCCGAAAAACCCGCGCCGGTCGTGGCGGCGATGCCGGCGACCATGGCGGCGCCGACGAACAACCGACGACCTCGGGCAAATCCCGGCACCCGGGAGGCGCTGCGCGCCGGGCGCTCGCCGGCGCTTCTGGTGGTCGGCGGCCGCGTGACGAGGTCGCGGGGCGCCGGCTCGTCGGTCCGGTAGCCGAGACCGGGGGCGAGCGTCGTGTCGATCATCCGGTCCATCGTTACGACCTGCTCCGGCGAGAGCTCGTCTCGGTAGCCACCGATCCTGCCACGCCGCACCTTGAACGAATTGGGCTCGGCCGTATCCGCCGGGCGGAGATTGTCGCTGCGGAAGAAGCCCGCCGCCTCTCGCTGCTTCAACTGCTCGAAGCTGGCGAAGTCGACCGCCGCCTCGATATGGCGTTGCGGCACGTCGTGGTGGCCGAGGACGCGCAAAAGCCGGGCGAGCTCGGCCGCGGGCTCGGCGTGCAGGTCCTCGTAACGAAAGAGGTGACCGTCGTGATGGGCCGCAGCCAGCGCCGCTAGCCGGTCGACCTTCGCAGTGACCGTCGCGAGCGCATCGCGGACAAAGGCGTCCGTCACGGTCGCATCGTCGCCGAACCGCTGTTCCGCAGTCACCTGCTTGCTGCGATGCCGGCGCTGATGGAAGAAGGAGACGACGACATCGCGCGGGTCGCGGACCAGGCAAATGACGGTCTTGCGGCGCAAGCCGTGCGGCGTCAGCTGCCGCTGCAGCAAGTAGGGCTCGTTGTCGTCGTTGTGGGAGAAGAAGAAGCGCGGAATGCGGGGCTCGCGGCGGTGAAAGCGATCGCGGCTGACCAGCTCGTCGATCGGGGTCCCGTAGCTCAGGTGATAAACATGGCTGAGCATGGCGCGCAGCCAGGTCCGGCCACTCTTCGCCGGCGACAGGAAGACGACATCGCTGATCGCCAAGGCGTGCCAGTGCTTGACCCGCCGACGAAGCCGCTTGGCTCGGGCCCGCAGGACATCACGCATGCGTCGGTCCTCTGAGAAACGAGAGTCGCGCGGCGCAATCTCGGGCCACGCTCGATAGGAAATGATGTGCGTATACGCCCTGTCACCGGCAAAGGCAACCACACGGACGATCGCGACCAATGCCTGAATACCTCTGGCCAAGCGCACCGAAACGCACCAAGTGACCGACATGATTACAAGCATGCCCGTCTCGTCCGACCGCCGCCGCCTGTTGCTGGGCGGTGCCGCCCTCGGCACTCTCGCCTGTCTGCGCCCGGTGCGGGCCACAGCCGAACTGGACCCGGAGGAACTTCGCGCCCGGGCGGGCCGGCTGCCGCGGCTGCACACGCTGATCGTCAGCCAGGACGGCGAGACGGTGCTCGAAGCAACCTTTCGCGGGCCGCCCGCCGACCGCCCGGTCAACATCAAGTCGTTGGCCAAGACCGTGCTGGCCACGCTGGTCGGCTGTGCGGTCGATCGCGGCATCCTCGACGGGCCCGACCAGCCGATCACCACGGCCCTGGGTCCGCTTCTCCCGGCCGATGCGAGCCCGCGCCTCGCCGAGGTCACCATCGGCAACCTGCTCTCGATGCAGGCCGGCCTGGAGCGCACCTCGGGCGCCAATTACGGCGGCTGGGTCAGCAGCCGCAATTGGGTGCAGAACGCCCTTTCCCGGCCGTTCGTGGCCGAGCCCGGTGGGCCGATGCTCTATTCGACCGGCAGCTCGCATCTGCTCTCGGCCATCCTGACGCAAGCCACGGGGCAGACGACCCACCAGCTCGCCAACGAGTGGCTGGCCGAGCCCCTGAACATCCAGATCCCGCCCTGGGATCGCGATCCGCAGGGCATCTATCTCGGCGGCAACAACATGCTGCTCTCGCCCCGAGGCGTGATCCGCTTCGGCGAGATGATCCGCCATGGCGGCAGTCTGGATGGCGCGGTCGTGGTCTCCAGCGACTGGATCACCACCTCCTGGCAGCCCCGCACGGCCTCGCGCTGGACCGGCCACCGCTACGGCTACGGCTGGTTCATGACCGAGACGGCCGGCCACCAGCACTATTACGGCTGGGGCTATGGGGGGCAGATGCTGCACGTCGTCCCCGGCCTGGCCCTGACCATCGCCGTGACCTCCGACCCCAATGTCCGCTCGCGCGAAGAGGGACACATGGCGGGGCTGCGGGCGCTGGTCGCGGACACGGTCGAAGCCGCGGCCGGCTGAGTCTCTGCCGGTGCGCCCGGCTGACGCGCCGATCGAGGTCGGCGCCAAGGATCGATTGACAAAGCCGGGGGGATCGTGTTCCGGCAGGGCCCGGCCCGAGAACCGACAGCACGCCGCGGCCGGTTTGTTCGGCACCCGACCGGCGGCGATCGACCCGTCGCTGCGCGGGCACTTCACGATGGCGACCCGCGATGATCAAAAAACTCAAGCAATTCGCCAAGAACGTGCGCATGGCAATCGCAAACCCGGCGGCGTTTCGCGCCGGTCTCGACTACACCTTCTATCAAATCCGCAAGAACGAGTTTTTTCGGCTAGCGGCCAAGTTCGACTCCGACAAGGGGTTCGGACGGCACGGCTACTCGCGGGTCTACGACACGTTCCTGGCCCCACTGCGTGAGCAACCGGTCGCCGTGCTGGAGCTCGGGCTTCTGCAGCACAACGTGCAGCGCGCGATCGGCGGCACCGCGTTCACGGACGCGCCGTCCTTGCGGATGCTCGCCGACTATTTCCCGAAGGGCCGAATCTTCGGTTTCGACATCCAGGATTTCAGCGGCTTCAGCCACGAGCGTTGCACGGTCTTTCGCGGCGACCAGGCCGAACGGCGGGATCTCGAGGCGTTTCTCGACACGGCCGGCGTCGACGCTTTCGATGTCATCGTCGACGATGCGCTGCACGCCTCACGCCACCAGCAGATCTCGATGGGCGTGCTGTTCCAGCGGCTGAAGCCGGGCGGGCTCTACTTCGTCGAGGATCTGCACTACCAGCCCGAGGGCTTCGAGGCGCCGACCGACCGGCTCACCCTCGACCTCCTCGAGGAGCTCAGGGCGGCCCGGGGGTTCAAGTCGCCGGTGCTGTCCGCGGACGAGATCGCCTATATCGAGCGACACACCGCCCGGGTCCGAATTTTCGATACGCTCAAACCGAAGCACGAGACCAAGTTCGCCCTGGCCGTGCTGGAAAAGCGCCGCGACGCGGCCTGACGGCTCGCCGGTCGAGGCCTCGGCGGCGGCGGCTCGTTCAGGTCGGGGCAGCGGCCGGCAGCAGCGCTTCGAGATAGCGTTCCGTGGTCCGCGCCAGGCTGAAGCCGGTAGCGTGGCGATAGCCGGCCTCGAGGTCGCCCGGCTGGTCCAGCCGCTCGGCCATCGCGGCGGCCAGGGCCTCGCTGTCGCCCGGCGGGACGAGGCGGCCATAGCGACCGTTCTCCAGCAGTTCCGCCGGGCCGCCGCTCGGGCAGTCGGTGGCGACGATCGGGCAGCGGCAGGCCAGGGCCTCGAGCAGCACGTTGGGAAACCCCTCCCAGCGCGACGGCAGCACCACGAGCGTCGAGCGGGCGAGATAGGCGAAAGGGTTGGCGACGTCGCCCACGAGATCGACCACAGCGCCGAGGCCGAGTGCCGCGATCTGCGCCTCGAGGGCGTCGCGGAGCGGACCCTCGCCGAGGATCACCAGCTGACACTCGCGGCTCGACCGCAGCTGCGCGAAGGCGCTGATCAGGGTCGCATGGTCTTTTTGCGGCCGCAGCCGGCCGATCGCGAGGATCACCGGCACGTCCGCGGCATAAAAGGGGTGATCGAGGGGGCTTGCTGCGGCCCGCGCGATCCGCTCCAGATCGAGGCCGTTGTGGATGGTCCGGATCTTGGTCGCCGGCACGCCCAAGGCCTCGAGGTCGGCCGCGACCCCGGCGCCCACGGTGACCACGACGTCGGCTTTCGGGTACCAGCGCGCGGCGAGCCCGGGCAGCGCGCGATGGGCCGGCGTCTGCTTGTCCTGGTAGTTCTGCGATAGCGTGTTGGCCTCGCGGATCACCAGCCGCGTCGCCACGCCGGCCGCCCGGCGCGCCAGGACGGCGGCGAGATTGACCGTGGCCAGGGCCGAGAGCAGCGCATCCGGCCGGTCACGACGCAGATAATCGCGCAGCGCCGGGATCAGGCCGAAATCCCTGGGCGGCCCCGCGGCCCAGAGCCCGGGCGCATCGGCAACGAAGCTCGGCGCAGCGCGCAGGATGGCCCAGCGCACGGCCCAGCGCCCCTGCGGCTCGAGACGGACGATGCGCACGTCCTCCGGCAGTTCGTCCCGGTAGGCGTCGCCCTCGCCCGCGAGCAACAGATCGACGGCGACACCGCGTTCGACCAAGCCCTTGACGAGGTTGACGACGCCCCGTTCGGCACCGCCCCGCGCCAGCCGGTAGAGGACGATTGCCACCCGCTTGCCGGCGGTCGGGTCGGGCACGGCGCCGGTTACCGCCAAGCCTCGGGCGCCGGATAGGTGTCCGCTTGCGGCCGGCCGAGCAGCACGTTGCGATAGGCTTCGACACTGCGATCGAAATCGAAGAGCGCCGCCCGCGCCTGGAGCGCTGCCTCGTCGCGCGGCTCGTCCAGGCTCGCGAGGATGGCCTCGGCCATGGCCTCGGGGTCACCGACCGGCACCAGCCGGCCGTAGCGCCCACCGTCGAGCAGCTCGAAGGGGCCGCTCGGGCAATCCGTGCTGACCACCGGGCAGCCGGCGGCCACGGCCTCGAGCAGCACGTTGGGAAAGCCTTCGAAAAGCGAGGAGAGCACGAAGAGATCGGCGCGCGCCATGTAACGGATCGGGTTCGGGTCGTAGCCGAGAAAGGCCACGTCCTCGGCGATGCCGGCGCGCTCGACCAGATCCTGGATAGTTGTCTTGCCGGTGGCCGTGGGATTTTTCTCACCGAGCAGGACGAGGCGGAGCGGTCGGCGCCGGCGGGCGATGGCGAAGGCGTCGATCAGGGTCGGCAGGTCCTTTTGACCGGCGAGCCGGCCGACGGCGAGCAGCACCGGCGGGCCGCCCTCGGCGAACCAGGGGTGATCCACGGGGGCCGCCATCCTGGCCTCGAAGTCCGGGCCGATGGTCGGGTTGTGCAGGACGGTGATGTGCTCGGGCGCCACGCCGACGTTGTCGATCAGGTCGCGGGCGACGCCGTGCGAGACCGCGACCACCCGATCGGCGCCGGCATAGGCGCGGCGCATCATCGGCGCCAGCACCTGCACGCGCTGCAGCTTCCTGGGCTTGCCCGACGAGAAATGTGACCGCTCGCTGACGATCAGACGGGTCGGGACGCCGGCCCGGCGCCTCGCCAGATAAGCCCAGATATTGAGCGTCGACGCCGCGCTGAAGAGCGTGTCCGGGCGTTCCCGCTCGAGGTAGTCGGTCAGTGCCTGGAGATACGGCAGGAGCTGCGTCTCGCGCCTCGACGAGAGGGGGCGGCGGAGCAGCCGCCAGGCAGCGGGATCGGCGCGCAGGGCGGCAATTCGGGCCATGATGCCGTTCGCCGCCGGCAGATGCACGCAGGTGATCGACGCCGGCAAGCCGGCTTCGAGCTTGCCGCCCGGCTCACAGACCAGGAGCGAGACCCGACAGCCGTTCTCGGCCATCGCCTCGGCGATCCGCAAGACCGCGTGCTGCACGCCGCCGGTGTTCAAGTCGGAAAGCAAGAACGCCAGATGCGGCGGCGAGGCTGCCGCCGGGCGCTCGGGCATCGCCGGCCCGATGTCTGGCCGGCACTTCATGGCTCGAGGGACGCGTTGATCGGACCGCTCCAAGGCTGCGGTGCCGCCGATTTCGCGGACACCACCTGACGTCGCGGCATAGGCGATCACCGTCGTGTCGACAAGATCGGCGCCGGGCTGGGTTCGTCGCTGCCTCAGTCCTGAAGCACACTCGCGGGCTCGACGACGTCGAGCCCCTGGGCAGCGGCGACGGCCGGATGGGTGATCCGGCCCGCGTGCACGTTCAGCCCGTTGAGGAAATGCGGGTTCGCCAGGAGGGCCGCCTTGTAGCCCCGGTCGGCCAGCGCCAGGGCGTAGGGCAGCGTGACGTTGTTCAAGGCCTGGGTCGAGGTCTTGGGCACCGCGCCCGGCATGTTGGCGACACAATAGTGGACGACGCCGTCGACGATATAGGTGGGGTCGGCGTGGGTGGTCGCATGGCTGGTCTCGAAGCAGCCGCCCTGGTCGATGGCGACGTCGACCAGCACACTGCCCGGCCGCATCCGGCGGACCATGTCGGCAGTGACCAGCTTGGGCGCGCTGGCCCCGGCGACGAGCACGGCACCGACCACGAGATCGGCGTCGGTGACGTAGCGGTCGAGGGTCGCCTTTTGCGAGTAGACGGTGTTCAGGCTCGGCCCGAACCGCCGGGCCAGATGCTGCAGCACCTCGACATTGCGATCGAGGACTGTGACGTCGGCGGCCATGCCCAGGGCCATCTGGATGGCGTTCTCGCCGACCATGCCGCCGCCGATGACGACCACGCTCGCCCCCTCGACCCCCGGCACGCCGCCCAGCAGCATGCCGCAGCCACCATGCGCCCGCTCCAGGCAATAGGCGCCGGCCTGGATGGCGAGCCGGCCCGCCACCTGCGACATCGGCGCCAGGAGCGGCAGGCCGCCGCGGGAATCGGTGACGGTCTCGTAGGCGATGCAAACGGCACCGCTGGCGACCAGGTCCTTGGTCTGCTCCGGGTCGGGGGCGAGGTGGAGATAGGTGAAGAGGATCTGACCGGGCCGCAGCATGGCGCGCTCGCTCGCCTGCGGCTCCTTGACCTTCACCACCATCTCGGCCCGCTCGAAGATCTCGGCAGGCTGCCCCACGATCGTGGCCCCGGCGGCCCGATAGACCTCGTCGTCCGAACCGATGCCGGCCCCAGCGCCGGTCTCGACCAGGACCTCGTGGCCATGGGCGACGAACTCGAGCACGCTGTCCGCGGTCAAGCCGACCCGGTACTCGTGGTTCTTGATCTCCTTGGGCACCCCGATCCGCACCGTCTGTCTCCCCATTCGATCGCGACCTGAGGCCTTGGACCTTAGCGCTCTCGGTTGCATGGCGGAACCGATTTCGCGCCGCCCGATCGGCGCAGCTTGCCGGCCGGCCCGCCGACCGCCTAGAACCGCATGAGGTTCGTGGCGAGGAAGCGAATGGACGACAACCCGACGACATCGGTCGACGTCGTGATCATCGGCGGCGGAATCATCGGCTGCTCGATCGCCTATCACCTGACCAAACGTGGCATCACCGACGTTCTGGTGCTCGAGCGCCAGCAGCTCACCTCGGGCACCACTTGGCACGCCGCCGGCCTGATCGGCCAACTCCGGGCGTCCCGGCAGATGACCGAGCTCGCCAAATACACCTCCGAATTGCTGTTCCGGTTGGAGGCCGAAACCGGGCTTTCGACCGGCTTCAAGCAGAACGGCTCGATCAGCGTGGCGACCAACGACGAGCGCTTCGAGGAACAGCGCCGCGGGGCGTCGATGGCGAAGAACTTCGGCCTCGCGGTCGAGGTCCTCACCCCCGCGGACATCGAGGCCCGCTATCCGCTCTTGGCGACCAGCGATCTCGTCGGCGGCATCTACCTGCCCAAGGACGGCCAGGCCGACCCCACCAACGTCACCATGGCCTATGCCAAGGGGGCACGGATGGCCGGGGCCAGAATCCGTGAAGGCGTGGCGGTCACGGATATCCTGGTGGAGCAGGGCAGGGCCGTCGGCGTCATGACCGGCGAAGGGCCCATCCGCGCCGGGACCACGGTGATCGCCGCCGGCATGTGGTCGAGGGAACTCGGCCGCCAGATCGGCGTCTCGCTGCCGCTGCATGCAGCCGAGCATTTCTACATCGTGACCGAGCCGATCCAGGACCTGCCCCGCGACCTGCCGGTGCTCCGCGTGCCGGACGAATGCGCCTACATCAAGGAAGATGCGGGCAAGATCCTCCTGGGGGCGTTCGAGCCCGTGGCCAAGCCCTGGGGCATGGCCGGCATCCCGGACGACTTCGCGTTCGCGAGCCTGCCCGACGATTTCGACCATTTCGAGCCGATCCTGGAGGCTGCGACCCGCCGCCTGCCGCTGCTGGAGAAAGCCGGCATCCAGACCTTCTTCAACGGCCCCGAGAGCTTCACCCCGGACGATCGCTACCTCTTGGGCGAGACGGCCGAGGTGCGGGATCTCTTCGTCGCCTGCGGCATGAACTCGATCGGCATCCAGTCCTCGGGCGGCGTCGGCCTCATGCTGGCGGAATGGATCGAGAAGCGGCACATGCCAGCCGATCTGCTCGACGTCGACGTCCGCCGGATGCAGCCGTTCCAGGTCAACCGCCGCTATCTCCGAGATCGCACCACCGAGACGCTCGGGCTGCTCTACGCCATGCACTGGCCGTATCGACAATACGCCACGGCCCGAGGTGCGCGCCGCTCGCCCTTCCACGACCGGCTGGTGGTGCAGGGTGCCGTGATGGCCGAGCAGTCCGGCTGGGAGCGGCCGGGCTGGTTCGCGCCCGAAGGCGTGGCACCCGAGTACCGCTACTCCTGGGGCCGGCAGAACTGGCACGAGCACACCGGGGCGGAATGCCGCCGGGTGCGCGATGCGGTCGGTCTCTTCGATCAGTCGTGCTTCTCGAAATACCTCGTCACCGGCAAGGACGCGCTGGGCGTCCTGAACCGCGTCTCAGCGGGCCGGGTCGATGTGCCGGTCGGCCGCGTCGTCTACACCCAATGGCTCAACGAAGAGGGCGGAATCGAGGCGGATCTGACGGTTACGCGCACCGGCGAAACCGCGTTCCTGGTCGTCACCACCGCGGCCGGCCAGACCCGTGACCTGGCCTGGCTCGAGGCGCACGTTCCGGATGGCGCCCACTGCATCGCCATCGACATCACCTCCGGCCTGCCGATGCTGGGCCTCATGGGGCCGAAGAGCCGCGCCTTGCTCGAAGCGCTCACGGGCGAGACGCTGGACAACGAAGTCTTTCCGTTCGCCACCTCGCGCGAGCTCGAGATCGGCTATGCCCGGGTGCGCGCCAGCCGCATCACCTATGTGGGCGAGCTCGGCTACGAGCTCTACATCCCGGCCGAGTTCGCGGCTCACGTGTTCGATGTGATGCATGAAGCCGGCGCCGATTTCGGCCTTGGGTCAGCGGGTTATCATGCCATGAACGCGTGCCGCATGGAGAAGGGCTACCGGCATTTCGGCCACGATATCGGTGTCGAGGACACCGCCCTCGAGGCGGGGCTCGGCTTTGCCGTGGCTTGGGACAAGTACGACTTCATCGGCCGCGACGCGCTGCTGCGGCAACGCGATGCCGGCCCCCTCGAGCGGCGCCTCGTCCAGTTCCGTCTCCTGGACGATCTTCCGCTTCTCCATCACGAGGAGCCGATCTGGGCGAACGATCGCATCGTCGGCTCGATCACGTCCGGCATGTACGGCCACCGCATCGGCGCGTCGCTCGGGATGGGCTACGTGCGCAACGAAGGCGGCGTGACCAAGCAATGGCTGGACGCCCAGCTTTTCGAGATCGAGATCGGCTGGCAACGCTTCGCCGCCGAGGCGTCGCTCGCCCCGTTCTACGACCCGAGGAACGAGCGCATTCGCGGCTGAGGCGGCGGAAGCCTAACGCCGTTTCAAGGGTGCCTGGGACCTTGACGGCTGGGGGAGCCAGGTGAAGGCCGCCTGAGCGCTTGCCCCATCGCCATGCGCCGCGCTCCCTGCTAGCTTCCGGCAGCAAAAAATCCGGGAGTGCCGCAATGACCTTGATGACGCCGTCCGAAGCCTTCGTCGAGACCCTGGTGGCGCAGGGCGTCACCCATGTCTTCGGGATCGTCGGCTCGGCCTACATGGACGCGCTCGACATCTTCGAGCCGGCCGGCATCCGCTTCATTTCCGTGGCGCACGAGCAGGGCGCCGGGCACATGGCCGACGGCTATGCCAGGGCGTCGGGCCGGCACGGTGTGTGCATCGGTCAGAACGGTCCGGGGATCACCAATTTCGTCACGTCCATTGCCGCCGCTTACTGGGCGCATTCGCCGGTCGTCGTCATCACGCCGGAGACCGGCTCGAACACCCAGGGCCTCGGCGGCTTTCAGGAGGCCGAGCAGCTCCCGTTCTTCGAAAAGATCACCAAGTACCAGGCGCATTGCGCGCATCAGGGGCGGATGGCTGAACTGCTCTCGCGCTGCTTCGACTACGCGATGCTGGAGCGCGGCCCGACGCAGTTCAACATCCCGCGTGATCTCTTCTACGGCGAGGCCGACTACACCATCCCCAAGCCCATCCGGGTCGAGCGCGGCCCGGGCGGCCCGGAGAGCCTGGACGAGGCGGCGGCCCTGATCGCCCAGGCTGAGTTCCCGGTCATCCTCTCGGGCGGCGGCGTGGTGATGAGTCGAGGGGTAGAGGAGGTGATCAAGCTCGCCGAGCACCTGCAGGCGCCGGTGATCAACACCTACCTGCACAACGACAGCTTCCCGCAATCGCACCCACTCTGGTGCGGCCCGATCGGCTATCAGGGCTCGAAGGCGGCGATGAAGCTGCTGGCCCAGGCCGATGTGGTGATTGCGCTCGGCACCCGCCTCGGCCCGTTCGGCACGCTGCCACAGCACGGTATCGACTACTGGCCGAAGGACGCCAAGCTGGTCCAGGTCGAGGCGAACCCGCGGCGCATCGGTCTCGTCAAGCAGGCGTCGGTCGGCGTCTGCGGCGATGCCAAGGCGGCGACGCAGGCGATCCGCGAGCGGCTCGAGACCGGCAACAAGGCAATCGCGGCGCACCAGACCCGAGATGCCCGAAAGGCCGAGATCGAAAAGCAAAAACGCGCCTGGGAAGCCGAACTGAACGAGTGGGGGCAGGGGGCCGGCTCGCCGGTGGCGCCGCGCCGGGCGCTGCGCGAACTCGAGAAGGCGATGCCGGTCGATGCGATGGTAACGACCGATATCGGTAATATTTGCTCGGTCTCGAACTCCTATCTCCGCTTCGAGCAGCCGCAGTCCTTCTTCGCCGCGATGAGCTTCGGCAATTGCGGCTATGCCTATCCGACCGCGATCGGCGCCAAGGTGGCCAGCCCCGACCGCCCGGCCGTGGCCTATGTCGGCGACGGTGCCTGGGGGATGTCGCTGCAGGAGACATTGACCGCCGTGCGTGAGAACATCCCGACCGTGGCGGTCGTCTTCAACAACCAGCAATGGGGGGCGGAGAAGAAGAACCAGGTCGATTTCTACGCCGATCGCTATGTCGGCACCAACCTCGAGAACCCGAGCTTCGCCGGCATTGCCAACGCCATGGGGGCCAACGGCATCACCGTCGACGGTCCGGACCAGGTGGGGGATGCGCTGAAAGAGGCTATTGCCTCGGGCCGGCCATCCGTGCTCGAGATCATGGTGACGCAAGAGCTGGGCGACCCCTTCCGCCGTGACGCCTTGAAGAAGCCGCACCGCCTCTTGCCCAAATACCAGGCCTATTCAGTGGCCGCCGAATGAGGAAACGTCGAATGCTGCGCTTTAAATCCGCTCTCGTTGCCGCCGTGCTCGGCACGGCGCTCGTTCTGCCGCTGGCCCAGCCGACCTTGGCGCAGGGCGCCTTCGTCGAGCAGGTCGCCTCGGTGGCGGCCGTGGTGCACGACGTCGACCTCACCACGCGGCAGGTGCTGCTGCAGATCGGTGAGGGCGAGTTCGTCACCGTCGTCGCCCCCGAGGAGGTCAGGAACCTGCCACAGGTCGAGGTCGGCGATACCGTCAACCTCGCCTTCTACGGCGGCATCGCGGCCAGCTTGGCACCGGCGGGCGAGGCGCCCATCGTCATGGACACGGCCGACGCGCTGATTCGCGCCGAGGAGGGCCAGCGTCCTTCGGGAGCCTCCTTGCGCGAACTCACAACGACCGTCACCTTCGACGCCTACGATACCGAGAGCGGCATCGTCACCTTCACCGGCCAGACCGGCCTGCAGCGCCAGGTCGTGGTCGAGGATCCGGAAATGCGGGACTTCGTCGCGACGCTCGAGGCTGGCGACCAGGTCGACGTCACGGTGATCGAGATCATCGCGCTCGAGGTCACCGGCAACTGACCGCGGACGGGCCGCGGGCAATGGCCCTTTTTGACAAGGGTCAATGCGCTGTCGACAGTTTCGTGACAGGCCTCCCTCTCGATGACGCCGCACGGGCCGAACAACAGAGGGGCAGTTGATGAAAAAAGACCAGGCGCCGGAGCGCGCTGCCGATGCCGAGAATGGCTCGGGTGCTGTCACGGCCGAGCTCGACCACGCAAGCGGCGCCGACACCGCCTCTCTGGACGCCCCATTCGACAGGGCGACGACGGCGGTCGAGGCGGCGCTCGCCGGCGACCCGACAGCCGCCGGCAAAGGCGGCAAGGGCAAAGTGGCGCGTGAGCGGAGTGCTGCCGCAGCGCTGCGCCACGAGCTGGCCCAGCTCAAGCGCGACCCCTCGGCCATTCGCCGGCTGTTCGAGACCGGCGAATACCCCTATCGCAGCCAGATGCCCAGGCGCGCCTACGAGCGGCACAAGGCCGAGCTGCAGGTCGAGCTGTTGAAGGCGCAGCGCTGGATCAAGGAGACCGAGCAGCAGATCGTGATCCTCTTCGAGGGCCGCGACGCCGCCGGCAAGGGCGGCACCATCAAGCGCTTCATGGAGCACCTCAACCCGCGCGGCGCCCGGGTCGTGGCGCTGGAAAAGCCCTCCGAGCGCGAGCGGAAGCAATGGTACTTCCAGCGCTATGTCGAGCATCTGCCGGCCGGCGGTGAGATCGTGTTCTTCGACCGGTCCTGGTACAACCGCGCCGGCGTGGAGCGGGTCATGGGCTTCTGCACGCCCAACGAGTATCTGGAATTCATGCGGCAATGCCCGCAATTCGAGCAGATGCTGGTGCGCAGCGGCATTTGGCTGTTCAAGTACTGGTTCTCGGTGACCAGGGAGGAGCAGCGGCGCCGGTTCACCCAGCGTGAGCACGATCCCCTGAAGCACTGGAAGCTGTCGCCGATCGACTTGGCCTCGCTCGACAAATGGGACGACTACACCGAGGCCAAGGAGGCGATGTTCTTCTACACCGACACCGCTGATGCGCCCTGGACGGTGGTCAAGTCGGACGACAAGAAGCGGGCCCGACTCGAGACCATGCGCCACCTGCTAGCGACCCTGCCCTATCCCGAGAAGAACCACCAGATCGTGCACGCGCCGGACCCGCTGATCGTCGGCTCCAGCATGCACGTGATCGGCGCCAACCGGCACATCCTGGGCGGCACGCTGCCGACGCCATAGCACCGGCGGCCGCTCACCCGACCGCCAGCACCCGGCGGGCCATCGGGCGGTGCGACGAGCGGCGCGCTCGTCGGACGAGACACTGCTTCGCCGGCCGGCGGTCGCATGATGGTAGACTCGGGCGCTGACGTCCTATCTCTCGATGGGTGAGGGTCGACTTTACGTGGAGCATTGGTCGGTGCGACGCCCTGATGCGCGCTCGTCGAGCGGTTGGCGGCTGGCCCTGGGGCCGGCGCTGCTGCTGGCCGTGCTGCCACCAGACGCGCCGGCAGCCGCCTGGCTGCCGGAGACCATCCGCATTGCACAACTCGCCGTCACTTACGCCGAGCATCGGGTGGCCTTGCAGCGGGTCGAGATCGCCTGGCAGCCGGACCAGCCGATCGCGCTCAGCGTCGACCGGCTCGACGGGCCGGCCGGCGCCTTGCCGCTCTGGGCCTCGCTCCGGCTGCGCCAGACGGCCGCTGGTTGGGGCCTGACCGGGGTGATGGCGAGCGGGCCGGGCGACGTGGTGTTGCGCCTCGAGGGCAGCGGCCTCGGCGGCGATGCGGCCCGGCTGCGGGTCAGGAGCGAGCCGCTCCGCTTTGCCCCGGGCGCCCTCCAGCCCGCCCGTCTATGGTCGCCGCTCGGCACTTTCGCCAGCGACGTCGAAGGCACGCTGCGGCTCGACCTCACCTGGCCGGACGGGCCCGCATGGCTCGATGTCGAGGCCTTCTACCTCACCACCGACTACGGCCCCATCGGCCCGGTCGACGGCCGGATCACGCTCGATCGCCTGACCCCGCCACGGACGGCGGCGCCGCAGACGCTGCGGATCGAAGGCATGGGCCTCGCCCCCCTGGTCGACGGTTTCGAGATCGCAGCCTTGGGTGCCGAGGGAACCATCGATGCCGATCTCCGGTTCAGCTTTATGGAGGATGGCCGGCTCTACCTCGACGACAGCGTGGTCACCGCGCGCGGCCCGGGCGTCCTTCGCTACCGGGCCGACCGGCCGCCCGATGTGCTCGCCGGGCAAGGGCAGGGGGTCGATCTCCTGTTCACCGCACTCGCCGACTTTCGCTACGAGAGCTTGCGCGCTACCTTGCGCGGGTATCTCGACGACGAGATGACCGTCGAGCTGCAACTCCGCGGTGCCAATCCCGAGCTTTACGAAGGCCATCCCATTGAGCTCAACGTCAACCTCGAAGCCCCCATTCTGCCGCTGGCGCTGGCCGGGCGGGATGCGCTGGAGCTGCCGGACGCCGTCCGCCGCGCCCTCGATCTCGGCAGTGAGTGAGCGTGGTCACGTGTTCCTCGCGGTCCTGCTCCTGGCGACCCTCGTTGCCGCCTGCAACCCGCGCGTCCAGCTCGAGGCGCCCAAGGACCCGATCGTCATCAATCTCAACGTCAAGATCGAGCAGGAAGTCCGGGTCCGCATCGAGCGCGACCTCGAGGATCTCCTCGACGATCCCGAGCTCTTCGGAGGCTGACCTGTTGACCTTTACCCCCGCTACCCGACCCGAAATGAGCAGGCGAGCCGTCGTCCTGACCGGCCTCGGGCTCGTGCTCGCAGTCTCGCCACTCGCGTTCCTCGCCCGCCACGCCTGGGCCCAGGATCTGGCCTCGGCCAAGCGCGACGGCTTTCTCGGCGAGCGCATCGACGGGCTCTTGGGTGTCGTCAAGGCCGACACGCCTGCCGACATCCGCGCCCTGGCCGACGACATCAACCGCCGCCGCCGTCAGGAATACGCCCGGATCGCCGAACGCGAGGGGGTGCCCGTCGAGGCGGTGGCCCAGCTCGCCGGCGAGAAGTTGATCGAGCGTGCCGACCCCGGCGAGTGGGTGCTGGGCGCCGACGGCAACTGGCAACAGAAATAGCTTGTCGGCCAGATTCTCGGATTGGCGCGTCCCGCCGGCATGAACGAGCCCGCAAAGCCGCTGCTGGAAATCCAGGTCTCGCGCCACTTTACGGCTTGGCTCGAAGCGGCCCGGATCGGCCTCGCGTTCACGACTTACCAGACCGGCAAGCTCTTTCTCCTCGGCCTGGAGGCCAATGGCCGGCTCGCGGTTTTCGAGCGGACCTTCAACCGCGCCATGGGCCTCGCGGTGCACGGCCGCCAGCTCTACCTCTCGACCCTCTACCAGCTCTGGCGCTTCGACGACGCGCTCGAGCCCGGACAGCGCCATCAAGGCCACGACCGCCTGTTCGTCCCGCAACTCGCCTGGACCACGGGCGATCTCGACATCCACGACGTGGCGGTGTTGAATGACGGCACCCCGGTTTTCGTCAACACGCTCTTTTCCTGCCTGGCGATCCCGGACGTCGCCACCAGCTTTCGCCCGCTCTGGCAGCCGCCCTTCGTCACCCGCCTGGCGGCGGAGGATCGCTGCCACCTGAACGGTCTCGCGCTGCGGGGCGGCCGTCCGGCCTACGTCACCGCGGTCGCCCGGACCGACGTCGCCGATGGCTGGCGTGAGCGGCGCGCCGATGGTGGCATCGTCATCGATGTCGGGACGAACGAAACCGTCGTCGCCGGTCTCGCCATGCCGCACTCGCCCCGGCTGCACGATACGGGCGACGGCGAGCAGCTCTACCTCCTCGATTCCGGCACTGGCCGCTTCGGCATGGTCGATCGCCGTCGTGGCCGTTTCGAGCCCATCGCGTTTTGCCCCGGCTACGCTCGCGGCCTGGCGCTGGTCGACCGCTGGGCCGTCATCGGCCTCTCGCGGCCGCGCGACAACAAGACCTTCGCGGGCCTGCCGCTCGACGACGCGCTCGAGCAGCACGGGGTCGCACCTCGCTCCGGGCTTCTCGTGGTCGATCTCGTCACCGGCGAGACCGTCCATTGGCTGCGCCTCGAGGGCATCGTCGAGGAGCTCTACGACACCGCCATCCTGACCGGCACCGAACGCCCGATGGCCTTGGGCCTCAAGACCGACGAGATCAGGCGGACGATCGGCATCGGCCCGCCGGCGACGCTGCCGTGAGGGCCCGGGGCGTCGCCGGTCGATGCCGTCGCGCCCGGCGCGAGCGCTGAAGAGCCGGGTCGGCGGGTGCGGGCGATGCGCGACTGTTGCTTGCATCCCGCGCGCCGGGCCTTACGTTGCAGAGGGTAACCCACACGGTATTTGTGATTTCGGAGACGCTCGTGCGCCCTTTCTTGCCAACGATCGCCGCCCTCGGCATGCTCATGGGGTCGCTTGCCTCGGCCCAGGAATCGGTGACCGACGACCTGGTCGATCCGGAGGTCCCCCAGCAGGAGCGGATTTGTGACCTCGAGATCGATGAGGTCGAGGCCTTGCTCGACGAAAACATCGAGGCGTTCGGCAGGCTCGAGCAGACGCGCCTGCGCCAGCAATTGGAGGAGGCGCAGGCGTTCTGCGACGACGGCAACGAGGTGATGGCCGCGATCCGCCTCGAGGCCGTGATGGCGGTGATCGAGGTGACCGGCGTCGCCGATTGAACGGTTTACCGATCGCCAGCCTTGCTGCCATAAGGTCGGGTGAAGTGCGGTGCCGCCCGGTGGTTTCGTTGCGCCTTCGCTAGTCGAGGGTCGGCGGTCGACCACTGTCGTCGCGCCCGCTGCATTTTTTCTCAGTCGCTTCGGGCAAGGGCATGGCATTCGATCGGATGATCCGCGGGACCAGCGCCGCCACCACGACCGAGCTGATCTTGACCAATGCGCGGCTCGTGCTCGATGAGGAAGTGGTTCGCGGCACCCTGGTCCTTCGGGGCGGACGGATCGCCAGCGTGGAGCAGGCCCCGAGCCACCTGCCGGCGGCGGTCGATCTCGACGGCGACTTCTTGATCCCGGGCCTGGTCGATCTCCACACCGACAATCTCGAGAAGCACTTCCAGCCGCGCCGCGGCGTCACCTGGGACGGCGTCGCCGCCGCCATCGCGCATGACGGCCAGGTGGCGTCAGCGGGCATCACCACGGTCTACGACAGCCTGACGCTCGGTGCCGCGGATGGGTGGGACATGCGCGCCGAGCTGGTCGAGCCGATGCTCGACGGTCTCGACGAGGCCCGGCGTCACGGCATGCTACGGATCGACCACCGCCTGCACCTCCGCTGCGAGGTCACCCACGACGCGATCACCAGCGAATTCGCTCGACACGCCGCCCGCCACGCCGTCGCCATGCTCTCGCTCATGGACCACGCCCCGGGCGACCGGCAAGTCCCCGACCTCGACGATTACCGCCAGCGCTACTTGCGGCTCTTCGACGGCAATGCCGCCAGGGTCGACGCGCATATCGACCGGCTGGTGACGGCATCGCGCGAACTCGGCCCCGCCAACCGGCGAGCCCTGGCCGATCACGCCCGCGACGTCCGGATCCCGCTCGCCACCCACGACGACCGCAGCCCCGCGCATATCGCGGACGCGTTGGCTCTGGGGGCCGTCTTCACCGAGTTTCCGACGACGCTCGAGGCTGCCCGCGCGGCCCGTGCCCAGGGCCTGCCGACCCTCATGGGCACCCCCAACCTGATCCGCGGCGGCTCGCATTCGGGCAATGTCGCGGCCGGCACGCTCGTGGGCGAAGGGCTGCTCGACCTCTTGGCCTCCGACTACATCCCGGCCAGCCTCTTGAAGGGCGCCTTCCGCCTCGCCGAGCCGCCCTACGACCTCGACTTGCCGACCGCCATCGCGATGGTCACCAGCCGCCCGGCCGCCGTTGCCGGTCTTGCCGATCGCGGTCGTCTCGCGCCCGGGCTCAGGGCCGATCTCGTCCGTGTCCAGCCGGTGCAGGGGCGGCCCATCGTCCGCGAGGTCTTCGTGCAAGGCCAGCGGGTCGCCTGACGCAGCGTCCGATGAGCCATCGCTACGCCATCTACTATGCTGCCCCACCCGACAGCCCGCTCGAGCGCTTCGGCACGACCTGGCTCGGGCGCCACCACCGCACCGGCGAAACGCTGGAGCAGCCTGCCGTTCCCGGCATCGAACCCGAGCGACTGCGCGAGCTCACCACCTCGCCCCGCCGCTACGGCTTTCACGGCACGCTCAAAGCCCCCTTTCGCCTGGGCGCCGAACGGACCGCGGCCGACCTGCATGCGGCGGCGAGCGCCTTTGCCGCTACCCGCACCGCCTTCACCCTGCCACCCTTGGTCATTGCCGACCTGAAAGGCTTTCTCGCCTTCGTCCCGGCCGAACCGGCAGCGGCGCTCGACGACCTCGCCGCCGCTTGCGTTCGCGACTTCGAACCGTTTCGCGCCGTCCTGACCTCAGACGAGATCGCCCGGCGCCCGCTGCATCGCCTCTCCCAGCGGCAGCGCCGCCAGCTGGAGACCTTCGGCTACCCTTATGTGTTTCGCGACTTCGCCTTCCACATGACGCTCACCGAGCGCCTCGCCGATACCGACAAGGCCATCCTGTTGCCCCATCTCCGGACCCTCGGCCGACGGCTCGAAACCGAGCCCTTCACGGTCGACGCCATCGCGATCTACGAGGAGCCGACCCCCGGCGCCGCGTTCAGGCTCACCGGGCACTATCCGTTTCAGGCGATGTGACGCGACTGTCACGAAACCATCGATCATCGTCCTTACAACGCCACTCGGCCCTGACGCGAAGCGCGCCTCGGTGATGCCGAGCGCAAGAAGGCGAGTGATCGGCAACGATCGTCCGGCCGGCATGAGGCTGGCCGTGCCCGCGCGATAGACCGCATCGCTACCGTGTCAGAGCACCGGGAAACGTCATCCATGGGAGCACGCCGAATGAACGACTACGAGCGCGACTATCCGGACTATACCGAAGCCCCCGGCTACGAGCACGGCGACGAGCCGCCCTGCAATACCTCGAAAAACCCCAACTTCTACGAGGTCATGGAAGGCCGCGTGAAGCGCCGCAGCTTTCTTGCAGGCGGACTCGCAGCAATCTCGACCGGCCTTTTCGGCTCTTCCCTCCTCGGCAAGGCGGCGCTGGCGCAGTCGACCGCGAAAGGCGCGCTCCTGGGCTTTACGCCCGTGCCGATCAGCTTCGACGACACGGTCGTCGTGCCCGAAGGCTACAGCTTTCATATCCTCGGCGCCACGGGCGAGCCGATCATGGGCGACATGCCGGCTTTTCGCTCGGGCGCCAACAGCGCCGCCGAGCAGGGGATGCAGATCGGCCAGCACCATGACGGCATCCACTACTTCCCGATCGACGGGTCGTCCGAGGACGGCATCATCTGCGTCAACCACGAATACATCGAGCCGCGCTTCCTGCATGCCGAAAAGCCGGGCTACAAGGGCCAGCCGATCGACAGTCGGAGCGTCGTCTACGACGCCGACGGGATGCGCGACGACGACGAGGTGCAGCTGGAGATCAACGCCCACGGCGTCTCCGTCTATCGCACGGCCAAGCAGGCCGACGGCACCTGGGCCGTGGTCGCCGACCCGCGCAACCGCAAGATCACCGGCGGTACGCCGATCGCCATTGGGGGCCCGGTGCAGGGCTCGGCCCATGTCCGCACGAAATACAGCCCCGACGGCACCATGACCCGCGGCACGCTCAACAACTGCGCGCACGGTGTTACCCCTTGGAACACGTACCTGACCGCCGAGGAGAACTGGGCGGGCTACTTCTCCAACACCGACCAGATCGACCAGAAGCCCGACCTGCCGCGCGAGCACGCCCGCTATGGCGTCTCCAGCAATCCGCAAGGCGGCCGCTATGGCTGGCACCTGGCGAAGTCCGGTGCCGACGAGTTCGCCCGCTTCAACGCCTCGAGCATCGGTGCCGCCGCCACCGAGGATTACCGCAACGAGCCCAACACCTTCGGCTGGATGGTCGAGATCGACCCGTTCGACCCCGAATCGACGCCGGTCAAGCGGACCCATCTCGGTCGCTTCGCCCACGAAGGCGTGGTCTTCGCCCCGGTGGTCGAGGGTGCCCCGGTCGTCTGCTACTCCGGTGACGATGCCCGCTTCGAATACATCTACAAGTTCGTCTCCGACGACGTCTGGGTGCCCGGCGAGACCGACGGGTCGATCCTCGACAGCGGCACCCTCTACGCGGCCAAGTTCAACGACGACGGCACCGGCGAGTGGCTGGCGCTGGCGCCCGGCCGCAACGGGCTGACGCCGGCCAATGGTTTCGCCGATATGGCCGACATTCTGGTCAACACCCGTCTCGCTGCCGACCAGGCCGGTGCCACCAAGATGGACCGCCCGGAATGGGGCACGATCGACCCCAACTCCGGCGAGGTCTACTTCGCGCTGACCAACAACTCGCGGCGCACCCAAGCGCAGGTGGATGCGGTCAACCCGAGGGCCGAGAACAATTTCGGCCAGATCGTGCGCTGGCACTACGAAAACGGCGACCACACCAGGGCCTCGTTCGACTGGGATCTGTTCGTGATCGCCGGCAATGCCCAGAATTCGGCCGTCGCTACCGGCGGTGCGCTCGGCGACGACAGCATCTTCGCCTGCCCGGACGGGATCTGGTGCGACGAGAACTCGCGGCTCTGGATCCAGACCGACATGGGTGACATCGGGCCCGACTACGACGGTCCGCTGAAGGACTTCGGCATGAACGGCATGCTGGCATCCGACCCGGCGACGGGCGAAATCCGGCGCTTCCTGACCGGCCCCTGGGGACAGGAGACCACGGGTGTCGTGACCACCCCCGACGGCAAGACCATGTTCATCAACTTCCAGCATCCGGGTGCCCACGCCTCGGCCGAGGCCTTCGCGGCGGGCGACTTCGGCTCGGGCTTCCCCGACTACGACGGCACCGTGCCGCGCTCGGCCACGGTGGTCATCACCAGGGACGACGGCGGCATCATCGGCGCCTGACAGATGGAAAAGACGCAGGGAGGCAACGCCTCCCTGCACCCACCGGCCTCATCGAGCCAGTGCCTCGCTGGAGCGTAGGTGCAATTGGGCTGGTCAGCCGGCGGCGAGCTTCTTTTTGGGGTCGAAGAAGGGGCGCTCCACGATGGTGGCGCGAACCGGACCCTCTCGAACCGGGCCCTCTCGAACCGGGCCCTCTCGAACCGGGCCCAGGGGCATCGCGACCTCGACCACCGCGCCGAGGTCGGCGATGTCGGCCGAGACCATCGCCAGGGCGATGTTCTGCTCGAGCCTGGGTGAATAGACCGCGGATGTGACCTTGCCGACGGTCTTGCCGTCTTTGCTGATCGGCCAGAAGGTCGTGTTCGGGCCTTCGAGCGGCG
>JAABSG010000132.1 GCA_011390475.1 Geminicoccaceae bacterium | reverse complement strand
GCATGAGCGTACAGGCTGCGGATGATGTCCAGCATGATTGGTAGCTCGTTGTCGTCGCCCCATCTTCCGAGGACGCCCACGGCGCTGGCCAACGGCTCCGTAATCGATTCATACTTGCGGACTCGGGATCGGAATACCTGTTGATCCCATGGTCCTGGCGCCGAGAGATCGGGTCCATCGAGCTGTGCAAGCACACGCTCAGTTTCCTGGACGATCAAGTCATCGAGCTGGATGCGATATTCTGGCTTCGCCGAAAAGCACTTTGCGCTGTTTCTGCGCGCGGTCGCCGAGACGTCCGCGCGTCGCCCTAAAGACGGAGTAGCGACGGTTTGGTGCACGGAGAAATGCGGCTCGAAGCGCGTGGTCCCAATCGCCCGACCAGCCGCAAACGATCAGGCCGTGCTCGTCCAGGATGCGATCGAGGAGCCCGTCATACGCTGCTGGATAGCCGCTCAGTTCGGCATCGGTGTTGAGGATGCGCGCATCTTTATAGTCGCCTTGGAGCTTGAGGATGTAGCAAGCCGTGTGGGTGATGGGCTCGGCGCCCGTCAGGGCATCTTCCGAGGCAACGACCGTCGGCTCGACCCCGGCCTCGCGCAAGGCGTTCTCGAGCAGCCGATCGAAGTTGGTGGTGAGGATGACGCGGATGTAGCCGCCACGGACGAGGGCGGCGATGGCGTGGTGTGCGGCCGTCGGGACCTTGCGGCCTTCCTGGCGATCTTCTTCCGACGGCTCGATGTAGCTGTGGAGGATCGGGCGACGCTCCGCCGGCGACGAAGCAAGCTCTTCGAGAAGTGCGGAGTAGCTGGGCTCGTCGCCGGCCTGCTTTCGATGCCATTCGGCCCAGTCGGGCTGCTCTCCGATGCCCTTTGCGAGTGCCACGCGTCGGACGAGATCGAGTGTGATCTCCCAGCCGGTCGGGATCTGGGCAGCGCGGGACAGGCCGGAGCCGAGCAGCAGTGCGAACACGCCTTTGTTCTCGTAGACGGAAAATGCGAGCTGCGTCTGCGGATCGTTCGCCAAGAGCGCCAATTTCTGTCACCCCACCCGATGAACTATAGATCGAAACTTTTTAGCAGAGAATTGATCGAAAACGTATAATCGAGGGCCAACGGAAACCTACCGGTGGGGCGTGGGGAGGATCATCCTCCCCACATCTTTGTCGTTCTCAGTTCGTGGGCAAGAATGGCCTTCCCAGGCAAGCCGGGGCTTGCAGCCGTGCCTTCCAGGGCCCGATGGAGATGACCACCAGGACGATGATGGTGGCGATGTAGGGGAGCATCGACATGACTTGGGAGGGGACGGCGAAGAGGCCGAGGCCTTGGGCGTGGAGTTGGAGGATGGTGACGCCGCCGAAGAGGTAGGCGCCGACCAGAACGCGCAAGGGGCGCCAGGCGGCGAAGACGACCAGTGCCAGGGCGATCCAGCCGCGGCCGGCGGTCATTTGCTCGATCCACATCGGGGTGTAGGCGATCGAAAGAAAGGCGCCGCCGAGGCCGGCGCAAAGGCCGCCGAAGAGGACGGCCAGGTAGCGAATGTGGATGACGTTGTAGCCGAGGCCGTGGGCGGCTTCGTGGTTCTCGCCGACGGCGCGGAGGATCATGCCCCCTCGGGTCTTGGCCAGGAACCAGGCGACGGCAAGCGTAAGGGCGACCGCACCATAGACCAGGACGTCGTGGCGAAAGAGCAGGGGGCCGACGACAGGAAGGTCGGAGAGGCCGGGGATGTCGAGCCTGGGCAGGCGGGGCAGGGGTGTGCCGACGAAGCTGGAGCCTACGAGGGCGGAAAGACCGACGCCGAAGATAGTGAGTGCGAGGCCGGTCGCGACCTGGTTGGCCATCAAGCTCAATGTCAGGACGGCGAAGACCAGGGCCATGGCCGCACCGGCGACGGCAGCCGAGCCGATACCGACGAGGTGGCTGCCGGTGGTCAGCGTGACGGCAAAGCCGGTGACGGCCCCGGCCAGCATCATGCCCTCGACGCCCAGATTGAGGACACCGGAGCGTTCGGCCACGAGCTCGCCGATGGCGGCGAAGAGCAGCGGGGTGGAAGCCACGATCACGGCGGCGAGCAGCGCAACGGTTCCGTCCATGGCGTCAGCGCCCTCCTCGGGTCGGGATCAGGGCCGGTGCCGGCTTGCCGACGCGCAGCCGGTAGCGGACCAGGACATCGGCGGCCAAAAGGAAGAAGAGCAGCATGCCCTGAAAGACCCCGGTCACCGCCTGCGGCATGCCGACCGTGATCTGGGCGTTCTCGCCGCCCAGATAGGAAAGCGCCACGAGGAGACCGGCCAGGACGCAGCCCAGGGGGTGGAGGCGGCCGAGGAAGGCCACGATGATGGCGGTGAAGCCGTAGCCGGGCGAGATGGTCGGCACGATCTGGCCGATCGGTCCCGTCACCTCGAAGAGCCCGGCCAGGCCAGAGAGCCCGCCGCCCATCATCAGGCTGATCCAGATCATTCGGGACCTCGAGAACCCGGCGAAGCGGGCGGCTGCCGGGGCCTGGCCGATGACGGTGACCTGAAAGCCGAAGAGGGTTCTGGACATCAAGAACCAGACGATCAGCACGATGACGCCGGTAATGACAGCACCCAGATGCAGGCGGGTCCCGGCGATCAGGTTGGGCAATTGGGCGCTGGGGGAGAACATCCGGCTTTCGGGAAAGCCGAAGCCTTCCGGGCTCCTTAGCGGGCCGTAGATCAGGGCGCTGAGGAGGAGGAGGCCCACATAGGTGAGCATCAGGCTGACCAGGATCTCGTTGACGTCGAACTTGGCCTTCAAGAAGGCCGGGATGGCGGCCCAGGCCATGCCGCCCAGGACGCCCGCGATCATCATCAAGGGGAGGATGAACCAGCCAGCCTGGCCCCAGAACAGCAGCCCCACATAGCCGCCGGCCAAGGCGCCGAGCGTGAGCTGGCCCTCGGCGCCGATATTCCAGACGCCGGCCCTGAAGCCCACGGCGAGGCCGGTGGCGATCAGGATCAACGGGGTGGCCTTTACGCCGAGTTCGGCCAGGCCGTAGGCGCTGCTCAAGGGCGCAATGAAGAACGCGCGGAGCGAGCGCGCCGGGTCGTAGCCCATGGCCAAAAAGAGGATGGCACCAGCGATGATGGTGAGGATGACGGCCAAGGGCGGCGTCAGCCAGCGCATGACCGGGCTGATCTCGGCTCTCGGCTCCAACCTAACCATCACAGGGCCTGGACATGCTGGTTCACCGCTGCGGTCTCGACCGCGGGTATATCGTCCGGCAGGTCGTGCAGCCCACCCATCAAGAGCCCGATTTCCTCGAGTGTGGCCTCGCCGGTGACCAGCGGCCGGGACAGCCTGCCCCCGTTGATGACGGCCATGCGGTCGGTCAGCACCAAGAGCTCGTCGAGGTCCTGGCTGACGACGAGGACCGCCACCCCGTGCGTGGCCAGATCGAGCAGCGCCTGATGGATGGCGGCCGCGGCCCCGGCATCGACGCCCCAGGTGGGCTGGGCCGCGATCAGCACGTTCGGCGCCTGGAGGATCTCGCGGCCGACCACGAATTTCTGCAGATTGCCGCCGGAGAGCGAGGAAGCCCGGGCATCCGGGCCGGTGGCTTTGACCGAGAAGCGCTCGATCACCTCCTCGGCGAAGGCGCTCGCCCGGGCGAAGCGAATGACCCCGTTGGTCAACAGCGCCCGGCGGTCGAAGGCCGAGAGGAGCGCGTTCTCGGCGAGGGTGAGGTCCGGAATCGCGGCATGGCCGTTACGTTCCTCGGGGATGTAGGCCAAGCCCAGACCGCGCCGCGCTCGCGGGCCGAGCGCGCCTGCCCGGTTGCCGTCGATGATGATGGCCTCCGCCTCGACCGGCCTCTCGCCGGAAAGGGCAGCCAGGAGCTCGGTCTGACCGTTGCCGGCAACCCCCGCGATACCGAAAATTTCGCCGGCCCGAACCTCGAAGCTGACCTCTTTCAGCGACGTGCCGAACGCCTCGCTGCTCTCGAGATCGAGGGCGTTGACCTGAAACCGCGGCGCGCGCTTCAGACGCTTGGCGGGTTTCTCCGGGGCTGCGAAGTTCGAGCCCACCATCAGCGTCGCCATGCTGCGCGCGGTCTCGACCTTCGGATCGCAGTGCGCCACCACCTTGCCACCGCGCATGATCGTGGCGGCATCGCACAAGGCTTTGATCTCGTGCAGTTTGTGGCTGATGTAGAGGATCGAGACGCCTTCGGATGCCAATTGGCGAAGGGTGAGGAACAACCTGTCGACCTCCTGCGGGGTCAGCACCGAGGTCGGCTCGTCCATGATCAGGAGCTTGGGCGCCTGCAGCAGGCATCGGACGATCTCGATGCGCTGGCGCTCGCCGACCGAAAGCTCGTGCACCTCACGGGTAGGGTCGAGCGGCAGGCCGTAGGCCCGAGACACCTCGACGATGCGCCCGGCGAGCGCCTGCCAGTTCTTCTCGCCGTCCATGCCCAGCGCCACGTTTTCGAGCACGCTCAAGGCCTCGAACAATGAAAAATGCTGAAACACCATGCCAATGCCGAGCTGTCTTGCGGCATTGGGCGAGGCGATGCGGACCGGCCGCCCCGCCCAGCGGATCTCGCCTTCATCCGGAGCCAGAACGCCGTAGATGATCTTGACCAGCGTCGACTTGCCCGCACCGTTCTCGCCCAAGAGGGCATGGATTTCGCCCTCCTCGACGGTCAAGGCCACGTCGTCATTGGCGAGCACGCCCGGATAGGCCTTGCGGATTCCGGTCAAGGCGAGGCGAGGGGCCGGGGCTGCTGGTGGTGCCATCAGGCGACGCTCCGGAGGTTCTGGCCCGCGGCCAAGGCTTCGAGTACGACGAGCAGTTGCGCGGTGACCGAGGCGGCGATCACGGCCGGGTCCTTGCCCTTGATCGAGGCCAGTCCGATCGGGCAGACCAGCCGGGCCAACCGGTCTCTCGGCACCCCGGCGGCGACCAGCTGTCCCTCGAAGCGGCGACGCTTGGTGGCCGAGCCGATCAGGCCCAGCCAGGCGAAGTCCTGGGCCTTCAGTCGGGCCTCGACGATGGCGAGGTCGACGCTGTGGCTGTGGGTCATCACCAGGACGAGGTCGCTGGGTTCGGTCGCAACGACCGCCGGATCGGCGACATGCTCGGCCGGTGCCATGCCCGGGCGGCTGTCGAGCCAGCGAATCCGGCAGGGCAGGGGTGCGATGGCGCGGACCAGCGCTCGACCCACATGACCGGCACCGAAGAGGACGAGGCGCGGCAGGGCTTGGCGCCATTCTTCCAGGCGCTGGCCGAGGCGGCCGCGATCGGCGGGGCCGAGTCGGGTAAGCGCGAGCGTGACATGCCCCCCGCAGCATTGCTGCAGGGCAGGCCCCAACGGCAGTTGCAGGCGCTCCGGGACAGGCTCGCCCATGAGTGCTTCCCTGGCCCGCTGCATGGCGCGCCATTCGAGCTCGCCACCACCGATGGTGCCGGCGATGGCGGTGTCGGTCACCAGCATCAGCGCCCCCGCCTCGCGCGGTGCGGAGCCCAGGACCTCGACGACCTCGACGAGGATCGCAGGTTTGCCCCGGTCGATGCTGGCGATGGCGGCGTCGATGGCGTCCGTCACTCGGCCGCCTCCTTCGTCGCTTCGATCTCGGCCAAACGCCCGATCGCCATCAGCACCTTTTCCGGCGTCGCCGGTGGATCGAGGCGGGCCGGGTGCTGGTGGTCGGCCGTGGCGGCTACGGCGTCGGAGAGTGCTTGCCAGACGGAGATGGCCAGCATCAGAGGCGGCTCGCCCACCGCCTTGGAACGGTGGATCGTGGCCTTGGGGTTTTCGTTTTCGAGCAGGCGCAGGTTGAAGATTTCGGGGCGGTCGGCGCAGGTCGGGATCTTGTAGGTGGAGGGCGCGTGCGTTCTGAGCCGACCCTGCTCGTCCCAGACCAGCTCTTCGGTGGTCAGCCAGCCCATGCCCTGGATGAAGCCGCCCTCGATCTGGCCCGCGTCGATGGCCGGATTCAATGACCTGCCGACGTCGTGGACGATGTCGACGCGGTCGACCCGGTATTCGCCGGTGAGCGTGTCGATGGTGACCTCGGAACAGGCGGCGCCATAGGCGAAATAATAGAAGGGTTTGCCCCGCCCCGCTGCCCGGTCCCAGTGGATTTCCGGGGTCTTGTAGAAGCCCGTGGCGGAGAGCGGGATGCGGGCCATGTAGGCGTCGTGGACCAGGTCCGCGAAGGCGATCTCGTTGCCTTTGACCGCGATGCGGCCGGGCAGCCAGTAGACCTCGGATGGTTCCGCCTGGTGCTGCTCGGCGGCGAACGCGGTGAGGCGGTCCCGCAAGGTCCGGGCCGCCGCTTGGGCTGCCATGCCGTTGAGATCGGATCCCGAGGAGGCGGCGGTCGCCGACGTATTGGGAACCTTGGCCGTCGTGGTCGCGGTAATCTTGATCCGCTCCAAGGGCAGTTGCAGCTCCTCGGCCACCACCTGCGCCACCTTGACGAACAGACCCTGGCCCATCTCGGTGCCGCCGTGATTGAGATGCACCGACCCGTCCTTGTAGATGTGCACGAGGGCGCCAGCCTGATTATAGGCGGTCATGGTGAAAGAGATGCCGAATTTCACCGGGGTCAGCGCCAAGCCTTTTTTCTGCCAGCGGTTCTCGGCATTGAAGCGCCGGACGGCGTCGCGTTTCGTCCAGTAATCGCTGTCCTTCTCGACCTCGGCCACCACCCGCTCGATGACATTGTCCTCGATGGTCATGTGGTAGGGGGTGATCGCCCGCTCGCCGTCGCCGTAGAAATTGCGCTTTCGGACCTCGAGCGGGTCGAGGCCACAGGCTATGGCGATCTCCTCGATGACCCGTTCGGCCGCGACCATGCCCTGCGGTCCGCCGAAGCCCCTGAAGGCCGTGGCCGAGGCCATGTTGGTGCGGCAGGGATGGCAGAGCAGCGAGACGTCCGGGTAGAAATAGCAGTTGTCGGCGTGGAAGAGGGCGCGGTCGTTGATCGGCCCACTCAAGTCGGCCGAGTAACCGCAGCGGGACGCAAAGTGCATGTCGACGGCCTCGATACGGCCGTCATCGTCGAAGCCGAGTTTGTAGTCGACGGTGAAGTCGTGCCGTTTGCCGGTCATGATCATGTCGTCGTCGCGATCGAGTCGACACTTGGCCGGCCGGCTCGTCTTCCTGGCGACGAGGGCGGCCACGCAGGCGAAGAGGTTGCTTTGGGTCTCCTTGCCGCCGAAGCCGCCGCCCATCCGCCGCACCTCGACGGTGACGCTGTTGGAGGGGATGCCCAGGACATGCGCCACCATGTGCTGCACCTCGGACGGATGCTGGGTCGAGGAGAAGACGGTCATATCACCGTCCTCGCCGGGGATGGCGAGCGCCACATGGCCCTCGAGGTAGAAATGGTCCTGCCCGCCCATCGTCACGCGGCCATCGAGGCGCCGGGTAGCGCGCGCGAGCCCGGCCTCGGTATCGCCCCGGACGAAGTGGGCCGGGGGCCAGACATAATCCTCCGCGGCCCGGGCGGCATCGACGTCGAGCCGTGGCTCCAGGTCTTCATAGGCGATCACGGCGAGTCCGGCGGCGCGGCGGGCGGTGTGGACGTCGCATGCGGCGACCGCGAAGAGGGCCTGGCCCCAGAATTGGACGGTCTCGGCGGCGAAGACCGGTTCGTCGTGGCGGCCGACCGGGCTGATATCGGTGTGGCCCGGGATGTCGTCGGTGGTGACGACCGCGACCACACCCGAGGCCCTCCGGACAGCGTCGAGGTCGAGCTTCAGGAGCCTCGCATGCGCGCGGTCCGCCCAGGCGACGTAGACCTCGAGGCAGCGGGAGGGCTCGGGCATGTCGTCGATATAGACGGCCTCGCCGGCGACGTGCTTGGCGGCACTGTCGTGCGCCAGCGGGCGATTGACGGCCAGCCGGTCAGACACGCACGGGCTCCCGGCGACCGGCGAGGCAGAGGGAGGTGGCGTCGCTACTTTCGACATAGGCCTTCAAGAGCAAGTTCTGCGCCACTTTCAGGCGGTAGGCAGCCGACGCCCGCATGTCGCTGATCGGCTGGTAGTCCTCCGCCAATGCCGCCATTGCACGCCTGAAGCTGGCCTCCTCGAAGGGTGCTCCGGTGAGCGCTTTTTCGGCACGGGCCGCCCGCTTGGGCGTCGCCGCCATGCCGCCGTAGGCGATGCGCGCCTCGCTGATCCGCTGCCCCTCGCGGCGGAGCTGGATGCCGGCGCAGACGGCGGAGATGTCCTGATCGAAGCGCTTGGTGATCTTGTAGCAATGGAGCGCGGTGTCGGGGCCGGGCTTGGGCACGGTGACGGCCTCGACGATCTCGCCCAAACCTCTGTCCTGGCGGCCATAGGCAATGAAGAAATCCTCGAGCGGCATCGACCGCCGCTCGTCCGCGCGAGCCAGGTGCAGCGTGGCGCCGGCGGCGATCAGCCAGGGCGGGCTGTCACCGATCGGTGAGCCGTTGGCGATATTGCCGCCGATGGTGCCGGCGTGGCGGATCTGCTCCGAGCCGAGGCGCCGGTTGAGCTCGCCCGCTTGCGGCCAGAGCCTCGCGATGTGCGCGAAGGCCTGAGCGTAAGTCACGCCGGCGCCGATGCGAAGAGCGTCGTCCGTTTCCTCGATGGCGGCCAGCTCCGGCACCCGACCGAGCCAGATCACGGGATCGAGCACGCGCTGCTGCTTGGTCACCCACAAACCCACATCGGTCGAGCCCGCGAGGATTGTCGCCTGGGGGTGCTCGGCGGCCAGGCGCAAGAGATCGTCGAGCGAGCCCGGGCTCATGAACGTCCGGCCGGCCTCGCCGACCGCGAACGTGGCACCGTCGCGCCAGGCCAGGAGCCGGGCCAAAACTTCGGGCTCACGGTCGGTCAAATGGGCGGTGGCGCCGGTGGTCGTGGTGATCGCTTGCGCTGCCCTGATGATCGGCCCGTAGCCGGTGCAACGGCAGAGATTGCCGGCCAGGGCGTCGTCGATCCGGCCACGGCTCTTCGGCCCCGGCTCCTCGTGATGGAGGGCCGCCAAGGTCATCACGAAGCCCGGCGTGCAAAAGCCGCATTGCGAGCCGTGGTGGTCGACCATCGCCCGCTGTACCGGGTGAAGGCTGCCGTCCGGCCCCTTCAGGTCCTCGACGGTCAGGAGTTGGCAGCCATCCAGCGTGGCGATGAACTGGATGCAGGCATTGACCGCCCGGTAGCGCAGCCGCCGGCCATCGTGGTTCGCATCGGGCTCGGCGACGACGACGCTGCAGGCGCCGCAATCACCTTCGGCACAGCCTTCCTTGGTACCCCGCCGGTGGGCATGGCGCCTGAGCCACTCGAGCACCGTCAGGGTCGGGTCGACCGTCTCGAGCTCGATCGCCTCGTGACCCAGAAGAAAGCGCAAGCGTCGGCGCATCAACTGCCCCGGTAGGTCGAATAGGCAAAGGGCGAGACCAGGAGCGGGACGTGATAGTGGCTGGTCGCGTCCTCGATGGCGAAACGGATCGGCACCTCGTCGAGGAAGGGCGGATTGCCGAGGTCGGTGCCCTGGAGCCGAAAATAGTGCCCGACCTGAAAGATCAGCTCGAAGGTGCCGCGGCTCAGCGCCTCGCCCTCCAGGAGCGGCCGGTCGACCCGCCCGTCGTCGTTGGTCTGTGTCTCGGCGAGCAGTGTTCGCTCGGCCCCATCCAGGCGATAGAGGGCGAGCCGCATGCCACGGCCCGGTCGCCCGGCGACCGTGTCGAGTACATGCGTGGTGAGCTTGCCCATGATGCGTTCCCGTGTTGTTGCCACGAGCCCATTCGTTAAACCGCTGTGCCTTCGGGAACAACGGCAAAGCGCAGGCGGCCGCGGGACGGGCGCCGGCATACCGATCTTCCGAAACGACCTTCAGTCGAGCGCCACCTGTCGCAGGCTGGTAGGATCAGCGAACAGGCAAGTGGTGGCGACGCCGACATAGTCGTCGAGCATCGGCTGGTCGAGCGTGCCCAGCGCCCGGATCTGCGCCTCGAGACGCTTGGTCAGCGGGCTGTCTGGAAATCGCGCACGGTAGGGTTCGAACCACGCCATGTAGTGCCGGTCATGGCCGCGCCAGTCGAGAAAACCCAAATATTGCCCTTCTTCGGCATACGGCTCGACCACTGCCGCGTCGTCGATGCCGTCGGCCAGAAAGCGGATCATGTGATGCAGACCGTGGCCGTCGCTGTTCTCGAGGGCATAGAGGTCATAGCCTTGCGCCGCGGCGATCTCGGCGATGACGACCAGCGAGCTGATGGCATGTCGCTGGTAGAACAGCGCATTGGCGCCGCGGTTTGTCTCGAGCGGCAGGCTGCCGTCGCCGCGCATCTGCTCTAGGGCGATAAGAAACCGGTCGATGCCGCTGAAGAAGAGCGCGTTGTCGCCGACCATCGCCCCCCAGGCCATGGTGACGCTGTCGCGCAGGTAGCGATGGTTGTTGCGACTCGACTGCCGCGTCGGGTCCATTCGCCGCTCCGGCCCGCGCCAGCGCACCAGCCGGTCGAGCCACCGACGGATCTCCGCCACTTCTGCGGCATCGAGCGCCGGATCGTCCGCGATCAGGGCGAAATTGGCGATGATCGGCAACAGCGTGCGGTCGAGATTGTAGAAATGATTGACGGTGACCGGCTCGAGCAGACGGCTGAAGGCTGCCTCCTCGGCAAACCGTCCGAGATTGCTGGCGATCGTGTCCCGTGCCATGGGATCGTCAGTGGCGAGGTAACGTGCGCCCGCCTGCATCATGGTAAGTGCCAGCGTCTGCGCCACCTGAGCGTCGCCCGCGATGTTCCGCTGCACGCCGTGGGTCGGCCAGTTGTCGCGCTCGGCCCCACAAAGGGCGTCTCGGCTCTCCACGGGCATCGCGTCGAGGACTGCCCGACGATTGGCG
Source organism: Geminicoccaceae bacterium (assembly GCA_011390475.1). Taxonomy (GTDB): domain Bacteria; phylum Pseudomonadota; class Alphaproteobacteria; order Geminicoccales; family Geminicoccaceae; genus SLRI01. The sequence goes on along the minus strand of JAABSG010000132.1, from coordinate 506 downwards.
ACGTCGACGAGCACGGTTCCAGGGCGGGTGACCACGAACTCGCTGGCTGCCATGCTGGCCGCCGGGATCGAAAGCACAGCCGCCGTCGCATCGCCATTGGTCGACGCTGCAGCCGGCATGCCCGGGGCGGCCGGGAGCAAGGTGGCCAGCAGGCCCGATGCCAAGGCGAGGGCCAAGCCGCGCCCGAGCCTCGGCCAGCCGGGCCACTGCTTTGTCCGTCCTCGATTCTGCATCATCGACCACCAAACAGTGCTGATCGAGGACGTGGTGCCGACGATCGGCTTCCTCCAGTAGCAGTCGAGCAATTCGGCGATCTTCACGGTAGTGTCAAAGGACCGGGCGCGCGAAGCGATGCAGGCGGGTGCCTCGGTCGTTGAGGTCGATGGCGGCGGTTTCGACCAGACCGAGTTCGGCCATGTTGGCCAAGGGGTCACCCACGAAACCGCGCGACAACAGCGGCAGCCCGCGCTCGAAGGTGAGGGGCTCGATGGTGATGTCGGCGGCGT
>JAABSG010000131.1 GCA_011390475.1 Geminicoccaceae bacterium | reverse complement strand
GAAGGCCTTGCCGAACATGTCGCCGAGATTGACCATGCCCATCTGTGCCCCCGGCATGCCCGGGATGTCGAGGGTCGGCATGCCGCCGCCGGTGTCCTTGACGTCGAGCTCGATATCTTTCTCGGAGAGGCTGCCGGTCCTGAGCAGACGGCGGAACTTGTCCCGGGTCTCGGCCCCGGCATTGTCGCCGACCAGCGCATCGATCACCCGTTCCTCGGCGTTGTGTTCGGCCTGCGCTTGAACTTCCTTGCGGAGCCTGGTCCGGGTCTCTTTCAGCCCGACCTCGACCAGATCGCGGATGATGCTCTCGACGTCGCGGCCGACATAGCCGACCTCGGTGAACTTGGTGGCCTCGACCTTGGTGAAAGGGGCCTGGGCCAGCCTCGCGAGGCGCCGCGCGATCTCGGTCTTGCCGCAGCCGGTGGGCCCGATCATCAGGATGTTCTTGGGCAGCACCTCCTCCCGCAAACCGGAATCGAGCTGTTGGCGGCGCCACCGATTGCGAAGGGCGATGGCGACCGCACGCTTGGCCGCATTCTGGCCGACGATGAAACGATCGAGTTCGGAGACGATCTCGCGGGGGGTCAATGCCGTCATGCTCAGCCGATCGTCTCGATGGTGATGGAGGTATTGGTGTAGACGCAGATGTCGGCGGCGATCCCCATGGCCTTCCTGGCGATGGCTTCACTGTCCATGTCGGCGACGTCGAAGAGCGCCTTGGCGGCGGCAAGCGCGTAATTGCCGCCGGAGCCGATGCCGATCAACCCATCGGTCGGCTCGAGCACGTCGCCGGTGCCGGTGAGAACCAGCGAGGTCTCGGCGTCGGCCACGGCCATCATGGCCTCGAGGCGGCGCAAATAGCGGTCGGTGCGCCAGTCCTTGGCGAGTTCGACGCAGGCGCGCATCAACTGGCCCGGATGGCGCTCCAGCTTGCCTTCGAGCCGCTCCAGCAGGGTGAAGGCGTCGGCCGTGCTACCGGCGAACCCCGCGATGATCGTCCCGCCACCGAGGCGCCGGACCTTTTTCGCATTGGCCTTGATGACGGTCTGCCCGAGGCTGACCTGCCCATCGCCGGCGATCGTGACCTTGCCGCCCTTGCGGACGGACAAGATGGTCGTGCCGTGCCAGAGGCCGGCGTCGGTTGCTGCCATACGTTCCCTACCCTAGCCAAACCTCGACTGATGCCCGGGCAAATCGTGACACGGGCAAACCGAGGGGAGCGCGCGGGATACCAAGGCAACCCGGCGTGATGGGCCATTTGGGCAAGGGGACGGCCGGGTTCAAGGCGACGGCTGGCGGCGAAGACCCGATCAGAGGTGCGACGAGCCAACGGCTCTGGACGAGATGGGACACTTCGGGGGCCAGCGCCGCGGATCGGGACAGCGGCGTGGCCGGTTGGCGGCGTGGCTGGGTGGCGAGGAGGGTGAGCGGTGGAGCGGCGGGCTCAGCCGCAGGCGAGCTTGCGCTCCTCGATCTCGGCCTCGGCGGCTTCCTCGAGAGCGTCGACCGCGTCGGTCAACCGGCGCAGCGTCAGGATCAAGGCGTCCTCGTCGCGCAGGCGAAAGGCGGTGGTGACCAGGACGGCCGCGCCGACGACGTTTTCCAGCCTGGGATCACCGAGCGCGCCCGCGAGGGCCGCATCGAGGCCGAGCGCGTCGGGGTCGAGCAAAGGTGCATTGTCGTTGACGGCGGCATTGTCGGTCATGCGGGTTCTCCAACAGGCGGGTTCTAAAAAAAGGGCCCCCGGGAGGCGGTGCCTGCCGGGGGCCAAGGGGAGGGAGGCACCGTCTGACTTGACGAATCGGAAGGTAACTTAACCCAGGGTTGAGTTCAACAGTAAAATTTCACTTGCTTCGCATTTTTGCGCGCTGTTCGATGCGAAAAGTCGATAGAATTTTACGGAAATCTGCCTCGTCTTCGTTCTGTATTATGCGATACTTTAAACTAAGGGAGAAAAGAGCGATGGATCATGAGCATGAGGGCAATAGCCCAGCCGCGCTCGGCATCGCACGCACCGTTTGGCCGCCACACGGCGCCGAATCGCGGTGCCGTCGCCTGAAACGCGAAGTCGAGAGACTAACGCCATGGTTGAGAACACAGAATTGCCTCGGCACGACATCCGTCACCGATCACCACCAACGATCCCGGCCCGGTGTTCCTTGGCGGCCGAGCCAAACTGCGATAGAGCCTTGCCCGAGGCGGGGTGCAGCCGTGCCCGTGTCATTTCCATACGCGTTTTTGCGAGACGAGGACGGGCCATGGCCGGCCATTCACAGTTCAAGAACATCATGCACCGCAAGGGTCGCCAGGACGCGGCTCGTGCCAAGCTCTTCACCCGGTTGACCCGCGAGGTCCAGGTGGCCTCGCGGATGGGCCTGCCGGATCCGACCTTCAACCCGCGGCTGCGCTCGGCGATCCAGGCCGCCAAGGCGGCCAACGTGCCCAAGGACAATATCGAACGCGCGATCAAGAAGGGCCAGGGCGGCGACGGCGAGAGCTACGACGAGATCCGCTACGAGGCCTACGGGCCCGGCGGCGTCGCCTTCATCGTCGAGGCGCTGACCGACAATCGCAACCGCACCGCGAGCGAGGTCCGGGCCGCCTTCACCCGGCACGGTGGCAGCCTCGCCGAAGCCAATGCCGTGAGCTTCCAATTCGACCGCATCGGCCAGATCCGCTTCAGCACCGATGTCGCCGACGAGGAGACGATGCTCGAGGCCGCGGTCGAGGCGGGCGCCGAGGACTGCCAGTCCACCGAGGACGGCCACGAGATCACTTGCGCGCCGGACGACCTGGCCGCGGTGACCGAGGCCTTGGAGGCCAAGTTCGGCGCACCCGAGGCGTCGCTGCTCACCTGGCGGCCGCAGGTCACCGTACCGGTCGAGGACGACAAGGCCGAGACCCTCTTCAAGCTGCTGGAAACCCTGGACGAGAGCGACGACGTGCAGCGCGTGGTCGCCAATTTCGAGGTCTCCGAGACCGTCATGGAAAAGCTGCAGACTTGATCCGGCTCTTGGGCCTCGACCCCGGCTTGCAGCGCACCGGCTGGGGCGTGATCACGGTCGACGGCCCGGCCCTGGGCTTCGTTGCGACCGGGGTGGTCGCCAGTCTCGCGTCCGACCCCCTGGCCGACCGGCTCTTGGCCCTCTATCGGGGCCTCGAGGAGGTGATCGAGCGCTACCAGCCTGCCGAGGTCGCGGTGGAGGAGACGGTGGTGAACAAGAACGCGCTCTCGTCCTTGAAGCTCGGCCATGCCCGAGGCGTGGTGCTCCTGGCCGCCGCCAATGCCGGCCTGCCGGTCGCCGAGTATGCGGCAAAGCACGTCAAGCGGGCGTTGACCGGTACCGGTGCCGCGCTCAAGCCGCAGGTGGCGCACATGGTCCAGGTGCTCTTGCCGCGCGCCGGCGTGGTGACCGCGGACGCCGCCGATGCGCTCGCCGTCGCCGTGTGCCATGCCCACAACCGCAGTAGCATGGCGCGCATCATGGCCGGCCGTGAGATGGGTGTGCTCGGATGATCGCCAGGCTACGCGGCCGGATCGCCGAGGCGGGCGACGACCATGTCGTGGTCGATACCGGCGAGGCCACGGGCGGGGTCGGCTATCTCGTGCAGTGCGCCGCCAAGACCCTGGCCCGCCTGCCCGCACCCGGCCAGCCGGTGGAGCTCAGGATCGTCACCCAGGTGAGAGAGGACAGCATCACCCTCTACGGCTTCGAGACGGCGCTCGAGGAGCAGTGGTTCCGCATCCTCCAGGGCATCCAGGGTGTGGGTGCCAGGCTCGCCCTGGCGCTGCTCTCGGTGCTCGAGCCCGACGCCATCGCCCGCGCCATCGCCGCCCAGGATGCCAGGGCCTTGACCCGGGCGGCAGGCGTCGGCCCGAGGCTCGCGGCGCGGATCGTCTCGGAGCTCAAGGATCGGGTGGCGAAGATGGTGCCGGCCGCAGGTGTGGCGCCGCTGCGCACCACGGCCGGAACGGCCACTGCATCCGTGCCGACGGGCCCGGTCGAGGACGCGCTGCAGGCCCTGGAGCAACTCGGCTACGGCCGCTCCGAGGCCTATGCGGTGGTCGCCCGGGTCGCGGGCGAACTCGGCGAGCAGGCGACGCTCGAAGCGCTCCTGACCCAGAGCCTCAAGGCGCTCGGCCGATGAGCCAGGCCCCATGAGCAACGTCGAAGAGCGGGTCATCGCGCCCGAAGGTCAGGCGGCGGATGTCGACCAGAGCCTCAGGCCCAAGCGGCTCGCCGAGTTCATCGGCCAGGCGCAGCTCAAGTCCAACCTCGAGGTCTTCGTCGCCGCCGCCCGCGCCCGGGCCGAGGCCATGGACCACGTCCTCTTCGCCGGCCCACCGGGGCTCGGCAAGACGACGCTCGCACAGATCATGGCGGCCGAGCTCGGCGTCGGCTTTCGCATGACCTCGGGCCCGATCATCCAACGGGCCGGCGACCTCGCGGCACTCCTGACCAATCTGCAGCCCAGGGACGTCCTCTTCATCGACGAGATCCACCGCTTGAGCCCGACCGTCGAGGAGGTGCTCTATCCGGCGATGGAGGACTTCAAGCTCGATCTGATGATCGGCGAGGGGCCGGCGGCGCGTTCGGTCCGGATCGACCTCGCCCCCTTCACCCTGATCGGCGCCACCACCCGGACGGGACTCCTGACGACGCCGCTCAGGGACCGCTTCGGCATCCTGTCCAGGATGGAGTTCTACACCGAGGCGGAGCTGCTCTCGATCATCGAGCGCGGCGCCCGGCTGCTCCGGCTCGTTCTCGACGCGGACGGGGCCCGGGAAATCGCCCGGCGCTCGCGCGGCACGCCTCGGGTGGCGACCCGACTGCTCCGGCGGGTGCGCGATTTCGCCACGGTGGCGGCCGGCGACGGCGAGGCCCGGGTCGATGCGGTCTCGGCTGATCAGGCGCTGACCCGGCTCGCCGTCGACAAGCTCGGCCTCGACTCGCTGGACCGCCGCTATCTGCAGGCGATCGCGGTGCATTACGGCGGCGGGCCGGTCGGCGTCGAGACGCTGGCCGCCGCCCTCTCTGAGCAGCGCGACACGCTCGAGGAGACGGTCGAGCCCTACCTCTTGCAGCAGGGGCTGTTGCAGCGGACGCCGCGCGGGCGGCTCTTGACCCGGGCGAGTTGGCTGCATCTCGGGCTCGACATGCCGGCTGGCGCGGCGGGTCAGCCGGAACTCTTCGATCCGCCGGGCGAGGCTGACGCGTGACGGGTCCGCATCGCTTCACGGTCCGGGTCTATTACGAAGACACCGATGCCGGCGGCATCGTCTATCATGCGCAGTATCTCTGCTTCGCCGAGCGGGCCAGGACGGAGTTCCTCCGGGCGTTCGGGACCGATCACCGACGACTCCTGGCCGAACATGGCGGCGTCTTCGCGGTTCGTCGCGCAATGGTAGAGTTCAGCCGTCCGGCGCGGCTCGACGACCTGCTCGCCGTCGAGACCCGGGTCACCAAATCCACCGGCGCCCGCCTCGGCTTGCGTCAGGACATCAAAAAGGGTGAGCAAACGCTTGCTTCCATTGACATAGAGCTCGCCTTCATCAGCCTGGACATGCGCCCGCTGCGCTTACCGGCCGCGCTTGCTGCAGGTTTTGCCGACATGGACTCTTTGCCATCCGACAGCGCTTGACAGTCTTCAGCCGCTGACGGATAGCACAATCCGCGCGAGCATCTATCCGGCTCTCGCCGGTTGCTCGAGGCAAGTTCACCTCGTCGTTTCGCCCGGCATTCGTGCCGTCGCCGCCCGGCCCTGCCAGCCTCGACCCAGGCCCTGCCCGCCACAACCAAGACGCGATTGCCCACCCCAACGCGATTGCCCCAATGGACCAAGATCCGATCAGCTCAGCCATGCTCGGCGAACCCGCGCACAGTGCGAGCCTCGTCGCCCTCGCCCTCGAAGCCGACATCGTCGTCAAGTTCGTCATGATCCTTCTGGTCCTGGCCTCGCTCTGGGTCTGGGCAGTGGTCTTCGACAAGGCGGTGCGCATCGTCCGGCTCAAGCGCCAGACCGCGCTTTTCGAGCGGGCCTTCTGGTCCGGCACGCCCTTGAGCGAGCTCTACCGAAGGCTCGGCAACCGCATCGACCATCCGATCGCACTCATGTTCGCGGCCGGCATGGAGGAGTGGCGGGAAAGCCCGAAGGCGCTCTCGGGCGAGGCGAGCGAGCGGCTGCTCGGCCGCATCGGCCAGGTGATGCAACTCACCATGGATCGCGAGATGCGCACCCTCGAGCGGCATGTCGGCACGCTCGCGACCATCGGCTCGGCGGCCCCCTTCGTCGGCCTCTTCGGCACGGTCTGGGGCATCATGAACAGCTTTCAGTCGATCGCCATGACCAAGAACACCACGCTCGCCGTCGTGGCCCCGGGCATCGCCGAGGCCCTCTTCGCCACGGCCCTCGGCCTTTTCGCGGCCATCCCGGCGGTCATCGCCTACAACAAGATCTCGACCGCGGTCGACGGGCTGGCTGACCGGCTCGGTAGCTTCGCCGACGAGTTCGGCGTCGTCGTCAGCCGGGAGATCGATACGAGCCGGGCGGCCGCCTGATGGCGGCACCCACCTTCGCCAAGGCGCAGAACGGGCAGAGCCGACGCCGCCGGCGGCGGCAGATGGGCGAGATCAACGTCACCCCCTTCGTCGACGTGATGCTGGTGCTGCTGATCGTCTTCATGATCACCGCTCCCATGCTCACCATGGGGGTCGCGGTCGACCTGCCGCGGGCCGACAGCTCGCCCCTGCCCGGCCAGGACGAGCCGTTGTCGGTCTCGATCGACGCCGCGGGCACCATCTACCTGCAGGAAACCGAGATCGCCCTCGACCAGCTCGTGCCGCGACTGATCGCGATCACCGAGCAGAACACCGAAGCCCGGATTTTCGTGCGCGGCGATCGGGCGATCGATTACGGCCGGGTGATGGCGGTGATCGGCAGCCTCAATCGCGCCGGCTTCAGCCGGGTGGCGCTGTTGACGGAGATGCCGGACGTGGCCGGCGGAGCGGCACCCGAAGCACCAGGGGCGGCGGCCCTCGCCCAATTGCCGGAAACGCGTCAGTTGCCGGAACCTAGAGAGACGAACTGAGAGCGGATGAAACGTCCCCTCATCGCCTCGCTGCTGTTTCACCTGACCTTCCTCGGTCTGCTCCTGCTCGGCCTGCCGCGATCGTCAGGGCTGCCGCCAGTCGAGGAACCCATTGCGGTCGAGATCGTCGGCATCGCCACCGCGCCGGAGATCCCCGACGAACCGCCGACCCCGGCACCGGCCGAGGCGGCCCCCCTGCCGCCGCGGGTCGCAGCCACCCCGGCACCACCGCCGCCTCCCCCGCCAGCCCGCCCGACATCCGAGCCGGTTGTCGAGCCCGAGCCACCCGCACCCGAACCGATCCCGGAGCCGCTGGTCGCAGCGGAACCGCCACCACCGCCGCCGCCTCCCCCACCGGCTCCAACACCACCGCCGGAGCCCGAGCCGGCCCCGGTCGAGGCGGCCCCGCCGCCACCGCCGCCGGCCCGCCCGGTAGCGCGGCCACAGCGGCCGGTGCAGCAAGCGCAGCCCGAGCCGGAGCCGACGCCCGAGCCTCCGCCTCCGGCACCGCCGGTGCCAGAGGTGGCCGCCCGCCCCGAGCCGCCACCGCCGCCAGCACCACCGCCACAGGAAACCGCACGAGCCGAAGAGCCGCCGCCCGACGTGACGGCGGACGAGGACGATTTCGCGGCCCTGCTCCGCAGCGTCGAGCAGCAGGCCCGACGGGTCGAGGCGCCGGAGGCCCGGCAAGGCACCGGCAGTGCCGATGTCGCCCGCCCGGTGCCGCCCGCTGCTTCCGTAGCGGAGACCGTGTCGCTCTCGGCGAGCGAGCTTTCGGCCATCCGCCGGCAGATCGAGCGTTGCTGGAACGTCCCCGTCGGCGTGCCCGGGATCGAGACCATGCGGGTGTCGTTGCGCATCCAGCTCGAGGCCGACGGGTCGGTTCGGGCGGTCGATATCGAGGATCGCAGCCGCTTCGAGCAGGACCCGCGGTTTCGCACCGTGGCCGAGAGCGCCAGGCGCGCCGTGCTCAGTTGCCGCCTGACCCTCCCGGCCGAGAAATACGTTGTCTGGCGGGACATGGTGCTGACATTCTCGCCGGGCGACGCACTCAGTGGTTGATGACATGATGGTTGGACAAAGGCGCATTCGGCGATGAAGCGAGACTGGTCGAGACGCCGATTGGTGGGTGGCGGGCTGGCGGCTTTGACGGTGCCGGCGCTCGCCCCGGCAGTGGTCCGGGCCCAGGTCCGCCTCGACATCACCCGTGGCGTGGTCGAGCCGATCCCGATCGCCGTCAGCCCCTTTGCCGGTGACGACCCGTCGCTGCGCGATACGGGGCTCGCCGTGGCCGAACTCGTCACCGCCAATCTCGAGCGGTCGGGCCTGTTCCGCGTCATCGATCGTATGGCCTACATCCAGGACCCGGAGAGCTTGCGCGAAACGCCGCGTTTTGCCGAATGGCGGCCGATCAACGCCCAGGCACTGGTCACCGGCGTGGTCTCCAGGCCCGGCGGCGGCGATCGTCTCGTTATCGAGTTCCGCCTCTGGGACGTCTTCAGCGGCAGCCAGATGCGGGGACTGCGCTACGATCTCGCGGCCGATGGCTGGCGGCGGGTGGGGCATCAGATCGCGGACGTGGTCTACGAGCGGATCACCGGCGAGCCCGGCTATTTCGACACCAAGATCGTCTATGTCAGTCAGAGCGGCCCGAAGACTCGCCGCGTCAAGCGCATCGCCATCATGGACCAGGACGGTGCCAATCACCGCTTCTTGACCGATGGCGGCGATCTGGTCCTGACCCCGCAGATCGCACCCGATGGCCGGCGGATCGCCTATTTCGTGCTGCGCACGCCCAACCCGCGCATCATGCTGATGGACCTGGCCTCCGGTCGCTCGGCCGAGCTCGGCCAGTTCCCGGGCATGTCCTTCACCCCCCGCTTCGCGCCCGACGGCAATCAGATGCTGCTGACCATCGCGGCCGGCGGCAAGTCCGACATCTTCGCCTTCGATCAGGCGGCGCGCCGCACCACCCAGCTCACCCGCACCGGGGCCATCGACACCTCGCCCTCCTTCAGTCCGGACGGGGCGCGGATCGTGTTCAACAGCGATCGCGGCGGCTCGCCGCATCTCTATACGATGAACCGCGACGGCTCGAACGTGCAGCGGATCAGCTTCGAGCGCGGCCAGTACGGCAGCCCGGCCTGGTCGCCCAGGGGCGACATGATCGCGTTCACCCGGATTACCGGCGGCTTTTTCCATATCGGCGTGATGGAGCCCAATGGCGCCAACGAGCGGCTGATCACGCGCAGCGCCTTCGACGAGAACCCGTCCTGGGCACCCAACGGCCGTCACATCATCTTCACCCGCGAGAACCCGCAGCAGGATCGAACTAGGCTCTTTACGATCGATTCGACAGGTCACAACCTGCGCGAGGTGGCAACGCCCCTCGACGCCTCCGATCCCGCCTGGTCCAGCCTCTTGCCATGACCGCCATCCAACCCGCCGAACGCGCGCCACTGCCGCCCACAAAGGACCTATCGCCAATGACCAGCCTTCGCCTCGCGCTTCCCGCCCTCCTGCTCCTCCTCGCCGCCTGCGCCTCGACGCCGGAGGACGAAGTCGGCGGTGCCGCCGCTGGCAGTGGCGGGTTCGGCAACGGTGCGCCGGGCTCGGCGACCGAACTCGGCAGTGACGCCGATTTCGGCATGGAGAACGACGTCTTCGGTAGTGCTGTCCCGGGCACCCCCGAGGATTTCGAAATCAATGTCGGCGATCGGGTGTTCTTCGCCTTCGACAGCTCGACCCTCGACGCCGACGCACGCTCGACCCTCGACCGCCAGGCCGCCTGGCTGCAGCAGTTCCGCGAGATCACCGTGACCATGGAGGGCCACACCGACGAGCGTGGCACCCGCGAGTACAATCTGGCCCTGGGCGAGCGCCGGGCGACGGCCGCCACGAACTATCTGGTGGCCCTCGGGGTCGATCCGGGCCGCATTCTCACCATCTCGTACGGTGAGGAACGGCCGGTCGATCCCGGCAATGACGAGACTGCCTATCGCCAGAACCGGCGCGCCGTCACCGTCATCAACCTCGTCAACTGAGGCGCTCGCCGCCTCGCCAGCAGGAGCTGTTGCCAACGATGTCCTCGCCCGGTCGCCTTTTCGCGCACAGCCTGTTCGCCGGCCTCCTGCTCTGCTCGGCGGCGCTCACGGCCGCCATGCCGGCAGCGGCCCAGACCGGCGCACCGACGCCGCTCCGGCTGGAATCGCAGCAGCTCGAGCGTGAGCTCGGCACGGCACGGCAGGCGTTGGGCGAGCTGCCCGAAGGGCGTCAGGCGGCATTTCTGCAGAACCGGATCACCGCGATCGAGGAGCAGCTCCGCAATCTCACCGGCCGGGTCGAGGAGGCCGAGTTTCGTGGTCGGCAGACCGAAGCGCGAATCGACCAGCTGGTAGCCGATCTCGACCGCCGGCTGGCGGCCCTGGAGGACCGAACGCCTGCCGGCCCAGCGGATCGGGACGCGTTCGAGAGCGGGGCGATGCTCGGCGGCACGGGCCAGCCGGTGAGGCCCGGTGAGGCGCCGGCGACCGGCGCCGGCGCCGATGACGCTAGAGGCAACGGGGCCGGCGACGCGGTGATGCCGGAGGTCATGACAGCCGAGTCCGGCCAGGCGCAGACGAGCGGCCCGGGTGCCACGATCGAACCCGACCCCGCGGCGCGCGAGGGCTTCGTGCTCGGCACCATCCCGCGCGACGCCCTTTTGGGCGTTCCGGCCCCGAGCACCGATCGGCCGTCCGGCGCCGCCCCGACCGCAGCACTGCAGGGCAATAGTGCGAGCCGCTTCAATGCTGCGCTCGACCTGCTGCAGACCGGCGACTACAGCGCCGCCGCTGTCGCGTTCGATCGCTGGGTCGGCGATTTTCCGGACGACCCACAAGCCCCGGTCGCCTCCTTCTGGCTCGGCGAAGCGCAACTGGCGAACGGCGATCTCGCCAATGCGGCCGCCACCTTCGCTGCCAATTACCGCAGCTTCGGCGCCGAGGCGCCGCGCGCGGCCGACAATCTGTTGAAGCTCGGCACGGCGCTCGCGGCCATGGGCGACACCACCCGGGCGTGTCAGACCTTCGCCGAGATGGACCGCCGCTACCGTGATGCCGGCTCCGGCCTGCGTCAGGCGCTCGAGCGCGAGCGACGTGCCGCCGGCTGCAGTTGAGCCGCTGAACGCATCGGCGAACACTGCGGCACCACCGAGTGCCGAAGAGTTTGCCGACGCCATGGCGGCGCTCGGGCCGTTCGAGACGCCGCCGGCGATCGCCGCGGGCGTCTCGGGGGGACCGGACAGCACGGCCCTCGCTCTCTTGCTCCGAGACTGGGTCACCGCGAGATCG
>JAABSG010000130.1 GCA_011390475.1 Geminicoccaceae bacterium | reverse complement strand
TGAAGAACCTGGATGGCGCTCTCCGGCGTATCGAGCCCGACCCCGTTGGCGAGCCTGCCGTCGCGGTTGGGGTAGTTGGCCAGCACGATGGCGATCCGGCGCTCTTCGGGCGGGGTACGGGCGAGGTCGACCCAGGCCTTCGCGAGCGCGGCTACCCAGGCGATCCGGTCGGGCACCGGCGCATAGCGGCTGAGCGTGATCTCCGTCGCCTCGTCGGTGACCGGATCGCCCTTGAAGGAGACGGCCCGCGTCAGGAGTCGGCCGTCGATCTCGGGCAACGCCACCGACATCGCGAGATCGCGCGGCCCGAGGCCGGAATTCCCGTCCCGCCAGGCAGCCTCGCCGCCGCTCGCGGCCACGAGCTGAAGAACCGGCCGGCCACTGGCCGTGAACGGCGTGGCGCTGGCCGCCGCGCCCGGGGTCGAGACGGCAAAGCCGGTGAGGTTCAAGACGATGGCCGCATCGTGCGCGGCCAGCGCCGCCTCGACGATGCTCGCCGCTTCGGCATCTTTCAGCCCGGCGACGTAGAGCGCCAGACAATCGAGCCCGACCTCGGCCAGTCCCGCGACGATCGCCTCGACCAGTGCCAGATCGCCGCTCTGCACCAAGGCCCGGTAGAAAACCAGGGCGGCCACCGGCCGGCCGTCGGCGTCGGGTGCCCGGTAGATGCCGGCCTTGGGCAGCGCCCGAGGTGGCGGCGGGCTTGCCGGATAGCCGATGCGATCGCCGAGGGAGGCCAGCGCCGCCCCGGCATTGTCGATCCCGCCATGCAGGAAATAGCGGTGCAGGAGATCGAGCGTTTCCCGCGGCACGGTCGAGAGGGCTGCCAGCTCCGGATCGGGCCGGTCGTCGCCCGGCAGCAGGGCCAAGGCCGAGCCGGTGGCCCGGGCGTTCAGCACCAGCTGCTCGACGCCGTAAGGCCAGTAGCCACGGCCACCCAAGAGGCGCACCACCACCAGCCGCGCTTCGGCCAGTGTCCGCTCGACGTAGAGATCGACCGAGAGCGGGTGCTGCAGCTGCAAGAGGTTGGCCAGCCGGAGGTCCGGCTTGGGCAGGGGCAGGCGGGCGTGGGCGGCGGCGAGGCAAGCGAGCTCGCTCTCGGCCGCCGAGAGGATTACCAGCTCTGCCGGGCGCTGGGCGAGATCGACCGCTGCCTCGCCGGTATCGCTCGGCGCCTGGCGCGCACTCAAGAGATGCATGGGCTCACCGGCTCATCGGGGCTTGAGGGTCAGCGGCAGCCCGGCCGTCACCAAGTCGACCCGGTCAGCGAGCGCCGCCAGACGCTGATGCAGGGCACCGGTGGCATCGACGAACTGCCTGGCCATGGCGTTCATCGGCACCACGCCCTGGCCCACCTCGTTGGAGACGAAGACGACGGGGCCGCGGGTCGTCTCCAGCGAGCGGAGCAGACCGGCCGTGGCCGCGTCCAGATCGCGCTCGGCGACCAGCAGATTGGTCAGCCACAACGTCAGGCAGTCGACCAGGACGGCGCGCTCCGGGGCGGTGATCCGCTCGAGCGTCTCGGCCAGGGCCAACGGCTCCTCGTGCACCGTCCAATGCAGGCCGCGCCGGGCCTGATGCGCCTCGATTCGAGCACGCATCTCGCCGTCGCCGGCCGTGCCGGTCGCGAGGTAGTGGCAAGCCAAGCCACTCGTCAGGGCCAGGGCCTCGGCGTGCCGACTCTTGCCGGACCGGGCGCCGCCGAGGACGAGGGTGAGGCGGGGGAGGGGAGCGCGCTGCATGGTGGCCGCGGCATGGCCCGGCCGGTGCGCCGCGTCAAGCACCCCCTCAGGCGGCGGCGGAAATGGCGCCCGCCTCGATGGTGCTGTCGATCTTCCCCTTGAACTTCGCGAAATTGGCCGAGAAGAGGTCCGCGACCTCGCGGGCGGCCCGCGCATAGGCCTCGGGATCGTCCCAGCAATCACGCGGATTCAAGAGCTTGGCGTCGACCCCGGGGCAGTCCTCCGGCACCTCGAGCCCGAAGACCGGATCGGCGCGGAACGCACCTTCGGAAAGCGTGCCGTCGAGGGCCGCTTGCAGCAATGCCCGGGTCGCCGGCAGCGGCATCCGCTCGCCGACGCCGGCGGCCCCGCCGGTCCAGCCGGTGTTGACCAGCCAGCAGGTGACATCGTGCCGGCGCATCTTTTCGCCCAGAAGCTCGGCATAGACGGTCGGGTGGCGGGCCATGAAGGGGGCGCCGAAACAGGCGGAGAAGGTGGCCTGCGGCGTCGTCACGCCGCGCTCGGTGCCGGCGACGCGCGCGGTGTAGCCCGAGAGGAAGTGATACATCGCAGCCTCGGGCGAGAGCCGGCTGATCGGCGGCAAGACGCCGAAAGCGTCGCAGGTCAGCATCACGATATTGCTCGGATGCCCGGCCCGGCCCGTCCGGCTGGCGTTGGGGATGAAGTCGAGCGGATAGGAGCTGCGGGTGTTCTCGGTCAGCGTCGCGTCGTCGAAATCGACGGCGGCCGTCACCGGATCCAGCAGCACGTTCTCGAGGATCGTGCCGAAGCGGGTGGAGGCAGCGTAGATCTCGGGCTCGTGGCGGGGATCGAGGCGGATCACCTTGGCATAGCAGCCGCCCTCGAAATTGAAGACGCCGCGCTCGCTCCAGCCATGCTCGTCGTCGCCGATCAGGGTGCGCTCGGGATCGGCCGAAAGGGTCGTCTTGCCGGTACCGGACAACCCGAAGAAGACCGCGACGTCGCCGCCCGGACCCTCGTTCGCCGAACAATGCATCGGCAAAATGCCGTTGCCGGGCAGCAGGTAGTTGAGCACCGAGAAAATCGATTTCTTGATCTCGCCGGCATAGGCCGTGCCCATGATCAGCACCAGCCGGGCGGTGAAGTCGAGGGCCACGACCGTGCCGGAGCGGGTGCCGTGGACCACCGGGTCGGCCTCGAGGCTCGGCAGTTGCAGCACCGTCCAATCCGGCGCGAAGCCGCCCAAGGCCGCTTGCGGCGGGCGGATGAACATGTTGCGGGCGAAGAGGCTGTGCCAGGCCTGCTCGGTGACCACCCGCACAGCGAGGCGATGCTCGGGATCGGCGCCGGCCCAGAGATCCTGGACGAAGAGCGTCTTGCCGGCGAGGTGGCGCAGCGCGTGCAGGCGCAGTGCTGCGAAGGTCGCGGGCGCCATGCGCTTGTTCGCCTTGCCCCAGTCGATGCTGTCGCCCGTCTCCGGATGGTCGGTGATGTATTTGTCCTCGGGCGAGCGGCCGGTGGCGCTACCCGTCTCGGCGACCAGCGCCCCTTCGGCCGAAAGCCGCGCCTCGCCCCGCTGGATCGCCATGGTGACGAGCTGGGCCGGCACCAGGTTCCAGTGCAGTCGGCCGGCCCGCGCGGCGTTCAGGATATCGGCGCTCTCCGCGTCGCTGGTCATGGTCGATCGATCCCCCTCGTTGATGCAATTGCTGTCTGGGCTGCTTTCAGGTGGCGTCCGCAATCATCTGCCGGGCCCGCTTGACCAGGCGGACCAGTTCCACCCGCGCACCCTCGGCGTCCCGGACGGGCTTGTCGAACCAGAGCCGAGTGCGAAGCCTGCCGGCCGCCAGATCCGCGCCCTCCGGGTCGATGCCGGTCAGGCGCCAATCGGCGTCGGGCTGCCCCGCGAGCGCTGTCGCATAGAGCCGAACGGCATCTCCATGGTCGTCGTTCATGTGGGCGACCACCTCGGCTTCCTGGGCCGCGAGCGGCAGGTCCGCGGGCGCCGGCCAGCGCACCTCGGCACCGTCGATCCAGTGGATCTTGCCGAAGCCCTGGACCAGATGCGCGCGCTCGATCCGCACGGCATAGAGATTGAAATCGGCGAAGCCGGCATAGCCCTCGGCATCCGGGTGCCGGGCGATGTACCGCCCGAGTTGGTGCGGCGCTGTCGCCCGCTCGATTCGTCCCATCAGCGTGGCCCGCGCCCCGGCGAGCGGGCTCGCCATGCCATGGGTGCCGTCGATCAAGAGCGAAACGCGCGGGTCGCGGGAAAAGTTTCGGGTATGGTCGGCGAGGTCGGAGAGGAGCAGCAATGGAGCCGCGTCGTGGTCGGTCGCGAGCATGACCAGCGAGACGTAGGCTGCGCCATTGTCGTCCGTAGTGCCGAGTGCTGCGCGATCGGTGGCGCGGAGCAGCCGGCGCACGCTGGTGCCCGGCGCCGCCGTGGTCGTTGGCGCACCCGACGACGGACGCGTGGCGGCCGGCTCGGCGGCTGGTTCGGGCAGGGACTCGCTCATCGCCGGCGAGGCTCGCGCCATGGCGTTTTGTCGGCAACCGTCGAATAATCCGCCGCGTGCATCGATACGCCCCCTTCAGGCACCACGTTAACCAACCTGCGCTCGGCTCAGACCCGGGCGTATTGTCACATATGTTGCATTGCGGCACAAAGCCGGCGAGCGACCGACCCGCAACGACGCCCGGGCCGGGCTCGCGCCGCCTCACCGCTCGACAACTCGGGCACCATTCGGCCTTTCAGGAAGGGACCCCCTTGTCCAGCGACAAACCGGCCGCCGTCCGCTACCTCATGGACCCGATCCCCTTGGGCGAGCCGATCGAGGTCGCCAAAGGCATTCTCTGGCTGCGGCTGCCGCTGCCGTTCGCCCTCGATCACGTCAATGTCTGGCTGTTGGACGACGGCGATGGCTGGACGCTGATCGATGCCGGGGTCGCCGACGAGCGGACGATCCTGATCTGGCAGACCCTCCTGGCCGGCACGCTGGCGAAGAAGCCCATCCGGCGGATCATCGGGACCCATTTTCACCCGGATCATGTGGGCTTGTGCGGCTGGCTCGCCGAACGGCTCGAGGCGCCGTTCTGGACCAGTCGGATCGAGTGGCTGCAGGCGCGGCTCCTGGCCCTCGATACCAGCGACGGTTATGTCGAGACCGGCCGCCACTTCGATGCGGCCGCGGGCCTGGCACCCGAGCAGATCGAGGCCCGCTATGCCCGCGGCAACCGCTATCGCGAGAGCGTCGGCCCGCCGCCCGCTTCCTATACCCGGCTCGCGGCCGGTGACGTGATCAGCATGGGCGGCACCGACTGGCGGGTGCTGATCGGCGAAGGTCACAGCCCGGAAATGCTCACCTTCTACAGCCGGGCGCGCAACATCCTGATCGCGGCGGACCAGGTGCTGCCACGGATCTCGCCGGTGGTCGCCGTCTGGCCGCCGGTGCCCGAGGCCGACCCCTTGGCGGAGTTCATGACCAGCCTGCCACAGTATCTGGACCTCGCCGAAGACGCGCTGGTCCTGCCGTCGCACGATGCCCCCTATCACGGCCTGCACGACCGGGTGCGGGCTCTCGTCCGCCACCACGACGAGCGCCTCGATCTGACGTTGCGCGCCTGCGCCCAGCCGGCGACGACCGTCGAGGTGATGGGCAAGCTGTTTCGCCGCACGTTCGATATCCATCAGCTCGGCTTCGCCCTCGGCGAGACGATGGCGCATGTGAACTATCTGTTGGCGCGGGGACAACTCGAGGTCGCCGGCCGGCGGGGGACGGCGCGACTCTTTCGGCGCCGCTGAAGGTAGGGGCTTTGACAGCGACAGAATTTGCGGCCAACCTCACGGCCGAAGAAAAGTCGGGCGGGAGATTGTTCCTGTCGTAGGCGCAGGCGAGCGCGCTTTTCGCTGACATGACGAATTTCGCGCGCTGGTACCTTTCGTGCCTCGCGCGGCGCGACTTCAGGGAGATCAGCCATGCTGCCATTGATCGGCAAGCGTCTGGTGCAGATGGTCTTGATCATGATCGTCGCGTCGTTCGTGTTGTTCCTCATTTTCGACAGCGACGAATTCAAGAAGAAGATCGCGGTGGCCGAGCTCGGTGGCTTCGCGGTCTCCGCCCTGAGCGATGCCGACTACCAGCAATGGCTCGCCAACAAGGGCCTCGATGTGCCCTTCTTCCAGCGCTACGGCAGCTGGGTCGGCGGCGTGCTCACCGGTGACTTCGGCCATTCCTTCGAGAAGAACACCGATGTCGGGCCCCTCTTGTGGGATCGGCTGAAGAGTACCGGGATCCTGGCCTTTTGGGTGTTCGCCCTGATGATCCCCTTGTCGCTGGTCCTGGGCGTCATCGCCGGGATGAAGGAGGGCGGCAAGCGTGACCGGGCGGTCTCGTTCTTCGCCGTCTTCACGACCTCCATTCCGGAGATCGCCACGGCCATCCTCTTGACCGTCTTTCTCGCCCTCGGGCTCGGCTGGTTTCCCACCAAATCCGCGATGACCCAGGGCTTCGACGGTTGGCAGCTGGTTCTGCCGGTCCTGACCCTGGTCATCTACTCCTTCGGCTACGTCACCCGGATGACCCGGGCCTCGATGGCCGAGGTGATGACCAGCCAGTATATTCGCACCGCCGTGCTCAAGGGCCTGCCGCGCAACCGCATCATCATGCGCCATGCGCTCAGAAACGCGCTCATCGCCCCCTTCACGGTGATTGTCCTGCAGCTCAACTGGCTGCTCTCGGGTGTGGTCGTGGTCGAGGTTTTCTTCGAATACAACGGCTTCGGCAAGATGCTGCTCGAGGCCGCCCTCTTCGGCGACATCTACGTCGTCCAGGCCGCCACCTTCGTCGCCGTGGTCGTCGCCGTGATGTCGCAGATCATCTCGGACATCGGCTACACCTTCCTCAACCCACGCATCCGCTTCAGCTAGGAGGCCGGCATCATGGCCAGCGTCGCCGCCCCCACGCCCGGGAGCCCGGACGTCCCGACCGTGCCGCTGATGGTGCGCCTGGCCCAGCCGCGCATCCTGATCGTGCTCGCCGCGCTCACTTGGCTGCCGCTGGTCGCCTATGTGATGTTCGACGCATCCCGCTTGGTGCTGCTGCCGGCGATCCCCTCGGTGCTGCTCCTCTGGGCGCTCGCCATGCTCAATTGGCGCGAGAGCACCGTCGCCCTGATCGGCGCCACACTGGTCTGCTTCTGGCTCTTGATCGCGGTCTCGGTGCCGTTTCTGCCGCTGGTCGACCCCAATCAGCCGGTGCAGCCCTTCGTCAAGCCGTTCAGCGAGGCCAGGGACCAGTTCTTCTGGCTCGGCACCGATTTCCGCGGTCGCGACATGCTGTCCCGGGCGCTTTGGGGCTGCCAGCGGGTGATCGTCTGGGGAGTGACCGCCACCGCCACCGCCTACGTCATCGGCACCACGCTCGGCCTGATCGCGGGCTACCTCGCCGGCTGGTGGGACGAGCTGATCTCGTTCATCGGCAACGTCATCCTGTCCTTCCCGGTGATGGTCCTCTTCATCGTCATCCTCACCTATTTTGGCCCCTCGGGCTTCAACATCATCGTCGCCGTCACCTTCGCCTCGGCCCCGGCGATCATGCGCATCGTCCGTGGTCTCACCCTCGACATCAAGACCCGCGACTACGTCTTCGCGGCGCAGACCCGGGGCGAAAAGCCCTTCTACATCATGGTGGTCGAGCTCCTGCCCAACGCCCGGGGCCCGATCATCGTCGATGCGTGCCTGCGCCTCGGCTACACCACGGTCGCCATCACCACGCTCACCTTCCTCGGCCTCGGCCTGCAGCCCCCCGACCCCGACTGGGGCCTGATGATCAAGGAGGCTGCCTCCTCCGCACTCCTCTTCCAGTTCTCCTACATGCTCCTGGTCCCGGCCCTTTCCGTCTCGAGCCTGATCCTCGGCTTCAACCTCCTCGCCGACGGCCTGCGTGAGATGAGCCTGAGGGATTGACCGCCATGGAGATCGGTGTCGCCCTGCCGAGGGCCGAAATCTTCGAGGATAGCAGTCCCGTCGTGGACCTAGGAGACACCGCATGACCGACGCGACCCCGATCCTGGAGTGCGAGAATCTCTGCCTCTCCTACTTCACCCGCGCCGGCGAAATCCCGGCCGTGGTCGACTTCAACCTGAAGGTCATGCCGGGCGAGGCGGTCGGCATCGTCGGCGAGTCCGGCTGCGGCAAATCCACGGTGGCCTTGGCCATCATGCAGTATCTCGGCAATAACGGCCGCATCGTCTCGGGAGCCATCCGCTTCATGGGCCGCGACCTCACCACCATGTCCGAGGAGGAGCTCCGGCAGCTCCGCGGCTCGAAGATCGCCATGGTCTACCAGGAGCCGATGGCGTCCCTGAACCCGTCCATGACCATCGCCAACCAGCTCATGGAGGTGCCGCTCTTCCACGACGACGATTGCGACGAGAAGGAAGCGCGAAAGCGCGCCCTCGAGATGCTCGAGAATGTCCGCCTGCCGGACCCGGCCCGGATCATGGAGGCCTACCCGCACCAGATCTCGGGCGGCCAGCAGCAGCGCGTGGTGATCGCCATGGCGCTGCTCTCCAATCCCAACCTCCTCCTCCTCGACGAGCCGACCACCGCCCTCGACGTCACGGTCGAAGCCGGCATAGTCCAGCTGATCAAGGAGATCAGCGAGCGCTTCGGCACCTCGATGATCTACATCTCGCACAATCTCGGCCTCATCCTCGAAACCTGCGACCGCATCACCGTCATGTACTCGGGCGAGGCCGTCGAGGAAGGCTCGGTCGAGCAGGTCTTCGACATGATGCGCCACCCCTATACCCGCGGCCTCTTCCACTCGATCCCGCTCCCCGGCGCCGACAAGAACGCTCGCCCGCTCATGCCCATCCGCGGCCAGCTTCCCTTGCCGCACGAACGCCCGAAAGGCTGCAATTTCGGCCCGCGCTGCGACTTCTTTCAGGAAGGCGTCTGCGACAGCGGCCCCATCGCCATGGAGACCGTCCCCGATCACCAGCGCCACGTCACCCGCTGCGCCCGCTTCGCCGAAATCGACTGGGACGCCGAAACCGAGGTCGCCGCAGCCGGCGCCGCGGCCAACCTCGGCGAGGTGGTGCTCCGCGTCGAAAACATGAAGAAGTACTACGAGCTGCGCGACACCTCCCTCATGGCGCTGATCAGCGGCAAGACCTCGCGCACCGTCAAGGCCAACGAGAAGCTCGACTTCGAAGCCAGGGAAGCCGAAACCGTCGCCATCGTCGGCGAATCCGGCTGCGGCAAGTCGACCTTCGCCAAGGTGATGATGGGCCTCGAGACCGCGACCGAAGGCCACATCTACCTCGACGGCAAGGATCTCGCCAACACGACGGTGCAAAAGCGCAAGGCCCAGGTCGTGGGCCACCTGCAAATGGTCTTCCAGAACCCCTTCGACACCCTCAACCCGAGCCACACCGTGGGCAACCAGATCGCCCGCGTCATCAGGAAGTTCGGCGTCGAACAGGACCCGGAGAAGGTGAAGGCCCGGGTCATGGAACTGCTCGACATCGTCAAGCTGCCCCGCGACTTCTACAAACGCCGGCCTCGCCAACTCTCCGGCGGCCAAAAACAACGCGTCGGCATCGCCCGCGCCTTCGCCGGCAACCCCCGCGTCGTCATCGCCGACGAGCCCGTCTCCGCCCTCGACGTCTCCGTCCAGGCCGCCGTCTCACAACTCCTGATGGACATCCAGCGCGAAAACCGCACCACGCTGGTCTTCATCAGCCACGACCTCTCCCTCGTCCGCTACCTCGCCGATCGCGTCGTCGTCATGTATCTCGGCACCATCGCCGAACAGGGCACCACCGACGAGGTCTTCGCCCCACCCTACCACCCCTACACCGAAGCCCTCCTCTCCGCCGTCCCCATCGCCGACACCCGCATCAAAAAGAAGGAAATCGTCCTCCAAGGCGACATCCCCTCAGCCGTCAACCCACCCCCAGGCTGCCCCTTCCAAACCCGCTGCCCCCGCAAGATCGGCACGATCTGCGAAACCGAAGCCCCACCGATCCGCGAGTTCGGGCCGGGCCACCGCATCGCCTGCCACATCGCGCCCGAAGAGCTCGAGGCCATGGACCCGGTGATCACGATGCCTGCCAAGGAAGCGGCGGCGTAGGGAAGGGAAGAAGAAGAGTCGGGGAGGCACGCCTCCCCGCGCCCCACCGTTTTTTTGACGGAGAAGGGGGCTTTCGCGGGGTGGTATATCTCTCTCTCGTAGCGAGCGATCGCCGCCAATCGAGGATCGATCCGGCGTCTCACGCCTCGTGGAGGTACCCATGAGCACGAGAGAGTTTTACCTTGGGGGGTTTTTTGTCCGTCCCAAGCGATCGGGTGATGCCAAGGCGTGGCAGCGGGACAGGAACAATCGTTTTTGACCTCGACCGCAATACGGCCGTTGCCTGCCCGCAGAGGAGCACGCACCAGCCGCGCTATGCCTGGGCAAGGCCAGGAGAAGACCAAGGACTGCAGCAGCGCCACGGGCGAAGTCGACACACGACGGTCGAGGCCGCCGACAGCGGGCTTTGCCTCGCATGAACTCCGGCGCCCATGCCCGGCCGAAACGGCGCTCAGCCTGCCGGTCGCATTCGTTGCGGTGCAGGGTGTTCTCGTCTGTGTCCGGAAGAGCGCGGGTTTGATGTCGGAGCCGTGCTAATCTAGGGTCTGCTCTTCACCGATACACTAAGAAAGGCCCGTTCATGCTCAGATTGACGTTCTGTAGTGTCGCCGTCGCTTGCGCGCTGATGGTCCAGGTTCTGCCAGCAAATGCCCAGAGCGACCGGAGAGCCGCCGCCGAAACCTATGCGGACATCATCGACTATCGGCTGATTATCGAAAAAGCGGCGACGGAAAGGGCCAAAGAATTGCCGTGGTCTGATCGCGAAGCGTTTGTTGATTTCGTGACGAGCGAGGTGGACACCGAGATGACCCGAATCTATGCCACCGGTGCCATGGTCGATCTGTTCGAGGTGGAGGAATTGCGGGCGCTGGCTTCCTTTGTCGCCACGCCGGAAGGCCGCTCGGCCCTGGCCAAACTACCCGCGCTCGGCGCGATCATTAACCCCATCATCCAACGTCAGATCACGGACGCTGCGGACGACTTCAAGGAGCAGCGTTGAGTCGGTCCACTGCTCGACGACGCTGGCGGGCGGAAATGGGACGGAACTCTCCATCAAGGAACCGAGTGCTTCGTCCCCTGAGGGCGACCAAACCCATTGGACCGCCAACGCTGGGTTGGCGAAAGCCTTGTCCACGGCGCTCGAACCCCGAGGTTTATAACAGGGTTCTGGCACGCGCCGGATAGGACCGTTTTTCACCGGCAGTTGCGACACGGAGTTCACGGTCACTCTGCGGATGAAGCTGCCCGTGAGCGAAAGCTGGCTTTCGGCCTAAGCCCTTTGCCGCGTAAGCAGGCTCCACGGCCGTCGATCGACCATGAGCTTTGCGGCCACAGCCAGGACCAGTGCCGAGAGTGCCGCCTTCGAGAGGGTGCCCATCGTCCCCTCGATCAGCATCGCGTGGAGCACGCTGCCTGTGACGATCACGGTCGCCACGGTCAGGTGGTAGAAACGCCAGACCGTCGGTTTCAGGCGCAGCCGGCGGCGGAAGGTGGCGAGGAGGGCGGTGGCGAAGACGGCCCACATGGCGATCACGCCCCAGGCGGAGAAGGGTGTCGGCGAGCGGAAGAGGAGCGCGTCGATCACGTCGGGCGGGCTGGTCAGCCAGAGGCCCCCAACGTGTGCGACCACCGCCGCCAGCAGCCCGGCACCCACCCAGCCGTGCAGCTGTCGGCTGCGGCGGGCGGTGAGGCCGGGCAGGTA
>JAABSG010000129.1 GCA_011390475.1 Geminicoccaceae bacterium | reverse complement strand
CACGGCCACGGGCTCGATCGTCGCGTTCACCGGCACTAGCATCGCCGCCCCGCAACTCGCCCGCCTGCTCGCCACCTGGCTGGGCGAAAACAAGCCGGCCGACCGGCAGGCGGTCAAGGACCACGCCCTCGACGGCAACGCGCCGCCAGTCAACGAGCGCGAA
The DNA here is from genome assembly GCA_011390475.1 of Geminicoccaceae bacterium. Lineage (GTDB taxonomy): Bacteria > Pseudomonadota > Alphaproteobacteria > Geminicoccales > Geminicoccaceae > SLRI01. The sequence continues at coordinate 11,433 of JAABSG010000129.1, read as the reverse complement.
GGCTGGGGGATGATCGACACGCCGCGAATCGTGCCGCTGGAGCGGTAGATCCGGCGGCGGAGCGGCTGCTCTCGTGGTGTCGAACGCCTCAGAGCAGCAGCAGCTTCTTGGCGATTTTCCAGAGCTCGGCGAAGGGCAGCCGAGTCGAGCCCGCGACGACCAGCGGCAGGAGGGCCGCGGCCGCGACCGGCCCCAGCGCTTCGCGGCTGAAGGGCAGCGTGCGAAGATTCTTGGCGGCCGTGTAGATCGCGCTGGGATTGGGGATATCGGCCACCGCCGCCTTGTCGGCATCGTCGGCGGCCGTCAGGTTATTGCCGAGAGTGGCCCGTTCGCCGGCACGAAAATGCCGGGTCGCGGCAGCGGTCGCCGCCAAGAGCGCCTGCCGCTTGAGCCGCAGCAGCGGCAGCTTGAAGGCCAAGAGCGGAATGCCGAAGAGGGCCAGGACGATGACCAGCCAGGCCGCCATCATGTAGCCATACGTGGTGAGCCCGAGCGCATCGTGCTCGAGCGCGTTGGCGATCGCCGAGCCGAGCACACAGCTCATGGCGAAGACCAAGGCGGCAAACGCATTCGGGTACTGCCCGATGAAGGCGAGCCCGCCCAGCCCATCGGGATGGGTGACGGCCAGCCGGAGATCGAGCCGGGCGATGTCGCGCAGCAGCAGCGCCCAGACCAGATGCCGCCAGAGCCAGCGGAACAAGAGGAACCAGAAGAGCGGGTTGCTGACCAGGAGCACCCACCAGCCGGCGAGGCTGAGCTGCGGCCCCGCCGCTGCCTGTTGCACCAGCCAGGATGTGGCATCGACGCCAGGCAGAGCCAGCCCCGAGCCCAGTGTGACGAGGTAGGCCAGCGCCACGCAGACGATCTCGGCCAGCGGCGAATCCCGGCGCTCGAGGGCCCGGGTCACCGCCTCGGCCGCCGCCGCCATGGCGCCGGGTGCCAAGAGCGGGGTGTCGACGAACTGTCGTAGATGCAGCTTGAGCCGCTCCTCGACCAGGCGCTCCATCATGACGAAGACCGTGATCGCGAGAACGAAGCGCGTCCACACCCCCCAGTCGAGCAGGAACGGCCGCTCGGCCCGCGAGCCCCAGGCATCGCCGCCGAGCAGCGCCAGCACCAGCGGCACACCGAACGCGAGCCCGACGAAGACGGCCGCCCGCCGCGGCGCCGCCGCAGCCTTGGCCTCGAGCAGCCCGAGCCGCGTCTGCAACGCCACGAACGGCCCACCATCGACAATGCTGAAGCGATCGACACGCGCGGCGAGGTCTGCCTGCATCAGGCGCACACCCTTTCGCGGCCACCCTCACCCGCCATGGTCGATTCCCTGTCCTCGTCGAACGCGGCCCCTTGATGCCGCGAGGGCGAGCCGGAGACAACCCGCGAGGCCAAGCGATGAGGGCGGGCGCGGTGGCCGAGGGGGGCTATGCTGCCGCTCGCGGTGTCTGGCCGGTATCGGCTCGACGGTATTTGGGCAAACGCTGCGAGGGCCGCCTATCGTGGCCCGTACCGCCCCGCCACATGTGCCAGAAACGCCTCCGTCCCCAGTTCCGCGCCCGTCGCCTCCTCGATCAGCGACTGCATCGGCAGGCTTGAGGCCTTCTCGTGAATGTTCGCGCGTAGCCACTCGCGCAAGGGGGTGAAGTCGCCGGTTTCGATCCGGGCCAGGAGGTCGGGGAGTTGGCGTTCGGCGGCTTGGAAGAGTTGGGCGGCGAGGAGGCCGCCCAGGGTGTAGTTGGGGAAGTAGCCGAAGGCGCCGACGGGCCAATGGATGTCTTGCAGGCAGCCTTCGCGGTCGGTTTCGGGCTGGATGCCGAGAAGTTCCTGCATGCCGTCGTCCCAGGCGGCCGGCAGGTCGTGGAGATCGAGGTCGCCTTTGACGAGGGCTTTCTCCAGGCGATAGCGAAGCACGATGTGGAGCGGGTAGGTCAACTCGTCGGCGTCGACGCGGATCAGGCCCTTCTCGACGTGCGTGTAGAGGTCGATCAGGTTCTCCGCAGCGAACGCGGGTTGATCGCCGAAGGTTTCGGCCAGGCGGCCCGACAGGTAGCGGAGGAAGGCCGGTGAGCGGCAGGCCTGCATCTCGATGATCAGCGACTGGCTCTCGTGGATCGCCATGCCGTGGCTGGTGCCCACGGGCTGGCCGCGCCAGGTCTCGGGCAGGCCGGCTTCGTAGAGCGCGTGGCCGGTTTCGTGCAGCACGCCCATCAGCGCCGAGACGGTCTCGTTCTCGTCGTAGCGGGTGGTGATGCGGATGTCGGTGGGCGTGCCGCCGCAGAACGGGTGCGTGCTCTCGTCGAGCCGGCCGTGGTCGAAGTCGAAGCCGATCTCGGCCATCAGCTCCTGGGCCAGCGCCTTCTGCTTCGCCTTGGGGAACGGGCCTTTCGGCTTCTCGGCCGTGGGCTGCGTAGCGAGGCGGTTCTCGATCAGGGCCGGGAGCTGGTCCTGCAAAGGCTGGAAGAGGCGGTCGATGGTGGGCTCGTCGAGGCCGGGCTGGAACTGGTCGAGGAGGGCGGCGTAAGGCTCGAGGCCGAGCTTTTCGCCTTCGAGCATCGCCGCCTCGCGGGTCAGGCGGAGGACTTCCTCGAGGTGCGGGCGGAGACTCGGGTAGTCGCTGTCGGCCCTCGCCTGCCGCCAGGCCATCTCGCAGGTGTTGGTCGCGCGCGCCCTCGCCTCGACCAGGTCCTGCGGCAGCGCGGTGGCGCGGGTGTAGCGCTCCTCGATCAGGCGCAAATTGGCGGCCTGCCAAGCGTCGAGGGGCTCTGCCCTCGCCTGCTCGATCAGCTCCGCGGTCTGGGTGGCCGTCAGGATCTCGTGGGCGATGCCGCCCAAGGCCGCCAGCTGCTCGCCCCGGGCCGTATTGCCGCCCTTGGGCATGACGGCGGCCTGGTCCCAGTTGAGAACCGCAGCGGCGCCACCCAGGTCGCTCAGGCGTTTAAGACGCTGTTCGAGCGCTACGTAGGCCGACATGGGCAGGCTCCGGGTGGTCGGTGGTGGGGGTGCGCCAGACCGTGGCGAGGGATGCGGCGACCACGGCGAACAGGAGAACGCCGATCGCCTGGTGCGCCACGGCGGTCCAGACGGGGACGAGCAGCACGATGACCAGAGCACCCAGGCTGACCTGGGCCACGACCAGCGCCGTTGCGGCCAGCGCCAGGCGGCGGAGAATCGGATTGTCGCCGAGATAGGCGAGGACCAGGAAGGCCAGAACGCCGAGGCCGGTGAGCGCTGCGAGCGTGCGGTGGAAGAAGTGTATTCGGACTTGCGGGTCGGCGAGGTCGGGGAAGTAGCCGCCATTGCAGGCGGGCCATTCGTAGCAGGCGAGCGAGGCGCCGCTTTTCGCGGTCACGGCGGCGGTCAGCATGGTGCCCAGCACCAAAAACCAGAGGCCGAGCAGGAACGGGCGCCACCAGGCGGCTTCCGGGGCGGCGAAGTGGTGGGCGGGCAGCAGACGGGCGGTGAAATAGATCAGGAGGCTGAAGAGGAAGAGCGCATTGCCGAGATGCAGGGCCACGGACCAGGGGCTGTTGGCATCGAGCACCGTGATGCCGCCGATCTTGGCCTGGATCAGCAGCACGACGCAGATGCCGAGCGCCAAGCGCCAGCCGCCACGGTCGAGGTGGCGGCGGAAGAAGGCGATCACCGCGATCACCAGGATCAGCGGCCCCAGAAAGACCCCGGCGATGAGGCGGTGGACCCATTCGAGCATGACCTGGAAGTAGCTGTAGCCGACATCACCGAGAGCGGCGAAGTCGGCGGGCGTCAGCCACCATTCACCGTAGCAGGTGGGCCAGTCGGGGCAGGACAGGCCGGAATTGGTGGCGCGGACCCAGCCGCCGAGGATGATCAGGCAGTAGGTCAAAACGAGGCTGAAGGCTGATAGATTGCGCAAGGTGATCATGGTCTGTCGGGGCTCCTTAGAGTCCTTCCGAAGAGTTTCCGAAGCCTGTCATCGGCCTACGATCGATCGCCGGCGCGAAGCCGAGCGCAGCCCGATGCCGGGGCATCGGGCAAGCTCGGCGACAAAGCCGGCGCCGGTCGTAGGCCGACCCGCAGGGTGAGCTTGGCACCCCGCGGGGTTGTGGGGACCCCGCGGCCCCACAGGGGAGCACCTGCTTCGTCATTGGTTCACCGACGATGCTCCAGCATCGACGGCGAACCAACTCCTCGCATTTGCTCGCTGCCAAGCTCATGACAGGCCTCGGAAACTCTTCGGACGGGCCCTTATGCCCATGATGAGATAGATGACGAGGAGGCCCAGGGCGAGGCCGTACCAGGTGATCGCGTAGCCGAGATGGTTGTTCGAGAGGGTCATCGCCGGCGGGTCGGCGATGGGCGGGTTGCGCTCGATGCCGTCCGGACTGCGGATCAGGGTCGCGGCCGCGAGATCGGGCATGCCTGTCCATCGCCGCAGCGCCTCGGTGTCCGACCAGAACCAGCGGCGAAACTCGGGCTCGTTGGCCGGGCGGAAGGGCGGCTTGGCCTCCGGATGGTCGAGATAGATCGTGCCGGTCAGCGCCTCGATGGGTGCCGGCGTCGCGTCGAGGTGATCGGCGACGGGCTCGGGAATCCAGCCCATGTCGACCAGCACGGGGATGCCGTCCTGCCGCTCCAGCGGGACGATCAGCCGGGCCCCTGGGATCCCGCCTTTCTGCTGGCTGCCCTTGGCGATGGCGAGGTCGAAGCGGAGCAAGCCTGCGGTGACGACCGGGCGATGATCGAGGGTCTGGATGGCGGCCTCGGTCGCCGGCAGGTCCAGGGGCTCGGCGGCGAGCCCGGCTTCGATGCGCTCGATGAGATCGAGCTTCCAGGCCAGGCGCTGAACCTGCCAGGTGCCCAGGGTCACCAGAACGGCGAGGACGGCGGCCACCAGGATGGTCAGGAGCCAACCCGGGCGGAAGCGCTGGGCCAGGGAAGCTGCCATGGCCCGGCTATCCCTGCCGCTCGAAATCGCTCCGGCGGTGCTTGTACTGGAGCGCGATGGTCAGGCCCTTCAAGGGGCGCATCAGGACGACGCTGAGGCCCGCCGCCAGGGGCAGCCAGACGGCCATGTGCAGCCATATCGGCCAGCCGTATTTCACCTCGACGACGAGACCGGCGACAACGACGACGGCACCGGCGATCAGTGTGATGAAAGCGACCGGCCCGTCGCCGCTGTCCTGCTCGCGAAGATCGGCACCACAGACCGCGCAGTGATCGACCACGGTGAGGAAGCCCGAGAAGAGACTGCCCTCACCGCAGGCCGGACAAAGGCCCCTGAGCCCGGTGGCCAATGGCGATGGTCGAAACGTTGCCACCTATTGGATCGCCGGGGAGACCCAGGTCATGTTGCCCCCCCACCAGTAGACGGAGACGAAGAGGAAGAGCCAGACGACGTCGACGAAGTGCCAGTACCAGGCGGCCGCCTCGAAGCCGACATGCCGCTCCTGCTTCATCGTCCCGTACCAGGCGCGCATGGTGCAGACGATCAGGAAGGTGGTGCCGACCAGGACGTGAAAGCCGTGAAACCCGGTCGCCATGTAGAAGGCCGAGCCGAAGATTCCCTGGCTGATGGTCAGCCCCTCGTGGACGAGCTCGACATACTCGAAGATCTGAAAGCCGAGGAAGATGACGCCCAGGGCCACGGTGATGGCCAGCGCCTTGAACGTGGTGCCCTTGTCGCCCTCGCGGAGCGCATGGTGCGCCCAGGTGATGGTGCAGCCCGAGAGCAGCAGGATCAGGGTGTTGAGGAAGGGGATCTGCCAGGTCGGCAGCGCATGCACGCCCTCGGGCGGCCAGGTCGTGGTGAAGAGGTCGGGTGGGACCAAAGCGCCCCAGAAGAACGCCCAGAAGAAGGCGAAGAAGAAGAAGACCTCCGAGGTGATGAAGAGGACCATCCCGATGCGCAGCATCGAGGCCACCTTCTCGCTGTAGTCGCCACGCACCGATTCGCGGATGACGTCGCGAAACCAGACGAACATGGTGGCGAGAACGGCCAAGAAGCCGGCGAGCATGATGAACCCGCCGACGGCCGAGCCGTGCATCCAGAGCACGGCGCCCACGGCCAGCGCCAGAGCGGAGAAACTGCCGACGATCGGCCAGGGGCTCGGATCGACAAGGTTGTAGTCGTGTTTCGGTCCGTGGTGGGCGTGCTCGCCACCTGCAACTTGGGCCATTGTCGGAAGTTCCCCCGGGTTCAGATCTCGTCGTCGTTAACGTTGAGGTGGGCTGTCTCGGCCAGCGCTGCCGCGGCCGTGGCCTCTTCGTCGATGAAGAAGGTGTAGGAGAGCGTGATCTCGTGGATGTCCGCCGTGTTCACGTCGTCGAGCATGGCCGGATCGACGAAGAACGAGACCGGCATCTCGACCGTCTCGCCGGGCAACAGCAACTGCTCCTCGAAGCAGAAGCAGTGCACCTTGGCGAAATAGGCCCCTGCTTTGTGTGGTGTGACGTTGTAGACGGCACGGCCGACGATGGGCCGATCGGACCGATTCTCGGCGGTATAGAAGGCCAGGTGGTTCTCGCCGAGCCTGACCTCCATGCGCCGCTGAGCGGCCTGGAACCGCCAGGGTAGGTCCGGCTCCCGGTCGGCGTTGAAACTGACGCGGACGACATGGTCCGTGACGGCTTCGGGCGAGGCTTCGGCCACCTGGGTGGTGCCGCCGAAGCCGGTGACCCGGCAGAAGAGGTCGTAGAGCGGCACGGATGCGGCCGTCAGGCCGAGCATGCCGACGATGATGCCCGAGGCGAGAACTGCCGTTCGCTGGTTGCGTTTGCGATCCATGAGGGTCAGGCCGCTCCCATTTTCACGACGGTGATCAGGTAGAAAAGCACGACCAGGGCCAAGAGGATGACCCCGAGCGCAATGTTCTTCGACCGCTGCCGCTTACGCTGTTCCTCACCGCTGATCATGCGCCGATCCACATCGTCGAGAGATGGTCGACGAGGATAGCCGCAAAGAGCGCGAAAAGGTAGAGAATCGAGAATTTGAAGAGGCGCATGGCGAGACGGTCGCTGGGCTTGCGATAGAGCTGCCACGCATCGCGCAGGAAGATGGAGGACAGGACCAGCGCTGCTGCGAAATAGAGCCAGCCCGCCGTGCCGATCAGGGTCGGCAGGAGGCTGGTCGCGGCCAGGACCACCGAATAGACCAGGATCTGCTTTCTCGTCGCCTCGGGACCGGCTGCCACCGGCAGCATCGGCACGCCGACATCGGCGTAGTCCTTCTGCCGGTAGAGGGCCAAGGCCCAGAAATGCGGCGGCGTCCAGAAAAAGATCAAGAGAAAGAGCAGGATCGGCATCAGCTCGATCCCACCGGTCACGGCCGCCCAGCCGATCATCGGTGGAAAAGCGCCGGCAGCACCGCCGATGACGATGTTCTGCGGCGTGCGGCGCTTGAGCCAGAGGGTGTAGATCAAGACGTAGAAACCGATGGTCAGCGCCAGAAGTCCAGCAGCCGTCCAGTTGATGGCAACGCCCATGACGGCAATCGAAGCGATGGCGAGCGTGATGCCCGTGGCCAAGGCCTCGGCGGGCGCGATCCGCCCGGACGCCGTGGGCCGCCGGCGCGTGCGGACCATCACCCGGTCGATGTCGGTGTCATAGGCGTTGTTGATGGCGGCCGAGGCACCGGCACCGACAGCCATGGCGAGGATCGCAACAAAGGCGAGCAACGGGTGAATGCCACCCGGGGCGATGAAGAGGCCGACACCGCCGGTGAAGACCACGAGCTTCATCACGTTGGGCTTCAACAGCGTCCAATAGTCGGCGAGTTCCGAGTGCGCCGCAGTATCACCTGCAAGGCTGGTTCGGGTCACCGGGTCGATCGCGCGGGCCATGATGTTCCAAGAACTACGGTCGAGAGGTGATCCTGCCGGCCCGGATATTCAGGGGCCGGCAGGCGGGTGTCGTCAGCGGACTTCCGGCAATTCCTCGAAGGTGTGGAAGGGCGGCGGGGAGCTGACCGACCATTCGAGGGTGGTGGCACCTTCGCCCCACTGATTGTCGGCGACCTTCGGTTCGGCGGTGAAGATCTTGTAGAGGATGTAACAGAAGTAGAGGGCACTCGCCGCCGAGATCAAGGCACCGACGGTGCTGATCATGTTGTAGGCGGTGTAGGCGTCAGGGTAGTCGGGGATGCGCCGCGGCATGCCGGCGAGGCCGAGGAAGTGCTGCGGGAAGAAGGTGACGTTGACGCCGACGAAGGTGAGCCAGAAGTGGATCTTGCCCATCGATTCCGGGTACTCGCGCCCGGTCATCTTGCCGATCCAGTAGTAGAAGCCGGCGAAGATGGCGAACACCGCACCCAGGCTCAAGACGTAGTGGAAGTGGGCCACGACGTAGTAGGTGTCGTGGAGCACCGCATCCATGCCGGCATTGGCGAGCACCACGCCGGTGACACCGCCGACGGTGAACAGGAAGATGAAGCCCACGGCCCAGAGCATCGGCGTGTCGAAGGTGATCGAGCCGCCCCACATCGTGGCGATCCAGGAGAAGATCTTGATACCCGTGGGCACCGCGATGATCAGCGTGGCGGCGGTGAAGTAGGCCTTGGCGTCGACGCTCATGCCCACGGTGTACATGTGATGCGCCCAGACGACGAAGCCGATCACGCCGATGGCGACCATGGCGTAGGCCATGCCGAGATAGCCGAAGACGGGCTTCTTCGAGAAAGTCGAGACGATGTGGCTGACGATGCCGAAGGCCGGCAGGATCATGATGTAGACTTCGGGGTGCCCGAAGAACCAGAAGAGATGCTGGAAGAGCACCGGGTCACCGCCGCCGGCCGGATCGAAGAACGAGGTGCCGAAATTGCGGTCGGTGAGCAGCATGGTGATCGCACCGGCCAGGACCGGCACGGCGAGCAGCAGCAGGAAGGCCGTGACCAGCATCGCCCAGGCAAACAGCGGCATCTTGTGCATGGTCATGCCGGGGGCGCGCATGTTGAAGATGGTGGTGATGAAGTTGATCGCCCCCAGGAGCGAGCTGGCGCCGGCCAGATGCAGCGCGAAGATCGCCATGTCGACCGAGGCGCCGGGATGCCCGAGACCCGAGGAGAGCGGCGGATAGACCGTCCAGCCACCACCGAAGCCGCCATCGACGAAGGCCGAGCCCAAGAGCAAGAGGAACGCCGGAACCAGCAGCCAGAAGCTGATGTTGTTCATCCGCGGGAACGCCATGTCGGGCGCTCCGATCATCAGCGGCACCATCCAGTTGCCGAACCCGCCGATCAGCGCCGGCATCACGAAGAAAAAGATCATGATGAGGCCGTGCGCGGTGATCAGCACGTTGTAGAAATGGTAGTCGCCGCCGAGCACCTGATCGCCTGGCACCATCAGCTCGAGGCGGAAGACGACCGACATCAGCATGCCGATGATCCCCGCGACGAACGCGAAGATCAGGTACATCGTGCCGATGTCCTTGTGGTTGGTCGAATAGGCCCAGCGACGCCAGCCGGTCGGCGTGTGGTCGTCGTGGGCGTGGGCCGATGCGTAAGCCATTTCGTTGGTCTCCGCGGAAGACGCCGGGGCAGGTCGGCGTCGTGTCCGTTGCACTCGAGGCGGTTTTATCGTGATGGGGCAGACAGTTTGGGCCGGCTAGCTCTCAGCGGTTGGCGACTTGCGTGCCGGGATCGTCGACGCGGGCGAACATCGTCTTGGCGTTCTCGACCCAGGCAGTGAACTCCTCGGGCGGCACCGCTTCGATGGTGATCGGCATGAAACCGTGCATCACGCCGCACAGTTCCGAGCACTGACCGTAATAGACGCCTGGCTCTTCGATGCGGATCCAGACCTCGTTGAGGCGGCCGGGCACGGCGTCGATCTTCACGCCCAGGGACGGCATCGCCCAGCTGTGCAGCACGTCGGACGCCGTTACCTGCACCTTGATGTTGGTGGCGGCCGGCAGGACTACCCGGGTATCGGTCTCCAGTAGCCGCTGCATGCCGGGCTCGAGGTCGGCTTCGGGAATCATGAAGGCATCGAAGGTGAAGTTGTCGTGATCCGGATACTCGTACGACCAGTACCACTGCCGGCCGATCGCCTTGATGGTCATGTCGGTGTCGGGGATGACATCGGCATAGTAGAGCAGGCGGAAGGAGGGAATCGCGATGATCACCAGGATCAACACGGGCACAGCGGTCCACACCACCTCCAGCATGGTGTTGTGGGTCCGCTTGGACGGCGTCGGATGCTTGTCGGCGCGGAACTTGAAGCCGGTATAGAGCAGGAGGGCCAGCACCAGGATGCAGATCAGGGTGATGATCACCATCATCATGTTGTGAAAGCTGGTCACCCGCTCCATCAGCGGACTACCCGCCGCCTGCAGGCCGAGCTGCCAGGGTTCCGGCTGAGCCGCGAGGGCCGCTCCGCTACCAGCGAGGCCTTCGATCACAACGATGCTGCCGATGAGGCAGACGAGCAGCCAGCGCATGAGGCTATTGTCCCTTCAAGAGGTCGTCCGTTGTTGGGGAGGCAAAGCTCTGCGCCCGGTCCGCGTTCGACCGGCATGCCCCCTCCAGGCACCAACCAAGATAAAAGTCCGACGCTTGCCGCGTCAGTGACACGATGTCGCAAAATTTCGCGCCTGCCGCGAGCACTTTTTCCGCCTTGCGGACAGTTCAGCTCTCCTTGGTGAGCTGCGCCCGCCAGCGGCGGAGCACCAGCCAGATCACAACGAGCAGCACTGGCGCCGTGGTCGAGACCACGAGCTTGAGCGTGCCCTCGGCGACCAGCCCGGCCAGCAGATAGCCGAGAATGCCCAGCGCATAGTAGCTGATCGCGACCACCGAGAGGCCCTCGACGGTCTCCTGCAGCCGCAGCTGGACCCGGGCCCGGCGCTCCATCGAGGCCAACAACGCCCGGTTCTGCTTCTGCAGCGAGACGTCGACCCGGGTCCGGGCGAGATCGGCGGTGCGCGAAATGCGCCTGCTGAGACTCTCCTGGCGCTCGGCCACCGACGCACAAGTCCGCATCGCCGGCTCGAAGCGACGGTCGAGGAATTCGCCGAGGGGCTGAAAATCCTCGAGCCGGCTCTCGCGGAGATCGGTCAGCCGATCACGGACCAGCCGGCCGTAGGCCGCGGTCGCCGAGAAGCGATAGGCGCTCTCGGTCACCAGCCGCTCGGAGTCCTGGGCCACCGCGAAGAGCTCGTTCAAGAGGCCCTGCTCCTCGGCGAGATCGGCCGTGGCGCCCAACTCGGCCACCAGTGCCACGAGCCGGCTCTCCAGACCGTTGAGCTGTGGGCTCAGTGACTTGGCCACCGGCAAGCCGAGCAGCGCCATCATCCGATAGGTGTCGATCTCCACCAGCCGCTGGACCAGCCGCCCGGTGCGGCCGGGGCTCATCGACCGATCGCGCACGTAAAATCGGCCGAAGCCGTCGCCACCGTTCCGGAACGCGGTGAAGACCTCGGCCGTGCCACCCAGCATCTTGCCGCCCACCACCCGCTGCCCCTCGA
>JAABSG010000128.1 GCA_011390475.1 Geminicoccaceae bacterium | reverse complement strand
CTGATCGTCGGCAATGCCTGCAACGCGGGCGAGTGGCCGGCTCGGATCGACGAAGGTGCCGGGCAGGACCAGGACGAAGACGCGGCCGCCGTGCTCGGCGGCACAGTCGTTCAACGTTTCCATGTCGATGTGCTGGACATAGCCGATCCGCTCGGCATGCACGGGCGCGGCGTCGGTCGGCACCTCGCTCGTCGGATCGCGTAGTGGCCGACCGCCGAGATAGGGGTTTTTCATGCGGTCCTCGAGCGCCCGCGTCGCGGCGACCTCGACCTTGTCGGTGACCTCGCCCACCCGGGCCACGGTCGAGAGGTAATCGATCCAGCGCAGCATGGTGACGATGATCAGGATCAGGACAGCGATGGTGACGAGGAAGAGGACGAGACGGCCGTTTTCGCCGTAAGCCCCGGTAGTCAGCAGAACGATGCCGACCAGACTGAAGACGAACGAGCCGATGAAGGTGCCGAGCGTGTTTTGCGTCGTCGGGTCGTCCATCAAGAGCTGGCTGGAGCGCGGCGTGGCGTTGCTGGTGGCGGCCGTGTAGGCGGTCACCATGGTGGTCAGTGAGAAGGTGGTCACCGCGAGCATGCTGGAGGCGAGGATGCCCAGGATATTGTCGAGGGCATCGACGCCGACCCGCCCCGGCACGGCTTCCGGGATGATCGGCTCCAGCACGGCGCCCAGCAGCGCCGTGACGATCGCGGCGATCGAGAACAGGGTGACCCGGACCCAGAGCCGGCGGGCGAATTGCTTGAGGAGCCACTGCCAGCGGGAGAGCATCATGGTATCGGTTCCCAGCCGGCAATCGGCGCGCCAGCAGGCTTCGGGTTGACCCAGCCGAGCGCCTGAAACCCTCCGTTAGTTTGGGTTGGTGGCAGTTCGCGGCGGCTTTGCATCGTCGATCTATGCTGGCGATTGGCAAACCGACGGCAACAGCCGGTCTGCTGCGGCATCGATCCAACGCTGGCGGCGTTCAGCGAGACACTTCGCCAAACGCTTCAGCCTTCGCAGCTCGTGTTCGTTCAGGCCGCTCTGCTCGGCGTGCTCGAAGATGTCGAACTGCGGTGTGGGGATTTCGCCGAGCCAGTTTTCGTACAGCAAGGTCGAGGCGACGAACCCGCCCACCGTGAGCAGGCATTCGTGCGCCTTGTCGATCTGGTTGAAGCTCAGCCCGACTTCATCGAGTGGTGTCTGCCGCCTCGACAACGGATCTGCGGCGTGCGCCAGATACTTGTTCGAAAGCTTGCGGGCCTGCTCGACCGATGGGTCATCGATCATTCGCTCCAACGCAGCGAACACATCGACAGATATTTTGTCCTCGCGCTGCCGGCTCGACGGGCGAGTGCCGCTCAGGCGATCAAAGACTTCATGGGCACACTCGCTGAACTCCCAAGCCTCTGGGCCGGTCGTCGGGTAGGCCTCGGTGGCCACCTCGACCCCGGACCAGTACTCTGGCCGCTCATAAAGACCCCGCCAGTGACTAGCCTTGCCGGGCTCCGGATCAAACGGCGCGCCGTCGTAGCCCACGAAAACCTCTCTGGTGAACAAATGCTTGTGTCGACAAATGTCGACAACGAGGCGGCGCAGCGAAATCACCTGTTCGCGGGGTTTATTGGCCTCCTTATCGTCGAGCCGGCGGATGGCCAGCGCTTGTGTCGCCACGAACCCCGTCGTCATGAACCGAAAAAGCGTGTGGTTCCTGATGATCGACGGCGTGTCCGACCTGACCGCGTGTCGTCGCCTCTCGTTGATCACTCGGAAGGTGATATAGGACCACGCCATCGACCGAAGCTGATGAGAGATGGCGTGGTCGTCTTCTCCGATAAGCCAATCGAGCCAATCGGCGCGCCGGCTCCGGTACTCAGCCAAGCCAACCTTGTCTTCGACGTCGCAGTCCTCGATCGCGGTCGTGTAGGGTTCTTGCTGCGGCAACATCGGCATGATCTCTTACGTCGCTCAACCGCGAATTCGCCGACGCCCCAACCAGCCCCATCGAAAAGTACCGGTGGGGCGCGGGGAGGCTAGCCTCCCCGAAACTTCCTTACCTACTCGAGCGACTTGACGATTTCCTCGGTCATCTTCTTGGCGTCGCCGAACAGCATCATGGTGTTCGGCTGGTAGAAGAGGGTGTTTTCGATGCCGGCATAGCCCGCGGCCATCGAGCGCTTGACGAAGAAGACCGCCTTGGCCTTGTCGACGTCGAGGACGGGCATGCCGAAGATCGGGCTCTGCGGGTCGGTCTTGGCCGCGGGGTTGGTGATGTCGTTCGCACCGATGACGTAGGCGACGTCCGCCTGCTGGAAGCTGCTGTTGATCTCCTCCATCTCGTAGACGTCGTCATAGGGGATGTTGGCCTCGGCCAGGAGCACGTTCATGTGGCCGGGCATGCGGCCGGCGACGGGGTGGATGGCGAAGCGGACGCTCACGCCCTTCTTGGTCAGGACGTCGTAGAGTTCGCGGACGCTGTGCTGGGCTTGTGCCACCGCCATGCCGTAGCCGGGCACGATGATGACCGACTGGGCGTTGTCCATGATGAAGCCGGCATCATCGGCCGAGCCCGACTTCACCGTCTTGTCGCCGTCGTCCGCGGCAGCAGCGCCGGTCTCGCCGAAGCCGCCCAGGATGACCGAGATGAACGAGCGGTTCATCGCCTTGCACATGATGTAGGAGAGAATGGCACCGGAGCTACCGACGAGCGCACCGGTGATGATCAGCATCGGGTTCTGCAGGGTGAAGCCGATACCTGCCGCCGCCCAGCCCGAATAGGAGTTGAGCATCGAAACCACGACGGGCATGTCGGCGCCGCCGATCGGGATGATCAAGAGAACGCCGATGGCGAAGGCCAGGAGCGTCATCAAGAAGAACGCCCAGCCGCTTTCGCCGGCGACGAACCAAGCCAAAATCGCCAGGATCGCCAAGCCGATCGCCGCGTTCACGACGTGGCGGGCGGGCAGCATGATGGGCTTGCTGCTCATCACCGTGGCGACCGGGCCCTTGAGCGGCCCCAGCGCGTTCTCGACCGCGGGCGGCAGCTTGCCCTGCAGCTTGCCGAAGGCGATGACCGAGCCGGTGAAGGTGATCGCGCCGATGATCGTGCCCAAGCCCATCTCGAAGAGCGAGAGCAGCTTGATGCCGCCGTCGGGCTTGACCAGGCCGAAATCGACCGGGTTGAGGAAGGCCGCGGCCGCGACCAGGACGGCCGCCATGCCGACCAGCGAATGGAAGCCCGCGACGAGCTGCGGCATCGCCGTCATCTCGATCTTCTGGGCGATCATGTAGCCGATCGTGCCGCCCACTCCGATCGCGACCACGATCAGGACATAGGCCATCGGCGACGGGTCGGGCAGCACCAGCAGGGTGATGACGATGGCGAGCGCCATGCCGATCATGCCGTTCCTGAGCCCGGCCTGGGAGGTCGAGGGGTGGGACAGGCCGCGGAGCGCCAGGATGAAGCAGATGGCGGCGACCAGATAGCCGAGGGCGGCGATATTGAGGCTCATGGTGATGTTTCTCCGCCCCTCAGGTGCGCTTCTTGAACATGGCGAGCATGCGTCGGGTAACGGCGAAACCGCCGAAGATGTTCACCGAGGCGAGCAGGACGGCAATGAAGCCCAGGACGGTGGCGACGCCGGCGGCGGCCCCCACGGCGATCAGGGCGCCGACGATGATCACCGAACTGATGGCGTTGGTGATCGCCATCAAGGGCGTGTGCAGCGCCGGGGTCACCGACCAGACGACGTAGTAGCCGACGAAAATGGCGAGCACGAAGATGATGAGGTCGAAGACCCCGGGATCGATCGCTTCCATGGCTGTTTCCTCGCGCTCAGGCTTTTTGCAGGCTGGGATGGACGACAGCATTGTCCTTGGTGATCAAGGTGCCTTTGACGAGATCGTCCTCCTCGTTGACCTTGAACGCCTTGGTCTCCTTGTCGACCAGCAACATGACGAAGTTCATCAGGTTCTTGGCGTAGAGGAGCGAACTCGCCGGCGCCAGTTTGGAGGGCAGGTTCTTGGCGCCGATGATGGTCACGCCGTTCTCCGTCTTGACCGTCTCGCCAGCGACGCTGCCTTCGACATTGCCACCGCTCTCGGCCGCGAGATCCATCACCACCGAGCCCGGCTTCATCGACTCGAGCATGGCGGCGGTGATGATCCGGGGCGCCTTGCGGCCCGGGATTTGCGCCGTGGTGACGACGATGTCCTGGGTCTTCAGGTGCTCGGCCACCATTTCCGCTTGCTGCTTCTGCTCCTCGGGCGTCAAGGGCCTGGCATAGCCGCCGGCCGTCGCCCCGTCCTCGGGAATGAAGCCCACGAACTTGGCGGCCAGGCTCTCGATCTCCTGTCGCGCTGCCGGGCGGACGTCCGTCGCGGTGACGACCGCCCCCATCCGCTTGGCCGTGGCGATCGCCTGCAGCCCGGCGACGCCGGCGCCGACGACGAAGAACTTGGCCGGCGTGACGGTGCCGGCCGCGGTCATCATCATCGGCATGCAGCGGGAATAGGCCGAGATGGCGTCCACCACGAGCTTGTAGCCGGCGAGATTGGCCTGGCTCGAGAGGATGTCCATGGCCTGGGCCCGAGTGGTCCGGGGCAAGAGTTCCATGGCGAAGGCCACGACGCCCTTGTCGGCGTAGGCCTGGACCTGCTCGTGATGGGTGTGCGGGTCGAGCGCGCCGACCAGCATCTGGCCCGGCTTCAAGCGGCCCATTTCCTCGTCGGTCGGCCGCTGGACCTTCAGGATCAGCTCGGCGTCCCAGACCGTGGCGGTGTCCTCGAGGACGGCACCGGCCTTGCTGAACGCGTCGTCCGAGATCGCGGCCTCGAGTCCGGCACCATGCTCGACGATCACCTCGATCCCGGCGGCGACCAGCTTCTTGGCCGTCTCTGGCGAAGCCGCGACACGATGCTCGCCGGGTTGCTGCTCCCTCGGAATGCCGATTTTCATGATTTCTTCCAACTAGACTGCCGCTGGCCTACGCCCCGGGTCGCGTTCATAGGCAATCCATGGTGCCTGCGCAATGCAGTGGTACGGCAGCGCGGCAAGGTCGGCTGCCGCCGTGGCCCCCTCGGCGCCGGCGGGTAGGACACGGCGCCGGCAACCTTTGACCGCTGCTGCGGCAAATGCTATCGCCCGCTGCATCAACCGTCATGCACGCCCGTGCTCGGTCGAACGAGGCACGGGTCCAAAGGGAGGCAAACACATGCAGATGCGCGCGCTTTTGGCGACCGCGGCCGTAATCGGCTTCGCGAGCACAGCCTCGGTCGACGCCTATGCCCAGACCGTCATCGAGGTCGGCCATGCGACGACCCTGGATTCACACTACGGCATGGGCATGACCCGTTTCGGCGAGGTCCTGGAAGAGCTCTCGGGCGGCGAGATGACGCTCCTGCAGCACCCGGCCGCGGCCCTGGGCGGCGAGCGTGAGATGATCGAAGCGGTGCAGATCGGGACGCTCGACATGGTCATCACCTCGACGGGGCCCTTGCCCAACTTCGTGCCGGAGACCCAGGTTCTCGACCTGCCCTTCCTGTTTCGCGACTACGACCACGCCCGCGGCGTGCTCGACGGTGAGATCGGCCAGGAATTGCTGGCGACGATCGACGACGCCGGCTTCAAGGCCCTGGCCTGGACCGAGAACGGCTTTCGCCACATCACCAACTCGCAGCGCCCGGTGCACACGCCCGACGACCTCGTCGGCATGAAGATCCGCACCATGGAGAACCCGATCCATCTGCGCGCCTTCGAGGCCATGGGCGCGGCTCCCACGCCGATGTCCTTCGCCGAGCTCTTCACCGCCTTGCAGCAGGGCGTGGTCGACGCCCAGGAGAACCCGATCGTCGTCATCTCGGTCTCGAACTTCGCCGAGGTGCAGAGCCATCTGTCGCTGACCGGGCATCTCTATTCGCCGGCCATCATCATGATGTCGGACGCCCTCTGGTCGGGTCTCTCGGAGGAGGAGCAGGGCTGGGTCATGGAGGCTGCCGCCGCTTCGGTCGAGGTCACCCGGGGGCGGGTCACCGAGCTCGAGGAAACGGGTGTCGACGGGCTGATCGAAAAGGGCATGCAAGTGGTGGTCGACGTCGACAAGGGCCCCTTCCAGGAAGCGGTGGCACCGGCCTATGACGCCTATACGGAGCGCTTCGGCGACGCGCTGATCGAGCGCATCAACAGCTTCTGACGAGGCGTCGGCCTTGGCCACGAGCCCGCCCGAGGCCGGCGGGGCGCCCGAATGGCGGCGCCCCGGTTGGCTGCGTGCGATCCGCAGCGTCGAGGCCGTGTCGACCCGCACCGCGCTCGTCTTCGCCATGCTCGGCGTCGTGTTGATGGCGACCTTCACCTGCTATCAGGTCTTCATGCGCTTCTTCGTCGGTCAGCCCTCGACCTGGTCCGAGGTGCTGGTCCGCTCGGTGATGATCTGGACGGTCTATCTGGCGGCCGCGGCCGCCTTTCGCGAGGGGGCGATGATCGCCGCCGAAGTCGTGGTTCGCGCCGTGCCGCGGCCGGTCGGCAAGGCCATGCAGATCTTCGCCGGCCTGCTCTCTTTCATTTTCCTCGTCATCCTGGTCTGGACCGGCATCGACATGGTCGGGCGCATCCAGAACCAGATCCTTTCCGGCCTCGAGATTCCGATCTTCTGGATCTACGTGGCGCTGCCGATCGGCGGCATGCTCTCCATGCTCGCGGTCTTCGTGCGCACCAGCGAGCTGTTGGAGCCGGGCGCCGGTATTCACGAGGCCCATCTGGACAACATCGCGTGAGCGCCTTTCGCGTCACAGGGGCAGCCGCATGAACGGCGTCATCATGCTCATGCTGATCGCGCTCATCGGGCTCGGCGTGCCCGTGGCCATCAGCCTGGCGCTCGCCGCGATCATCGGCATCGAGCTGTTCACCACCCTGCCGTTGATCCTGGTGGCGCAGCGGATGTTCACCGGAATCGACAGCTTTCCGCTGATGGCCGTGCCGCTCTTCATTTTCGCCGGCAACCTGATGGCCGCGGGCGGCATCTCGAGGCGCCTCGTCGAGTTCGCCCGGGCGCTGGTCGGCGGCGTGCAGGGCGGGCTCGCCGCCTCTTGTGTCGTCACCTGCATGATCTTCGCCGCCGTTTCGGGCTCCTCGGTCGCCACCACCTTCGCGATCGGTGCCATCCTCATTCCGGCGATGGTCCAGAACGGCTATCCCAAGCCCACGGCCGCCGCCGTCCAGGCCTCCTCGGCCGAGCTCGGCGTGCTGATCCCGCCCTCGATCCCACTGATCCTCTACGGTGTTGCGACCGACACCTCGATCGGCCAGCTCTTCATCGCGGGTTTCGGGCCGGGGCTTCTGGTCGCCGGCGCGCTGATCGCCTTCCTTCTCGTCTATTGCCGGGTGAAGGGCTACGGCAACGAGGACGGCAGCCAGCGCGTTCCCCTGGGCCCGGCCGCCTTCAGCGCCACCGCCGCCTTGATCATGCCGATCGTCGTCGTCGGCGGCATCTATGCCGGGGTCTTCACGCCCACCGAAGCCTCGGGCATCGCCGTCTTCTATGCGCTCGTGGTCGGCACCTTCGTCTATCGCGAGCTGACCATCGCCAAGCTCATGGGCGTGCTGCGCGAGACCGCCATCGCCACGGCCGTGGTCATGCTGATCATCGCCGCGGCCTCGCTCTTCTCCTTTCTCCTCTCGCGCACCGGCCTGCCGGCCCTGGCGACGGACTGGGTGACGGCGACCTTCACCTCCAAGTTCACCTTCCTTTTGGCGGTCAACGTCTTCCTCTTCCTGGTCGGGATGTTCATCGAGACGGCGGCCGCCATCCTCGTTCTGGCCCCGATCCTGGTGCCCATCGCCATCGCCTTCGGCGTCGATCCCGTCCATTTCGGCCTGATCATGGTGATCAACCTCGCCATGGGCATGATCACCCCGCCCGTGGGCGTGAATCTCTTCGCCGCCTGCACGGTGGCGCGGCTGCCGATCGAGCGGATCGTCCCGGCGTTGTTGCCGTTCTTCGCGGTGATCGTCTGTTGCGTGCTGCTGGTGACCTATGTGCCCTGGATCTCGCTCGGCCTGCGCGACCTGCTCTACTGAGGCGCGCCGCCGGGCTCAGACTGTAACGGCGCTCTTGCGCGGCCCCATGATCAGCCAGAGGATCAGGCCGAGGACCGGCAACAGCAGGATCAAGACGACCCAGAGAACCTTGGCCCCGGTCGTGGCCGGGCTGCCGATGACGTTGATGATGGCCCAGATATTGGCGACCAGAATGATCAGGCCCAACAGGCCGCCGACCTCGATACCCATGAGGATGCTCCAGAAAAGTGGGTTGTTCGGGACCAGAACCATCGAGCGATCGCAAGGTTCCAATACGCAGCGCGAGCGTTCGGTCGACAGGCCGCGCCGGGAGCGAGCCTGTTCGTCGGGAGCGATCCGTCACCCCGCTGTGGTCCGACCACCTGGTGGGGACTCGTGCCCTGGACCGGGCCGTGATCGATGCCCGTCGGGGAGTCCGCACCCGCACATCGAAACACGACTCGAGCGCCGGTACAGGGATCGGCGAAGGTCGCGGCCGCTTGCCTGCACCAGCGAGACGAAAGTATAGCCGATCGGCAGGGTATGCCGGCATCGACCGGGCGACGGAGAGTCATCATCTGGCACCCGACCACGATGACGGCCGGAAAATCGGCGAGCGGCAGCAGTCGGTGTGTCCGACGCATCCCGGATGCAGTTCGCAACGGATCCGGGTCGCGATGGAGGTCCCGCATCGGCCTGTCGTCGAAACGCTGATCGATCGCAGGCACGGCATCGATCCGCAACGGATGGACCGCTTCCGCGACCGGTTTACGCTCGCCGGTGCGCAAGACGACAGCCGCTACGCCCCGGCTGCGATGGGTGAGTGATGGCTTCCGCCTGGCGCACCGAGCCGCGCTGCTTTCGCCTGCTCCCGGCCGCCGACCGCGTCGTCATGGAACGGCGCGAGGGTGAATTCCGCGATGAGGTGCAACACCGCGAGGCATCCTGTATCCGGCTGATGCCAAACCAGAAACGGTGTTGCCATACGGGGCTACGGTCGTTTTTCCGCCGCCGAGCGGGATCGAATCGCCGCTTTGAAGGCCGAGGGGCCGAGTGTGAGGGCGATCGCCCACGTCTTGGGCCGGTCGCCGGCGACGATCAGCCGGGAGCTGCCGCGCAACGCGCTGGCGAGCGGGGCCTATCGACCGACCATCGCCGCGGGGTCGTATCTACCGAGGCGGCAGCGACCGGCAGTGCGCGAGCGTGATCCTGCGCTCGCCGGCTATGTGACCGACCGCCTGGCCCTAGGCTGGACACCCGAGCAGCTCGCCGGGCGCCTGAAGCGCGGCGTGGGGCGCGGCCGGCGCTACGTCTCGACCGAGACGATCCCCCTCGAGGATCCTGGGCCTGGATCTTCCGGGCCAGCCAGAAGCAGGGCCAACTCTGGCGTTGGCTGCCGCACAGCAAGGCAAGGCGGGGGCGGCGGCGGGCTCGCAACAGCAAGGACCAGATCGCCGACAAGGTCCATGTCTCAGAGCGATCGGAGAGCGCCGACAGCCGTCTCGAGCCCAGCCACTGGGAGACCGACCTCGTGATCGGCAAGCGTGCGCGGCCCGTGCTCGTGCTGCACGAGCGCAAGACCCGGCCGGTCCTCGTAGCTCACCGCCCTTCGCGGCCTGCTGGCCGCGCCCGTTTCAAGGATCGGATGATCCGTCTCCTGGCAGATCAAGAGCAAGACCGCCGCCGAGACCATCGCGGACATGATGGCCGTGCTCGGCCGGCTCACCACCCCGATGCGCGGCTCGATCACCTTCGACAACGATACGGCTGTCGCCCGGCACAGCCTGCTCGGCAGCCTGCTCGGCGCCACGACCTACTTCTGTGACGCCCACCCCTCCTGGCCGAAGGGCGGCGTGGAAAACGCCAACGGCCGCATCCGAGGCCGGCTGCCCTGCACCACCGATCTGGACGCGATGCGCGAAACCGACATCCAGGAAATCGCCATGACCCTCGATCTCAGCCCCAAAAAGTGCCTCGGCTTCGAGTCACCCATCGAAGCCTACCTCGCCGAGCTCGGCAAAGACGTCGATATCCGCTTTCGTCACTGCGTTGCGCTTCGCGCCTGAATGGACCGAGTGGTGGCGCATCGCCGAGGCGCTGGCGCGCCTTCGTAGCCCTCGTTTCGATGCAACTCATGTGCTCGCCGTGCTGCGCCGACCGCCTGTGCAGGTCGCCGCCAGGACCATCGAAGCCGCCAGCGCCCACAGCGCCACGCTCGTTGCGTGCATCCGCCCCAGACCAGGGCACCTCGTCGACCAGCAGCTCGAGCAAGCGCATGATCGGCTCGATGCCCCGACCGCCCGTCTCGTTCCGACGGAAGAGGCGAGCCGGGGCAAAGAAAGCAGCATGACGGGGAGATCCTTGGATCCTTGCTGCCATTCACGAGGGATGGGAGCGGCAAGGATCGTCCTCGCCCCGATCCGCGCGTGAAATGGACTGCTCGCAGAAGCCGTCGATGCCCCGCAGCGGCGTGACGACCTCGCCTTGCGCAGGTTGACGGGAACAGCCCCGGCCACCGAGCGTTCGGGCAGGAGCTCTATCGTCGTTCGACGACAAGCCTGCCATGACCGGCTTACCGACACCCCTCGTCCCTGGGCCATGCACCATCGGGCGCGCGTCGCCACTCGGCACGACCCCAGAAGCCGCTCGAAAGACGCCGCCCTGCGCAACCGCGGTCAAGGCCATGGCCGCGCCCTTCCAGCCGTCGCCGACCGCCTCCTCGACCTCGCCTGCGCCATGCTCGGATCAGGCATCACCGTCAACCCCTCCCTCGCCGCTCGAAAAACATCTCGAAAAAAGGGTGGGTAGGCCCCCCGACGGACCTCTGGAATCGGCTTCGCCTCGGCAAGGCCGAGGACGAGTCCAGGGTCGATCAAGCCTCGCAACTCGCCGTTTCCGTCACCCGCTGGCGTCCCGAATGTCGTGGCGGTCGATAGCCGGCTGATCCCCCTAGGCTCTGTTGATATTTCGGATCGAGCCGCGTTTGGAGCCTGCTGATGTGCAATTGGCAGGGAGTCCACGCAATGGCTGGAGCACGGTTTTCGGACGGCGAGTGGCAGCGACTTCGGGCGTGCCTGAAGGACCATCCCGGCATCGATGTCGGCCAGGCGGCGCCGACAGCCTGTTTCTCGACGCTATGTTGTCGATTTTCTCGACGCAATGCTGTGGATGGCTCGCGCCGGCGCAGCGTGGCGGCTGTTGCCGGCCGAGTTCGGGCCGCGGAACAGCGTCTACAAACGTTTCGCCCGCTGGCAGGAGAAAGGCGTCTGGCAGATACTGATGGACCGCATGTCGGCCGACGGCGACGAGCTATGCTCGAATTTGGTGGATGGAGGCTGAGGTGGCGTATCCTCGGTGATGTACAACGTCACCATGAAGAGGACACGCCATGGAGGAGGATACTATCGTTCGGCTGCCGCGCCCAGGGGCGAGCGTGACGGACGATCCGCTGCTCGAGGTGTTACGATCGGGAGCGCGACGCATGCTGCAGCAAGTGATCGAGGCGGAGATCGAGGCGTTTCTCGGGGCGCACGGCGAGCTCGAGGACGCGCATGGCCGGCGCCGTGTCGTCCGTAGCGGGCACGCGCCCGAGCGCGATATCCAGACCGGGATCGGCCCGATCTCGGTGCGCCGGCCGAAGTTTCGTGACCGCGGGGACGGTGCCGGCGGCGAGCGCATCCGCTGCACCTCGAAGG
>JAABSG010000127.1 GCA_011390475.1 Geminicoccaceae bacterium | reverse complement strand
CGGGCTCGAGCATCAGCGCCCGTCCAATGGCGACCCGCCTTTCGTCGGTGTAAGGCAGGGTGCCGGCCTGCCGCTCGGCCAGGTGGCCGATGCCGACCCAGTCGAGCATGGCCGCGGCCAGCCTGGCGGCCTCCCGCCGTGTGCGGCCGAGGCCCACGGCGGTGACCTCGAGGTTGTCGAGCACCGAGAGATCGGCGAAGAGCCGGCCGCCCTGGAAGGTGCGCGCCAGGCCGGCGCGGCGCAGCTCGTGCGGCTGCCTGCCGGTGATCTCGACGCCGTCCATCACGACGCGGCCGGTGGTCGGCCGCTGAAAGCCGGAGAGGACGTTGACAGCGGTGGTCTTGCCCGCGCCATTGGGGCCGATGAGGCCGGTGATCCGAGCCCTCGGCACTTCCAGGCTGACATCGGCCAAGGCTGCGAGACCGTCGAACGAGACGGCGATAGCCTCGGCTCTGAGGGCCGAAGTGCTCGTGGTCATGAGCGGTGTGCCGAAGCCGTCATGGGCCCGTCGGTTCCTTTTGGGCCGGCGGACCGGCCTGTCTCTGCGGCGAAGGATGGCACCACCGCTGCCGCCTGTCGACGGTGTCGTTGGCAGGCGGTGGCTCTGCTATGATATCATGCGAGGAGGACGACGATGGGCAAAGCGGCCATTCGGGACGACCCGGTGATCCGTGCGGCGGTCGAGGCCGTGCGGGCGCATTATGGCGAGCGGGTGGAGGCGATCGTGCTGTTCGGCTCGCGCGCTCGCGGCGATCACGGGCCGGAGTCGGACTACGATGTCGCAGTGTTCTTGAAAGACATGGACCGCAGCTATCCGGAGATCATGGCGCTCGGCGACGTGTCCTGGCGTTTGCAGCAAACGACGGGCGCCCTGGTCACCCTGATCCCCCTGTCGCCGACCGATCGGGAGGGCACTGAGTTGCTCCGCTACGACATAGAGCAGGAAGGTATCCCGATTTGACGGACTTCACCGCCGCCGAATTGCGAAAGGCCGAGCGAAAGCTCGCGAATGCGCGCATCATTCTCGCCGCTGATCTTCCGGACGTGGCCACTCGCGAGGCTTATATGGCAGCTTTTCATGCAGCGCTCGCGTTCATCAACGAACGTCAGCATTCGAGACCGAAGACGCATACCGGTGTGCATAGCCGATTTGCCGAAGCCGCTCGCCACGAGCCGGGGCTCGACCATGACATCGGTCGATTCCTTGCAACGTATTACAATTACAAGCAAAGCTACGACTATCTCGCGAGCGGCGATCCGACGCTGGCCGAAGCGCAATTGGCACTCGACCAGGCACAGTCCTTCATCGACCAGATCAGCCGAGCGCTCGAGCGGCCGAGCAGTGGTCCAGACCGCTCGGCCGATCCGAGTTAAGCCGATTCGAGTTGATCAGTCCTTGGCGAGCTTCCAGGCGAGCGGGAAGATGGCGACGGCGAGCGCGATCTTCACCGCCTCGGAGGTGACGAACGGCAGGACACCCGCGGTGATCGCGGTCTCGAAGCCGAACAGCACCGTGAGCCAGGCAACGCCCATGCCGAACATCACGGCGGTACCGGCGACGAAGGCTGCCAGGGTGGAGAGCCGGGTGCGGCAGAAGCCGCGATCGGCGAGCGCTCCCACGAGGACGGCGGCGGCGAGGAAGCCGAGGAGATAGCCGCCGGTGGGGCCTGCCAGGAGCACGATTCCGCCACCGGCGGAGAAGACGGGCAGGCCGATGGCCCCTTGCGCCAGATAGGTCGCCACGGTGATGCCGGCCATGCGGGCACCGTAGGCCGCACCGATGCCCAGGACGACGAAGGTCTGCATGGTCATCGGCACCGGCCAGAACGGGACCTGGACCTTGGCCGAGGCGATCAGCAGGAGCGAGCCCGCGAGCACGAGCACGGTCTTGGCGAGGAGGCTGTCCGCGGCTTGCGGCCAGAGGCGGGTGGCGAGCGATTGGTTCATCTTCAGGGTCTCTCTCTGGCTCAGGAAAGGTGCTGGCGGATCTGGTCGAGGATGGCGGCGCGCTCGTGGCGGGCGTCGAGGGCGGCTGCCATGTCGACCTCGACGAACCGCACGGGCGTGTTGGGCTGCAATTGGCCGATCAGGTCCATGTCGGCCGAGATCACCGTGCCCACCATCATGTAGCCGCCGCCGGAGACGGCGTCACGGTGCAGGACGATGGGCTCGGTGCCGCCCGGCACCTGGATCGAGCCATAGGGGTAGCAGGCATCGACGATGTTGGAGGGATCGGAGCCGGCGCCGAACGGCTGCTCCCTGGGCACGAATTCGAGCGGTGCCCCGCCCTTGAAGCGGTAGCCGATGCGGTCGGCCTCGTTGGCGACCTTCCAGGTATCGGCGAAGAACTGCTGGCCTGCAGCTTCGGTGATCCTGTGCCAGTAGAGGCCGGGCAGCATGCGAAGCTCGACCGGCGAGCCCGTGGGCCCGCGGCGCAGGGCCTCGGGCACGCTCCTGCCGGCAGCGGCAGGGCGGCCCTGGCCGAGCTTCAGCGTGTCACCGGCCTGCAGCGGCCGGCCCTCGTGGCCGCCCAAGGCACCCAGCGCATAGGTCGAGCGGGAGCCCAGGCGAACCGGCACGTCGATGCCGCCGGTCACGGCGATATAAGCTCTGGCACCCTGCTTCAAATAGTCGAAGGACAGCGTCTGGCCGGCCTTGACGGCGAAGCTGGTCCAGATCGGCTGCGGCTCGCCGTCGAGCTTGGGCGGCAAGTCGGCGCCGCAGACGGCCACGGTGGCATTTTCCGTGAAGCGGATCTCCGGCCCCATGAAGACGGCCTCGAGGCCGGCGGCATTCGCGTCGTTGCCGACCAGGAGATTGGCGGCGGTCAGCGCCAACTGGTCCATCGCGCCCGAGAGCGGAATGCCGAGATGGTAGTAGCCGGGGCGGCCCAGGTCCTGGACGGTGGTGGCGAGGCCGGGCGCCTTGATCTCAAGCATCGAGCACCCCTTCGAGCTTCTTGTTGTAGCCGTCGATGTCGGCATTGAAATCGTCGAGCGAGAAGGTGACCGGCTTCATCTTGGGCGCGAAGCGGCCGGCCGCGACCTGCTCGGTGACGTGGTCGTAATGGGCGCGGTCGACCGACTTGAACTTGACGATGTCGCCGGGCCGAAAGAGGCACATGGTGTCGTCGCTGATGTAGTCGACCTCGCTCTTCGGGTCGTAGATCGGCACCGGCGTGATGCCGAACATCTGGTACCCTCCGGCACCGCGGACCGAATAGATCGCGGTGAAGCAGCCGCCATAGCCGACGGTCAGCTTGGGCGTGTCGGTGCGCGGGCGGAGGTATTTGGGCACCTCGAGCTGCCGCGGGCGGTCGACCATCTGGTAGAGGAAGGGCAGGCCCGAGACGAAGCCCACCATCGAGACGAACCAGGGGGCACCGGCATGGGCGTCGATGAACGCCTGCACGCTCGCCTTGTTGTTGATCCGGGCGGCGTATTCCAGATCCGACGCGTTCGGGTCCTGGTGGCGGTCGCGAAAGCGCATCAGCGTCTCGTGGGTCCAGGGATCCTGGTAGTAGACCGGAAACTCGAAGATCCGGGTCTCGATCACCGAGGGGGCCGAGGCGGCGGAGGCCTCGAGCGACTTCAGCTCGGCCAGCATGTCGTCGGGGCTGATCTTGTCGGGGTCGTACTTGATCTGGAAAGAGGCGTTGGCCGGGCAGATTTCGGTGACCCCGTCGATCGCCTTGTCCCGGACCGCATTGGTGATGAAGAGCGCCTTGAAGAAGGCTTCCAAGGACATGCTCTCGTCGACCTCGACGAAGATGTGCTCGTCGCCGCCAAAAGAATAGCGCATCAGTCCGCCACCTCCGCTCTAGTGCCCAACTTGTCCGCCCAACTCGTCGGCATTGTGCTCGAGCCAGCGCTCGAGCCAGGTCGTATCGAACCGCCCGGCCCGGACGTCCGGATCGGCGGCCAGGGCCAGATGCAGCTCGCGGGTCGTGGGCAGGCCCTCGATCACCAGCTCGCCCAAAGCCCGCGCCAGCCGGTTGATCGCCGACGGCCGATCCTCGTCCCAGACGATCAGCTTGCCGAGCAGCGAATCGTAGAACGGCGGCACGGTGTAGCCCGAATAGAGCATGCTGTCGAACCGCACGCCCGGCCCGCCCGGTACCCGCAGCCGCCCGATCGTGCCCGGCTGCGGCATGAACCCCTTGGC
Organism: Geminicoccaceae bacterium; assembly: GCA_011390475.1. Taxonomy (GTDB): domain Bacteria; phylum Pseudomonadota; class Alphaproteobacteria; order Geminicoccales; family Geminicoccaceae; genus SLRI01. Next base: position 7,599 of record JAABSG010000127.1, on the reverse strand, counting down.
CGGATCCTCGGCGTTGAGGCGAACCTCGATGCTGTGGCCGCGGAGCCGGATGTCGTCCTGGCTGAAGCGGAGCTTCTCGCCGAGACAGACGCGGATCTGCTCGCGCACCAGATCGATGCCGGTGACCATCTCGGTGATCGGGTGCTCGACCTGGATGCGGGTGTTCATCTCGATGAAGTAGAAGTCGTGGGTGATGTCGTCGTAGAGATATTCGAGCGTGCCCGCACCCTTGTAGTTGACGGCCTTCGCCAGCGCCACGGCGGAGCGGCAGAGCGCTTCCCTGGTCTCCTGCCGGAGCGCGATGGACGGTGCCTCCTCCCAGACCTTCTGCCGGCGACGCTGCAAGGAGCACTCGCGCTCGAAGAGGTGGATGACGTGCTCGCCGTCGCCGAGGATCTGCACCTCGACGTGGCGCGCCTTCTCGATCAGCTTTTCCAGATAGAGCCCGCCATCGCCGAACGCGGCCGCGGCCTCCTGGCTCGCCTGCGGCACCAGCCGCTCGAGCTCGGCCTCGTCGCGGGCGATCCGGATCCCACGTCCGCCACCGCCGGCCGCGGCCTTGATCATCACCGGATAGCCGGTCTGCTCGACCACGGGCCGGGCCTCGGCAAGTGTCTTGACGTGGCCTTCGCTGCCGGGGACGGTCGGCACGCCCACGGCATGTGCCGCACTCCTGGCCGCCACCTTGTCGCCCATCAGGCGGATGGCGTTGCCGGACGGGCCGATCCAGATCAAACCGGCGGCCTCCACGGCATCGGCGAAGCCGGCGTTCTCGGCGAGAAACCCGTAGCCCGGATGGACAGCGGTGGCGCCGGTAGACTTGGCCGCCTCCAGGATGGTCCCGACCTTCAGATAGGACTTGGTGGCTTGGGCCGGGCCGATCTCGACCGCTTCGTCCGCGAGCTGGACCGCCAGCATGTCGGCGTCGGCCTTGCTGTAGACCTGCACCGTCTCGAGGCCGAGCTCCTTGGCGGCGCGGATGATCCGCACCGCGATCTCGCCCCGATTGGCGATCAGGAGCTTGGCCGACAAGGCTGGCCGCCCGCTCAGTCGAGGCTGGCCAAGGGCTGGCCCGCCATCACCGCGTCCTCGTCCTCGACCAGAAACGCCTGGATGGTGCCCGACACCTGCGCCTTCACCTCGTGAAAGCTCTTCATCACCTCGACGAGCCCGACGACGTCACCCTCGGCCACCGCATCGCCCTCGTTCTTGAAGGGCGGCTGGTCCGGGGCGGGCTTGCGATAGAACGTGCCGGGCAAGGGCGAGAGGATCTCCTTGGCCATCGTCGGGGCTTTCCTTCTTCTGGCTCTGTTCAGGCGTCGAGGTGGGGCCGAAGCGCTTCGCGCACGGCTTCGGCGATGGCGACGGCATTGGGCGTGTCGGAGTGGATGCAGACGGTCTCCGCCTCGACCGGCAAGGTCTTGCCGCCCTGGGTCTCGAGCTTGCCGTCGCGCACCGCCGAGAGCGCCCGCCTGGCGCAAGTGGCCGGGTCCTTGGCGTCGTGCTCGCGGGTGATGATCAGCCGGCCCTCGTCGCTGTAGTCGAGATCGGCGAAGAACTCGGGCCAGAAGACGTGGCCGCGCTCGGGATAGATCGTCGCGTGCAGCGTGCCGGAGAGGCCCATCAGCGGCACGCCGTAGACGTCCGCCGCGTCGCACACGGCGTGCGCCACCTCGGGATCGCGGGCGGCCATGCCGTAGAGCACGCCATGCGGCTTGATGTGGTTGAGCGCCATGCCCTCAGCGTCGAGAAAGCCCTTCAGAGCGCCGATCTGGTAGATCAGGCAGTTTCTGAGCTCCTGCCTGTCGATCTTCATCTCGCGCCTGCCGAAGCCCTGCAAATCCGGGAGCGACGGGTGTGCGCCGACCTTCACCCCGTGCTCTTTCGCGAGCCGGACGGTCGTAGCCATGTGGTTGAAGTCGGAGGCGTGAAAGCCGCAGGCGACGTTGGCGACGGAGATGAGCGGCATCAGCCCCGCATCATCGCCCATTTTGTAGAGCCCGAAGCCCTCGCCCATGTCACAATTGATGGTGGCCACGCACCCCTCCCGATGCATCCGATCGCACGTGCTTGCGAAGGTGCATGGGCGTCGCCGGGTTGTAAAGCGCCAAGCCGAGCCGGAGTGTCACTGATCCGGTGCGGCTCAGGGGTGACCGCGTGCCGCAGGCTCGAAGACTGTCGCACGGCCTTCGATGTTTTATGTACCGACTGGTCAGTTTTTATACCAAATGGTCAGAAAATGCCGCCCGCCCCCACGGCCCCACGCAAGCGTACCCGAAACGCCCGCGACGAGATTCTCGACGCGGCGCAGCGGGTCGCTGCCCGCGACGGCGGTGCACGGCTGACGCTCGATGCCGTGGCCCGCGAAATCGGGATGACCAAGGGCGGCGTGCTCTACAATTTCCCGACCAAGACGGGGCTGCTGAAAGGCATGCTCGAGCGGATGGTCGAGACGTTCGGCCGGATCGTCGAGGAGCGTGTCGCGGCGAGCGGGCCAGAGGTGGAAAACCCGACCCTGAAGGCGGCGCTCGAGGCCTACGCCTCGCTCGAGCGGCTCGATCCCGATCTCTTCACCGCGATCCTCGCCGCCGCCGTCAACGACCCGGATCTCTTGGCGCCCGTGCGCGAGTTGAAGAGCCGGCTGCAGGCGCGGGTGATGGCCGAAGCCGCAGACCCGGCCCTCGCGATGATCGTCATGGTCGCGATCGACGGCCTCCACTTCGAGCGGATGATGCGCCTGCCCCCACAGGACGCGAAGTTGCGCGCCGAGATCGCCACACGGCTCGTGGCGCTGGTCGATGCCATGGAAGGTGCCCGATGATGCGATCCTGGCGCAACGCTTCCGCCCTCGTCCTCCTGCCGCTGCTGCTCGCCGGTTGCGACGAGGGCGGTGCGACCCTGGTCGAGGACACCCCAGCCCCGCCCGCCACCGTCCGCGTGGTGGAGGTGGCACCGGCTGCCGCCATCGACCGGCGCAGCTTCGTCGGCCGGGTCGAGGCGCTCCGCACGGTCGATCTCGCCTTTCAGGTCGAGGGCGAACTCGTGGCCTTGCCGCCCATCGAGGGCGAAACCGTCGAGCAAGACGCCCTCCTCGCGGCCCTCGATCCCGAGGATTTCGAACTCGCGCTCGAGCGGGCCGAGGCGGAGTTGCAGCTGGCCAGCGCGGACTACCAGCGCAGCCGCGATCTCTTCGCCAGGGGTGCCGTACCGGAAGCCCGCCGCGATCAGGATCGGGCCGCTTTTCGCCTGGCCGAGGTCGCCCGCGACCGGGCGGCGCGCGACCTGCGGCTCACCCGAATCACCGCGCCCTTCGAGGCGCTGATCGCCCGCCGCCTGGTCGACGAGCACGCCTATGTCACCCCGGATCGGCCGGTCCTGCGCGTCCACGACGTCACCGAGATGCGGGTGGTGATCTCGGTGCCCGAGGACCTCGTGGCCCTGGTCAGGTCCAGCGGCGGCTTCAGCGCCGAGGCCCGGCTCACGGCGGCCCCGGAGGTCGCCTTCCCGCTCAGCTTGCGCGAGTTCGCGGCCGAGGCCGACGGCGTGGCGCAGAGCTATGACGTCAGCTTCGCCATCGACGCCCCGCTCGATCCCAGGGTGCTGCCCGGCATGACCGCGACCGTGCTGGTCAGCGTCAACGGCGGCTCGGCCAAGGGGGCGGCCGAAAGTGCGATGGAAGTGCCGCTGGCCGCCATCGACACCAATGGGGCTGACGGTTTTCAGATCTGGGTGATCGACCGCTCGAGCCTCGAGGTGCAACCGCGTCGGGTCACCCTCGGGCTGCCTAGCGACACCACGGCCACGGTGCTCAGCGGCCTCGAGCCCGGCGAGGCGATCGTCGCCGCCGGCGTCGCCAAGCTCAGCCCCGGCCAGCGCGTCACGGCCTCGAGCTTCTGAGGCGGCAAGGCAAATGAAGATCGCCGCCTACGCCATCGACCGCCCGGTCAACACGTCGCTCTTGATGCTGCTCTGCCTTTTGGGTGGGATCTGGGGGCTCTTGACCCTGGGCCGGCTCGAGGATCCGGCCTTCACCATCAAGCAGGCGCTGGTCTTCACCGCCTATCCCGGGGCCACCGCCGAGGAGGTCGAGCGCGAGGTCACCGAGGTGCTCGAATCGGCCATTCAGCAAATGCCCCAGCTGAAGGAACTCACCTCGAAGTCCAAGCCCGGCCTTTCCGAGATCACCGTCGAGATCAAGGACACCTATGACGGCAGCGAGATGCCGCAGGTCTGGGACGAACTCCGCCGCCGGGTCGGCGACGCACGAGGGCTATTGCCGGACGGCGCCCGCCCATCCGAGGTCAACGACGATTTCGGCGACGTCTTCGGCCTCTTCTACGCGATAACCGCCTCAGGCTTCAGTGACGCCGAGAAGCGGGAGATCGCGCGGTATCTCCGCCGCGAGCTCTTGACCGTCAGCGGCGTCGCCAAGGTCGAGCTCAATGGGTTGAGCGAGGAGGCCATTCATGTCGAGGTGCCGAGCAGCCGGCTCAACCGGCTGGGCTTGCCACCCGACCAGGTGCTCGGCGCCTTCGCCACCGAAGGGGCGATGCCGGAAGCCGGCACCATTCGGCTCGGCGACCGCGAGGTCCGGGTGGGCCCGAGGCCCGGCTTCGACACGGTCGAATCGATCGAGCGGCTGCGCATCGGCACGCCCGGCGGCACCGATCAGGTTAGTCTGATCGACATAGCGACCATCAGCCGGGGCGAGATCGAGCCGCCCAACCACCGCATCCGCCACAATGGCCTGCCCGCCTTCACCATCGCGGTTGCCGGCATCTCGAGCCTCAATATCGTCGAGATCGGCCAGGCCGTGGAGGCGCATCTGGCCTCGATCGCGCCCCGCGTGCCACTGGGTGTCGAAATCAGCCCGATCTACGAGCAGCACGTCGTGGTGGACGAGGCGATCGACAGCTTCGTGCTCAGCCTCGTGGCCTCGATCGCCATCGTGATCACCGCCCTTTGCCTCTTCATGGGGCTCAGGATCGGCATCGTCGTCGGCATCACCCTGACGTTGACCATCCTCGGCACGCTCTTTCTGATGAAGGTCTTCGCGATCCAGATGGAGCGCATCTCGCTCGGTGCCTTGATCATCGCTATGGGCATGCTGGTCGACAACGCCATCGTCGTTGCCGAGGGCATGCTGGTCGGCATGCAGCGCGGCCGGGATGCCAGGACGGCCGGCAGCGAGGCGGCAGACCGGGCACAGGCGCCGCTCCTGGGGGCCACGGTGATCGGCATCATGGCGTTCTCGGGCATCGGCCTCAGCCCCGATACCACGGGCGAGTTCCTCTTCTCGCTCTTTGCCGTGATCGGCATGTCGCTCTTGTTGAGCTGGGTTTTGGCCGTCACCGTCACCCCGCTCCTGGGCGTCTGGCTCCTGAAAGAGACCACAGGCGACGCCTCGAGCGACCCTTATGCCGGCCCCGGCCATCGCCTCTATGGGCGGCTCGTGACCATGGGCTTGCGCGCCCGCTGGCTCGTGGTCTCGGGCCTGGTTGCCGTCACCATCGCCAGCGTCATGGCCTTCGGCCTGGTCAAGCAACAGTTCTTCCCGAACGCGACCACACCGCTCTTCTACGTCCACTACACCCTGCCGCAGGGTGCCGATCTCAGGGCCACCGCGCGCGACCTCGAAGCGATCGAAGAGCTCGTCCTGGCAAAGCCCGAGGTCAAGGCGGTCACCACCCTGGTCGGCCGCGGCGCCTCGCGCTTCATGCTGACCTACCAGCCGGAACAGCCCAACCCGGCCTACGGCCAGCTCATCGTCCGCACCTCGAGCCTGGACGCCATCGACCCGCTGGCCGAGGCCCTCCGCCGGGACCTCCCCGAGCGCTTCCCCGACGCCGAGATCCGCACCGAGCGCGTCGTCTTCGGCCCGCCCACCGGTGCTTCGGTCGAGGCCCGCTTCGCAGGCCAGGATCCGGCCGTGCTGCGCGCGCTGGGCGAGGAGGCTCGCCGGCGCATGGCCGAAAGCGGTGTCGTGCGCGATCTGCGCATCGACTGGCGGCAGCGCGAGCTCGCCATCGTGCCGGTGATCGACGAGGAGCGGGCCAGGGTCGCCGGCGTGCGCCGCGACGACATCGCCCAGACCACCCAGTTCGCGACCTCCGGCATCCGCGCCGGCACGTTTCGCGAGGGCGACACGCAAATCCCGATCATCGTCCGCGCCCCGGCCTTCGAGCGCCAGGGCACGGCGTCCTTGCGCGATCGCACCGTCTTCAGCGAAACCGAAGGCGTCTACGTGCCGCTCAGCCAAGTGGTCGAGCGCTTCGAGACCCGGGCCGAAGAGGCCCTGATCCAGAGGCGCGACCGGCAGCGCACGCTCTCCGTCCAGGGCTCGGAGGTCCCGGGCCTCACCGCCGATGCGGCGTTCCAGGAGGTCCGCCCGCTCGTCGAGGCGATCGAGCTACCCGCCGGCTACCGCTTGAGCTGGGGCGGCGAATACGAGGCCGCGGGCGAGGCGCAGGCGTCCCTGGGTGCCCAGGTGCCCCTGGGCTTTCTCGTCATGCTGGTGATCTCGATCCTGCTCTTCGGCAAGGTCCGCCAGCCGCTGATCCTCTGGCTGGTGGTGCCGATGTCGATCACCGGCATGGTGCTGGGCCTCTTGATTGCCAACCTGCCCTTCACCTTCACGGCGCTGCTCGGGCTTCTCAGCCTCTCCGGCATGCTGATGAAGAACGCCATCGTGCTGGTGGGCGAGATCGACACCCAGCGCGCCGAGGGCAAGCCCGACGCCCAAGCCGTCGTCGAGGCGAGCGTCAGCCGTCTCCGCCCGGTCACCCTGGCCGCCGGCACCACCATCCTCGGCATGCTGCCGCTTTTGGGCGACGCCTTCTTCGCGTCCATGGCGGTCACCATCATGGGTGGCCTCGCCTTCGCCTCGATCCTGACGCTGATCGCGGTGCCGACGCTCTACGCGATCCTCTTTCGCATCCACGCCGAAACCGCGGTGCCCGCAGGCGACCTGGCGGCGGCCTAGCCCCTGTTCGCTGGCCGCGGGCTGCGCTAGAGATCGGCCATGAACGCTGAGCCCCGAAAACCCCGCGTCGTCCTCGTCGACGGCTCCGGCTACATCTTCCGCGCCTTCTTCGCGCTGCCGCCGATGACCCGGGGCGACGGCACGCCGGTCAATGCCGTCTTCGGCTTCTCGTCGATGCTCTTCAAGCTGATGCAGGACCATGCGGACGACGACATGATCGTCGTCTTCGACGCCGGCCGCGTCAGCTTCCGGAACGAGATCTACGACCAGTACAAGGCCAACCGCGACGAGCCGCCGCCGGAGCTGGTGCCGCAATTCGCCCTGGTCCGCGACGCCGCCCGCGCCTTTGGCCTGCCGGCCGTCGAGGTTGCGGGCTTCGAGGCGGACGACCTGATCGCGACCTATGTCGACCGGGCGCGGGAACTGGACCGCGAGGTGATCATCGTCTCCTCGGACAAGGACCTGATGCAGCTCGTGGCCCCGGGTGTGGTCATGTGGGACCCGATGAAGGCGAGGGAGATCGGGCCCGAGCAGGTCGAAGAGCGCTTCGGCGTCGGGCCGGAGCTCGTCCAGGACTGCCTGGCGCTCGCCGGCGACAGCTCGGACAACGTGCCCGG
>JAABSG010000126.1 GCA_011390475.1 Geminicoccaceae bacterium | reverse complement strand
TTATCTCGGCTGGTGGAGCACCGGATTTCTCACCGAATCGGGTCGTGCGGCCCTGGTCCTGCCGTCGATCTCGCTGTCGCTCTTTCAGATCACGTTGGTGATGCGCCTGGTCCGGGCCGAGATGCTGGAGACGCTCAGGACCGATTTCATCAAGTTCTCGCGCGGCCGCGGCCTGCCGCTCCGCATCGTCCATTGGCGTCATGCCCTGCGCAACTGCCTGATGCCGGTGATCACGCTGACCGGCATGCAGATCGGCAACCTGATCGCCTTCGCCCTGGTGACCGAGACGGTGTTCCAGTGGCCGGGCATGGGGCTCTTGTTCATCCAGGCCGTGACCTTCGTCGATATCCCGGTGATGGCGGCCTACCTCATGCTGGTCTCCTTCATCTTCGTAGTCTTGAACACCATCGTCGACATCACCTACGCCTTCGTCGACCCGCGGCTCAGGGACAACGCCGTCAAGGGCGGCGCTGGTGGCCACTAGCCTCGCCGTTCGGGTGCGCGAGCACGAGCTCTGGTGGAGCCTGAAGGGCCATCCCTCCGCCATGGTGGCGCTCGGGCTCTTGGCGATCCTCCTGGCTAGCGCCTTCGCCGCCCCCCTGATCGCCCCGCAGAACCCTTACGACCTGCGGGCGCTCGAGCTCATGAACTCCGAACTGCCGCCGATCTGGGAGGAATACAGCCGCTGGCCCTACGTGCTCGGCACCGACGTGCAGGGCCGCGACATGCTCTCGGCTATCCTCTACGGCTCGCGCATTTCGCTGATCATCGGCTTCGCCTCGGTCATCCTCTCGCTCAGCGTCGGCCTCTCGCTCGGCCTCTTGGCCGGCTACGCGGGCGGACGGATCGACAATGTCATCATGCGCGTCGGCGACGTGCTGCTCTCGATGCCCTTCATCCTGATCGCCATCCTGATCAGTGCGATGGCCCGCGAGGTGCTGCCTTCCGGCATGCGCGACGTCCTGGCTGCACCCATCCTCGTGGTCGCCATCGCGATGCCCTCCTGGGTGCAGTATGCGCGGACCGTCCGGGCCTCCACCATGGTCGAGGCGGGCAAGGAGTACGTCCAGGCGGCCCGGCTCATCCGCGTCCGCCCCTGGCGCATCCTCTTGACCCATATCCTGCCCAACACGCTGACCCCGATCATGGTGGCGGCCACGCTCAATTTCGGGCTCGCCATCCTGTCCGAGGCCACGTTGAGCTTCTTGGGCGTCGGCATGCCGCCGGACCAGCCCTCGCTCGGCACGCTGATCCGCTTCGGCAACGAATTCCTCTTCTCCGGGCTCTGGTGGATCGTCCTCTTCCCGGCGCTGCAGCTCTGCCTGATCGTCGTCTCGGTCAATCTGATCGGCGATTGGCTGCGCGACGCCCTCAATCCCAAGCTTCGGTAAGGCACTAGCGATGCAGAACGACGTCCTCTTGACCAATGTCCGGCCCATGGCGGGGCCGGCCACCGACGTGCTGATCCTGGACGGCCGCTTCGCCGCTGCCGGCACCGCCGTTCCGCCCGGGATCGCCACGGTCGACGGCGGCGGGGCGATTCTCACGCCGGGCCTGGTCGAGGCGCATACCCATCTCGACAAGTCGCTCCTGGGCCTCCCCTGGTACACCAACGAGGTCGGCCCCAGACTGATCGACAAGATCGAGAACGAACGGCGGGTCAAGGTGGCGCTCGACATCGATCCCGCCCGGCAGAGCGAGCGCCAGGCTATTCTCTCGGTCTCGCACGGCTCGACCCATATCAGGAGCCATGTCGACGTCGACACCGAGCACGGGTTGCGCGGCATCGAGGGGGTGATGGCGACCCGCGAGAAGCTTCGGGGCCTGATCGACATCGAGCTGGTGGCCTTTCCACAATCAGGTCTGATGATCCGCCCCGGTACGGCGGAGCTCATGGACCAGGCGATGCAAGCCGGTGCCGAGGTCGTGGGCGGGCTCGACCCGTGCGGTATCGACCGCGATCCCAAGGGCCAGCTCGACGTGGTCTTCGGCCTCGCGGAGCGCTACGGCCGCCCGGTCGACATCCACCTGCACGAGCGGGGTGAAATGGGCGGCTTCTCGATGGAGCTGATCATCGAGCGGACGGCCGCCCTCGGCATGCAGGGCCACGTCACCATCAGCCACGCCTTCTGTCTCGGCATGACCGATCGCACCTACGTCGCAGAGCTGACCGAACAACTGGCGCGAAATTGCATCCACATCATGACCACGGGCCCGTCCGGCACGCCGTGCCCCGCAGTCAAGGAGCTGCGCGATGCCGGCGTCGTCGTCTGCTCAGGCTCGGACGGCATCCGCGACACCTGGGGGCCTTACGGCAATGCCGACATGCTCGAGCGGGCGATGTTCGTGGGCCAGCGCAACAATCTTCGCCGCGACGACGAGATGGCGATCGCCTTCGACATCTGCACCCATGGCGGCGCCGAGGTCATGGAGCTGGAGGGCTACGGGCTCGAGCCAGGCTCGAAGGCCGATCTCGTGCTGCTCGAGGGCGAGAGCCTGGCCGAGGCGATCGTCACCCGCGCCCCCAGGCGGCTGGTGATGAAGGGCGGTAAGGTCGTGGCCGAGCGCGGCCGCTGCATCGTCGAGGCGCCATGATCCCGCCCAGGGAATCCGGCCCGACGCTGCTCACGGCGCGCTGGCTGATTGGTCATGACAAGGGCCGCCACCAGATTCTGGAGCGCGGGCAGATCGTCATCGACGGCGATCGGGTGGTCTTTGTCGGGTACGACTTCCCGGGCGAGGTGGCGCGCCGGATGGATTTCGGCGAGGCCGTGATCGCGCCCGGCTTCGTCGACCTCGACGCTTTGAGCGACCTGGATACGACCATCCTCGGCTTCGACAACGGCCCGGCGGCGAAGAAGGGGCGGGTCTGGCCCCGGAGCTATATCGAGCGCGGCCCGTACGAGATGTATTCGGCCGAAGAGCTGGCGTTTCAAAAGCGTTTCGCCTTCGCCCAGCTGATTCGGAACGGCATCACCACGGCGCTGCCCATCGCCTCGCTCTTCTATCGCGAATGGGGCGAGACCGTGGCCGAGTTCGAGGCCGCCGCTTCCGCTGCCGAGGCGCTGGGCCTGCGCGTCTATCTCGGCCCCGCTTTTCGCAGCGGCGGCCAAGTGGTCGAGGCGGACGGCAGCATCGGCACCGTCTTCGACGAGCCGCGCGGGCTCCAGGGGCTCGACGACGCCATCGCGTTTTGCCGCCGCCACGAGGGCAGGGCGGGCGGGCTCGTGCGCACCATGCTAGCCCCCGATCGGATCGAGACCTGCACGCCCGAGCTCTTGCGTCGGTCAGCGGCGGCCGCGGCCGAACTCGACGTGCCGATCCGCCTGCATTGCTGCCAGTCGACCACCGAGCTCGCCATCGTCCGCCGGCTGCATGAGCGCACCCCGCCCGAATGGCTCCGCGACCTCGACTTTCTTTCCGAGCGGGCGCTGCTGCCGCACGCGGCGCACGTCTCGGGCGACGATCTCGCGATCATCCGCGACGGCGGGGCGGCCGTCGTCCACTGCCCGCTGGTGGCGGCCCGGCACGGCGGCGCCGTCCGCTCGTTCACCTCCTACAAGGCCATGGGCCAGCGGATCGGCCTCGGCACCGATACCTGGCCGCCCGACATGATCCTCAACATGCAGCTCGGCGTCATGCTCTGCCGCGTCGTCGAAGATCGGGGCATCGAGGGCTGCCGCAGCGAGGACTATTTCGACGCCGCGACCATCGGCGGTGCCGACGCGTTGCGACGCCCCGATCTCGGCCGGTTGGAACCCGGCGCCAAGGCGGACATTGCGGTGATCGACCTCAGCCGCACGCTGCAGACCCCCGATCCGATCCAGAGCCTGATGACCGGGCCAACCGGCCGCGACGTCACCACCGTCTTCATCGACGGTCGCATGGTCATGCACGAGGGCCGCATTCCCGTCTTCGACGAGAGCCGGGCCTTCGCCCGGGCGCAGGCGCAGTTCGACGGCGTGATCGCCCGCTACCCGGAGCGCACTCTGGGCCATCCACCGGTCGAGCAGATATTCTCCTCCAGCTACCCGAGGCTCGCCCGTGATGGCTGAGCCCGTGCTCGACATCCGCAATCTCTCGGTCGCGTTTCCGACCCGGCATGGCGTGCTGACCGCCGTCGACGACATCTCGCTCGAGATCGCGGCCGGCGAGATTCTGGGCGTGGTCGGCGAGAGTGGCGCCGGCAAGTCGATGACTGGCATGGCGGTCCTGGGCCTGCTGGAGCCGCCCGGCCGGATCGCCGCGGGCGAAATCCGCCTCGAGGGCGAGCGCATCGACCAGCTGGGCGAGGCCGGGATGCAGAAAGTGCGGGGGCGGCGGATCGGCGCCATCTTCCAGGACCCCCTGACCAGCCTGCACCCGCTCTTCTCGGTCGGCGACCAGCTGGTCGAAACCATCCGCTTTCACCTGAAGCTCGGCCGCGACGCCGCCCGCGCGCGCGCCCTCGATCTCCTGCGCGAGGTCGGCATCCCAGCGGCCGAGAGCCGGATCGACCACTACCCGCACCAGTTCTCGGGCGGCATGCGTCAGCGCGTGGTGATCGCCCTCGCTCTTTCGGCCGACCCCGACCTGATCATCGCCGACGAGCCGACCACCGCCCTCGACGTTTCGATCCAGGCACAGATCACCGCGCTCTTGAAGCGGCTCTGCCGCGAGCACGGCACGGCGGTGATGCTGGTTACCCACGACATGGGGGTGATCGCCGAGACGGCCGATCGGGTGGCGGTGATGTATGCGGGAAGGTTGGCCGAGGTCGGTCCAGTGGCAGAGGTCGTCCGCCAGCCGCGCCATCCCTACACCAAGGGGCTGATGGGCTCGATCCCGAGCCTCAGGCGGGAGGTCGAGGAGCTGGTCCAGATCGACGGCAGCATGCCGCGCCTCAACGCCATCCCACGCGGCTGCGCCTTCAACCCGCGCTGCGGCCATGCCGGCCCGCGTTGCCGCAAGGAGCGACCGAGCCTCGCCCATGGCCGGGTCGCCTGCTGGCTCGAGCAGGGAGGCGTGCAGCCTTGAGCACTTTTCCACTGCTTGAGGTCGACGGGTTGGAACGCCGCTTCGACGTCTCGGCCCCCTGGCTCAACCGGGTGATCGAGCGCCGGCCGAAGCAGATCCTCAAAGCCGTCGACGGGGTGAGCTTCAGTATCCCGCGCGGCGAGACCCTGGCCCTGGTCGGCGAGAGCGGTTGTGGCAAGTCGACCATCGCCAAGCTGGTCGTCGGGCTCTACCCGCCGAGCGGCGGCACGATCACCTTTCGCGGCGACGAGCGGCGCGTGCAGATGATCTTCCAGGACCCGTTCGCTAGCCTCAACCCACGCTGGCGGGTGGGGCGCATCGTCGCCGAGCCGATCCGCACCCTCGAGCCCGGCCGGCCGGACGCCGAGGTCGAGGCCCGGGTCGCCGAACTCCTGGCCACGGTCGGGCTCAACGCCGGCGACGGCACCAAGTACCCGCACGAGTTCTCGGGCGGCCAGCGCCAGCGCATCTCGATCGCGCGCGCACTCGCCGGCGAGCCCGAGTTTCTGGTCTGCGACGAGCCGACCTCGGCTCTCGACGTTTCGGTGCAGGCGCAAATCTTGAACCTGATGAAGCGGCTGCAGCGGCAGTTCGAGCTGACCTATCTCTTCATCAGCCACGATCTCTCCGTCGTCCGCCACATGGCCGATACCATCGCCGTCATGTATCTGGGGCGGATCGTCGAGATCGCGCCTACGGCCGAGCTTTTTGCCCATCCACGCCATCCCTACACGCGCCTGCTGCTCGAGACGATCCCCGATCTCGAGGCGCCGAAGCGCGACCGAACGCCCATGGCAGGCGAGGTGCCGAGCCCCATCGACCCACCCGAGGGCTGCGCCTTCCACCCGCGCTGTCCCTTGGCCTTCGATCGCTGCAAGACCGAGCGGCCGGAGCTCGCGGGCGAGCCGGATCGTCATCGTACGGCATGCTTTGCGGCCTTGCCGGTGGCCTCGGCGGCGTCGTGCGTCGCACCGGCCCGCGCGCAGTCGCGGTCGACCTGAGCATGCCGTCAACCTGGCCGCAGCCGGTTGATGGCGCAGAGTCGCGCAGATCACCGGTCGATGAGCATCCGGCCCGGCCGAGGCGGTCGTTGCTGCAAGCGCCGGCAACTCGCTGCCTCACATTTCGGCAGGGCTGCCCTCGAACACCCGCCCAAATCCGGCGCAAGTGCCGGCCGGGCGAGCGCAGGCTCGGCGGCGCGCAGCCTGCCGACCCCTCCTGGCCTGGATTTTGCTCGCCCTTGCCAACAATCCCCCCCAGCCTCCTTGGAGTATTGACCATGGCCCTTCGTCGAACCGCACTCGGCGGCGTTCTGGCAGTAAGCCTCTTGGCCACAACGTCGGTTGCCCAGGAGCAGCTGCGCGTTGCCGGCAATTTTTCGCAGAACCAGAAGCACATCGCGATCGAGCAGGCGTTCTTCGATGGGCTCGCCGAAAGCTCGGGGGTCGCCGTAGTCAGCAACTACAATCCCATGGACGTGGTCGGCGTGAAGGCGCCGGATGCCCTGCGGATGCTGCGCGCCGGCTCGTTCGACGTGATGTCGGTGCAGATCGGCATGGCCTCGCGCGATGACCCGTTCTTCGAGGGCATCGACCTGATCGGCGTCTCGACCGACATGGACGCGCTGGAGGCCGCCGTCGACGCCTACCGCGAGGTGTTCGACGAGCGCCTGCAGTCGAAGTTCAACGCCAAGGTGCTCACGCTCTGGCCGTTCGGCCCGCAGGTCTTCTTCTGCAACGAGCCGATCACCGGCGTCGCCGACCTCGCCGGTCTCAAGGTCCGGAGCTTCACCCCCAGCATGTCGGCGATGCTCGAGCATTTCGGTGCCACGCCCGTCACGCTGCAGTTCAGCGAGGTCTATCCGGCGCTGCAGAAGGGCGTGGCCAGCTGCGGCGTCACCTCGCCCACCTCGGCCAACAGCGGCAAGTGGCCAGAGGTCACGACGCATTTCCTGCCGCTCTCGGTCTCGGGCTCGGTGCAGGGGCACTTCATCAATCTCGACGCCTGGAACCGCTTCTCCCCCGAGGAGCAGGCAGCGCTCAGCGACGCCTTCGGCGAGCTCGAGGCCGAGCTCTGGGCGCTGGCCCGAACCGCCAATGGTGATGCCGCCGAGTGCAATGTCGGTGGCGACAGCTGCAGCGATCACACCAAGTTCGCGATGGAGCTGGTCGCGCTGAACGAGGCCGACGAGGCCGCGGTCAAGGCGGCGGCGGAGGAAAAGGTCCTGCCGATCTGGCGCGACGCCTGCAATGCCGTCGATCCCGAATGCTCGGCGACCTGGAACGAAACGGTGGGTGCCGTCGCCGGCTTGACCATCCAGTGAGCGAAGGAGCCGCTCCGGCCGGCAGCGGCCACACCTTCAATCCAGCAAACGGCAACCCCGTCGTCCGGTGGCTCGGGCCACCGGCACGGTTGGGTGCGATCCTCGGCGGTTGGGGTTTGATGGCGCTGTCGGCCGTGGTCGGGCTCGAGGTGGTCTTGCGCAAGGTCTTCAGCATGTCGCTGCAGGGTGCGGACGAGCTCGGCGGCTATGCCGTGGCGCTGGCCGCGGCCTTCGGCTTCGGCTGGACGCTGCTCGAGCGGGCGCACACCCGGATCGATCTCTTGACGACGAAGCTCCCTCTGGCGGTGCGCCGGCTGCTCAATGTCGCAGCGCTCGCCGCCATCGCCATCTTCGCCACCTTCATGGCCTGGCGCGGCTGGACCACGCTCCTCGAGAGCATCGAGTACAAGAGCCTCTCGGGCACGCCCTTGATGACCCCGCTCTGGTGGCCGCAGAGCCTCTGGGTCGTGGGTCTCCTCTTCTTCGCGCTGGTGGCGCTGGCCTGCCTCGGCCACGCGCTCTGGCTGATGGTGCACGACCACTCGAGCCTGGATCGCTGGTACGGCCCACGCTCGCTCGCCGAGGAGCTCGAGGAGGAACGTCGCTCCATCGCCGAGCGCAGCGGCCACAGAGACCGACGATGATCACTGCCGCCGGTGCGCTGACCGGCTTTGCGATGATGCTGGCGATGATGCTCATCGGCCTGCCGATCGCCGCCGCCCTCTTCCTCACGGCGGCCATCGGCGGTCTGCTCTATCTCGGCACGCCGACGCTCATGGTCTTCGGCAACAGCACCTGGAGCGTGCTCAACGACTTCGTCCTGACCTCGATCCCGCTCTTCATCCTGTTGGGCGAGATCCTGCTGCGCTCGGGCATCAGCGATCGCATGTACCAAGCGCTCGGCGATTGGGTCGGCCGCTGGCCCGGTGGGCTCTTTCACACCAACATCGCCTCCAGCGGCCTCTTTGCCGCCGTCTCCGGCTCGTCGGTCGCGACCGCGGCCACCATCGGCACGGTGGCTCTGCCGGCCCTGCGCGAGCGCGGCTATGACGAGCGCCTGTCGCTGGGCTCGATCGCTGCCGGGTCGACCCTGGGCATATTGATACCGCCCAGCATCAACATGATCATCTACGGCTCGATGAGCAACACCTCGATCGGCCAGCTGTTCGTCGCCGGCATCGTGCCGGGCCTGGCGATCCTGGCCTTGTTCATGGGCTGGATCATCCTCGTGACCACGCTCAAGCCGTCGCTCGCCGGCGATCCGGCAGCAGCGATACCCCTGGCGCAACGGCTCTTGCGGCTGATCCATCTGGCCCCGCCGGTCTTCATTTTCGTCATCGTCATGGGCAGCATCTATCTCGGCTGGGCGACGCCGACCGAGGCCGCGGCCTTGGGCGTCCTCGCGGCGACGCTGATGGCGGCCCTCGTCGGCCGGCTGACCATCGCCATGCTGCACGCGGCCTTTCTCTCGACCGCCAAGCTCACGGCGATGATCCTCCTGATCCTGGTGGCCGCCCAATTCTTGAATTTCATCATCGGCATCATGGGCGTGCCGCAGGCGCTGACCGGGCTCGTCGCCAGCATCGCCAGTAGCCCGCTGGAGGTGATCCTGCTGCTCGTCGTCTTCTACCTCGTGCTGGGCTGTTTCCTCGAGACGTTGTCGATGATGGTGGCGAGCATTCCCGTGGTGATGCCGATCGTCATCTTCTTTGGTATCGACCCGGTCTGGTTCGGCGTCTTCCTGGTGGTGATGATGGAGGTGGCGCTGATCACCCCGCCGATCGGCATGAACCTCTATGTCGTCCAGGGCGTGCGCGGCGACGGCCCGATCTCGGACGTGATCATCGGCGCCCTGCCGTTCGTCATCATCATGCTCGGCATGGTGGCCCTCCTGATCGCGGTGCCCGGCCTCGCCCTTTGGCTGCCGGAGCACATGTTCGGTTGATGCAAGGCGCCATGCTGCTCGTCCCCGATGCCGTGCTCGCCGGCCCGGCGCAAGCGGCGCTGCACGAGGGCTGGGCCGTGGTCGTGGTGGACGGGCGGATCGGGGCAATCGGCCCCCTGGCCGAGATCGAGCGCCAGCAGCCCGACGCCGCACGGCTCGATCTGCCGGGCTGCCTCCTCCTGCCGGGTCTCATCAATGCGCATCAGCACGGCCGCGGCCTGAGCCAGCTGCAGCTCGGTTATCTGGACTCCCCGCTCGAGCGCTGGATCAATGCCCGGCGCAGCCGCGGTGCGCTGGACGGCGCCGCCGTCGTCAAACTGGCGGCAGCCGCCATGCTGGAAAATGGGGTCACCAGCGCCGTCCATGCCAACTACGCTCATGGCACGGGCGACTACGAGGCGGAGGCGCGGGCGCAGCTCGAAGCCTATGTCGAGGCCGGGCTTCGCGTCACCTTCTGCGTCGGCGCCCAGGATCGAGGCTTTGTCGTCTATCCGCCGTTCACCGTCGATGATCTGGGCCCCTTGCCCGCGGCGGCGGCACGCTTCGTGGCAACCGCCGGCTCACCCTATGCCCCGAATATTCTGTCCCAGCTGGCACTCATGGATCGCCTCCTGCACGACTGGGGCGACCATCCGCTGGTGACGCTGTGCTGGGGGCCGGCCGGGCCGCAATGGGTCAGCGACGAGCTGTTCGCGGCCATCGTCGGCCATGCCCGGACGACAGGGCTGGGGATCCATCTGCACTGCCTCGAGAGCCCCGCTCAGGCCGCCTGCTGCGGTCGGCTCTATCCTGAAGGCACGCTGCGCCATCTGGAGCGCCTCGGCGTGCTCGAGCCCGACACCGTGCTGGCGCACGCCGTGCACCTGAGTGCCGATGACATCACCGTGGCCGCCGATCGGGGCGTGGTCGTCGCCCACAACCCGGGCTGCAATCGCCGTCTTTGCAACGGTACCGCGCCCATCGCCAGACTCCTGGCAGCCGGCGTCGACGTGGCGCTCGGCACTGACAATTGCGCCCTCGCCGACGACGAGGACCTTCTGGCCGAGCTCAAGCTGATGGCCGGGCTGGCCCGTGCGCCAGCGGGTGACAGCGCGCCCCTCGATGCCGCCACACTGATCGCTGCCGTGACCACCAGTGGCGCCAGAGCGATGCAGCAGCCGGGTCGCTTGGGCCGGATCGCCCCGGGCCTCGCCGCCGACCTCGTCGCGGTCGATCTGGGCTTCACCCGAGGCGCCTACCTCGACGCCGACATGGATTTACTGACGGCCTTCGCCGCACGGGCAAGGGGGCGGGACGTCCGGCTCACCATGGTGGACGGGCGGGTGCTCTTTCGGGACGGCCGGCTTGCCCGTCTCGAACGCCCTGCCATCGAAGCCGAGGCACGCGCCGCGGCCATGGCGGCACGGCAATCGCCTGACCCGGAGGCCGCCGCCATCACGCTGGCCCTGGACACAGCGCTCGCCCGCCTCTACGGCGCAAGCGCGACAGTCCCCGACCTGCAGGAGCGCCCGTCTTGACCATCACTTTCGCGGATCGACGCGCCATCGGCATGATCACGCCGTCGTCCAACACGGTGCTGGAACCGGTGACGACCGCCATGCTGGCCGGCCTGCCAGAGGTCTCGGCCCATTTCGCGCGGTTTCGCGTGCTGGAGATCAGCATGCAGGACAGGGCGCTCGGCCAGTTCAGTCTGGAGCCGATGCTGGAAGCCGCAAGGCTCCTGGCCGATGCCAAGGTGCGGACCATCGCCTGGAACGGCACATCCTCTGCGTGGCTCGGCTTCGACAAGGACGCAGCGCTCTGCCGGGCCATCGAGGCCGAGACAGGGATCGCCGCCGCATCCTCGGTCCTCGCCTTGAACGAGATCCTCGAGCTGACCAAGGTCGAGAAGCTCGGGCTCGTGACGCCGTACCTCACCGATATCCAGGAACGCATCATCGCCAACTATGCGTCGATCGGCATCGAAGTGGTGGCCGAGCGCCACCTCGATGATCGCGGCAATTGGTCGTTCGCCACCTATGACGAGGCGACGGTGGCGTCCCTCGTGCGCGAGGTGGCGGCCGCTAGGCCAGAGGCCATCACCGTCCTCTGCACCAATTTTCGCGGCGCACCGACGGTGGCGAAGCTCGAAGCCGAGCTCGGGCTGCCGGTCTACGATTCGATAGCGACCACTGTCTGGCAATCCTTGCGCATGGCCGGCATCGATCCGCACCGGGTAGCTGGTTGGGGCTCGTTGTTCGAGCTTGCATGAGAGCTTGGTGCGGTTCGACGCGAGATGGATAGAGTCATCCTGGCGACCTCCTGATCAGCGGTTCGGGACGGGGGTCTCGCCACAATAGTCGTAAAGTCCGCGATTGCCCTCGAGGCGGAGCCTGCTCGCGTCGACGTATTTCACGAGGAGCGGACAGGGGCAGTCCTTTATTTCAGCGAAACTGTCCTAGATTTACTCGGCGAAACCGCAATAGATCGCCTGCATTACCAAGAGGCAGGGGGCGAGTCAGATTAAGTCGGGGAACTCGAGCGACCCCGTCGGGTGGTTGGCACCCAGCTTCGTCGCGGTTTCGGTGCTCTGGCCCGGAGTTCTCACCAACTCCACGCGCGCCGATGGTTTGGTCATGTCCCCGGACGTGGTGTAGCTGAGGGTGGCCACCAGCGGTTCTCCGGTAAGGTCGGG
>JAABSG010000125.1 GCA_011390475.1 Geminicoccaceae bacterium | reverse complement strand
TCGGCATCCCCCACACCCTGGAAGGCCTGGGCGTTCGCGACGACAGCGAGTTCCAGCTCATGGCCGAGATGGCGATCGTCGACCCTACGGCCGGCGGCAATCCCGTGCCGCTCGACGTCGACGGCGCCTTGCGCATCTTCCAGGCCGCCCGCGACGGCAGGATCGGCTGAGTCGATGGCGGACGTGATCGAACCGAACGCCGCCCCGGGGCGAGCAGCGGCGCACATCATGTACGCGCTCTACGCCATCGCCCTCTTCACTGCACTGCCGTTCTTCGCCGGCGTGATCGTCGCCTATATCGGCCGGCCCGGAGCGGACACCGTCTACCGCAGCCACCTCACTTGGGGCATCCGCACCTTTTGGTGGACGCTCTTCTGGTTCGTCATCGGCGCCGTCCTTTCGCTCGTCCTGATCGGCTACGTCATTCTGGCCATCCTCTGGCTCTGGACTGCCTATCGAGTCGTCCGTGGCTGGCTGAAACTCGCCGACGGCCTCTCGATCGGCTGACATCGACAAGGTTCCCTTCAATCATAATAAAGTAAAATAGCCGCAGCCTATAAATAAATGGCAAAAATTTAGAAAACATGACCATATGAATTTCGTGGCATCGTTGCCGAGTGTCGCAGCAGATAACCTGATCGGCAAATGGAATGCCATAATGTCACAGACAAAATCGACCGAACACAACAAGGCGACCGAGCAAGCCCGGAGCAACGGCAACAAGGCCGTGGATGCGGCGCACGATGTGGCCGAGACCGGCAAGCAGGCGCTGCGCGACGTCAGCGAGCGGACCGAACGTCATGCCGATCAGAGCATGGACGTGGCCCTAGAGGCGGTCGAGAACACCAGCAAGCAGCTGCAGGCCGCCAATCAGAGCGGCAACGAGCTCGCGGGCTTCTGGCTGCAGACCATGCAGGCGCAGACGACCCACAATATCGAGGCGATGCAGCAAATCGCCAAGGCCCGTGACTGGCAGGACAAGCTCGCCGTCCAGAGCGAGTTCTTCTCCGTCAGCCTGCAGCGCCTGCAGGACGTCTTCTCCCGCTACATGGAGATGACCGGCAACACGCTGCAGGGTCAGGTCGAGACCGGTGCCGCCAATACCAAAAAGGCCACCAAGGCCGCAGCGGCAGCCTGAGCCCCGGCCATCGAGATGCCCGCCACCGCGCCCTGCGGTGGCGGGCATTGCTTTTTCAGTGTCGAGCCCGAGAGCGCTCAGTCGGCGTGGCCATTGCCCGCGTGGTGCGGCTTCTGGCAGACCACGAAGGCGAAATGGGTCCGCGCATCGGTCTCGCTCATCAGGGCATAGGGCTCGACGAAGTGCCGGGGCTCGAGCCCATCGGTACGATCGACGCGGATTTCCTCGAGAACCGTGAAGCCGTGCAGGCGCATCGCCTCGAGCTGGCCCGCGTGCGCATGGCGGTTGATGAGGTAGGAGCGGGCGCCACGGATCAGCTTCCAGGCGCCGGGTTGGATCGCCCAGTGGCCGTTCCAGTGGCGGGTGAGGCGGTGGCTGCTGAAATCGATTTCGTGGGTCATGAAGCCGCCCGGTGCGAGCCAGGTCCGGGCGTGGTCGTAGACGGCGGCGACGTCGTCGACATGCTGCATTACGGCATTCGAAAAGAGCCAGTCGACGCTTTCGGCCTCGAGCGCGGCGCGATCGCTCCAGGGGGCCTCGAAGGCGACGCTGTCGCCGGTCCCGGCCTCGATGTCGCGGCGGATGCGGGCCAGGCGCCGCGCGTCCAGGGCAC
This sequence comes from Geminicoccaceae bacterium, assembly GCA_011390475.1. Lineage (GTDB taxonomy): Bacteria > Pseudomonadota > Alphaproteobacteria > Geminicoccales > Geminicoccaceae > SLRI01. The sequence goes on along the minus strand of JAABSG010000125.1, from coordinate 10,299 downwards.
GCTCGAGGCCCGCTTCCAGCGCCTTCGGGAACCCCCAATCCGCCGGCTCGGTGGCAATCGGGATCTCGCGCGGCACCGGCGTTCGCGCGCGAAACAGCGCCACCAGCTCGTCGAAGACGCGCAGATTGTCGGCCCGCCGGGTGTGGTTCTGGAGATCGAGGCCGATGCAGCGCTCGGCGCCGGCGATGACGCCCGCAAGCGCGGTGCCCAGAGAATGACCGGGGCCGAGCTCGACGATGACCCGCGGCAGCCGGCCGCCGTTGAAACGGGCGAGATGCGAGAAATGGCGGAGAAAGACGGTGTAGCAATAGCGGCTCGATGCCGTCCCGGTGATCTCGGCATGGTGCGAGCTGCGCAGGCCAGGAAGGACGAAGGAAAGCATGCCCTTGACCAGTGGCCTCGTCCGAATCTGCAGCATTTTGGCAATCCTCGGTATGTTGATGCCGGTTTCATTTGCCGCTATGTGAAACGACGCCGCCGGTCCAGCGCTATTGCTTGAAATATGGAAGAAAAATGGGCGAAAACGACATAAATTCTGCATTCGGAAACCTCAATAGAGAGAGGCTTCGCTGATTTTCAACTGTCAAGCGAGCGAATCGTTACTGATATTGAGGCGCACCTGAAGGGGTGGCGGAGGTCACGGACATCGACTAGCCCGCCGCCCCGACCCGGCTCGACAGATCGTCGCTCGCGACGGTCATGGGCGATCACCGGGCCCTGGGCACGGCTGCCGGCTGGCTGGAATCCGCGCGGCAACGGGCGCTCGGCCGCCCGGCTTCAGAGCGGCGCCGTCGCCTGCTCCAGCCAGGCGTTGCCGGCGGCATCGAGCAGCGGACCGAGCTCTTCCCTGACCCGGGCGTGGTAGGTATCCAGCCAGCGGCGCTCGGGCTCGGTCAGAAGATGCGTCTCGATCAGGCGGCGATCGATCGGCGCCAGCGTCAGGTTCCTGAAGCACAAGAGCGGCCGCTCGCCGCCCTCGGGCATCGCCGCCTCCTCCACCAGCACCAGGTTCTCGATGCGGATGCCGTACTCGCCGGGCTTGTAGTAGCCGGGCTCGTTGGAGAGGATCATGCCGGGCTCGAGCGGCACGTCGCCGCCGCGCTTGGCGAGCCGTTGCGGCCCTTCGTGGACGCAGAGATAGCTGCCGATGCCGTGCCCGGTGCCGTGATCGTAGTCGAGGCCGCGGCGCCAGAGAAACTGCCTCGCCAAGAGATCGAGCTGGCTGCCGGCGGTGCCCCTGGGAAAAATCGCCTCGGAAAGCGCGATGTGGCCCTTGAGCACCAGGGTGAAGCGCTGGCACATTTCCGCCGTGGGGTGGCCCAGCGCCACGGTTCGGGTGATGTCGGTGGTGCCGTCGAGGTACTGGCTGCCGGAATCGACGAGATAGAGCGTGCCGCCGGTCAGGGGCCGGTTACTGGCCGCGCTCACCCGATAGTGCGGCAGCGCCGAGTTCGGCCCGTGCGCCGAGATGGTCTCGAAGCTCGGGCCGAAAAACAACGGGTCGCGGGCGCGCTCCTCGTGCAGATGGGCGGCTGCCGCCAGCTCGTCGAGGCTGCCGTCCAGCGTCTGCTGGTCGAGCCAGGCGAGAAAACGGACGATGGCGGCTCCGTCGCGCTGCTGGGCCGCGAGCGCGCCCTCGATCTCGGCCGTGTTCTTCTTGGCCTTCTCGAGCGGGATCGGGTCCTTGGCTTCGATCACCCGTGCCCCGGCCCGCCCCAGCCGTTCGGCGAAGCCCACGGCATTGAGCGCCGGATCGACCAGGACGCGGGCAGCCGCCCGGCCGAGCTCGTCGAGGGCGGCGTCGATCGCGTCGTAGGGCCGGGTCGCCACGGCATTGTCGACGACGGGACCGCCCTCGAGCTTGACCGGATCGACGAACCACCTGGCCGCGCCGTCGCTGGCGAGCAGCAAGTGGCTGAGGCAGAGCGGGTTGTAGGGGACGTCGGCGCCGCGGATGTTCAAGAGCCAGGCGATGCTGTCGGTAGCGGTCACCAGGAGCCAGTCGGCGCCGGCTTCGGCCACCTTCTCGCCGATGCGCCGGCGCTTGGCCGCACTGCTCTCGCCGGCATGCTGCTCGTCATGCGCCTTGACCGGCGCTGCCGGTGGTGGCGGGCGATCGGTCCAGATGGCGTCGATCGGATTCGCATCGAGTGCCCTGAGCTCGGCGCCGCGATTGCGGCAGAGCCGCTCGAGGCCTTGCCGCTCGGCCTTGCGGATCAGCTTGGGATCATAGCCGAGCACCATGCCGGCCTCGAGCCTGGGCTCGAGCCAGCGGAGTGGGGAGAGATCGGCGATGTTGCAACGCTCGAAGAGATTGCCGTCGACCTCCTGGCCGATCTGCACCGTGTAGCGGCCATCGGTGAAGGCGGCGGCCTGGTCCAGCAGGACGACGGCCTGGCCGGCCGAGCCGGTAAAGCCGGTGAGCCAGGCCAAACGCTCCTCGCCCGGCGGCAAATACTCGCTGCCGTGCTGGTCCGTACGCTGCAAGACGAAACCATCGACACCCTGCGCCGCCAGTTGCGCGCGCAGGGCGTCGAGCCGGTCGGCTCTCACTTCAACGGGGCCATCACCATGATCATCTGCCGGCCTTCGAGCTTGGGGAACTGCTCGACCTTGGCGACATCGGCCATCTCCTCGCGAACCTTCTCGAGGATATTGATGGCCAGATGCTGGTGCGCCATCTCGCGGCCCCTGAATCGCATGGTGACCTTGACCTTGTCGCCCTCGTCGATGAACTCGCGCACCTTCTTCATCTTGATGCCGTAGTCGTTCTGGTCGATCGACGGGCGCATCTTGATCTCTTTGACCTCGATGACCTTTTGCTTCTTCCGGGCGGCGTTGGCCTTTTTCTGCGCCTCGTATTTGTACTTGCCGTAGTCGAGGATCTTGCAGACCGGCGGCGTGGCGTTGGGCGAGATCTCGACGAGATCGAGGCCCACCTCTTCGGCGCGGATCAGAGCGTCGCGGAGCGAAACGACCCCGACCATGTCACCGTCTTGGCTGACCAATCGGACCTCGCGGGACTCGATGCGGTCGTTGATGCGGTGTTCGTCGCCTTTTGCTTGTACTGCCATCAGCCGTGATCGACCTCCAATGTTTCAAACGAACGTGTGCTCTGACGACCAATCGGTCGAACGACAGCACGTCGTTCGACCCGATCGACCGGCCTGACAAGAGGAAAGACCGGAGTCAGACGCGCTTGTCCGGCGCTGAGGATTCTCGCTGACACAAGGCAATCGCGCCGTCAAGCGAAAGCACCTCTTGCGCCTGACCGCCGAGCCGGCGCAGGCTCACTTGCCGCTCGGCTGCCTCGCGCCCGCCGACCGCCATGATCAACGGCACCTTGGCGAGCGAATGCTCGCGCACCTTGTACGAGATCTTGTCGCTCCGGGTGTCGAGCTCGACCCGGATGCCGGCGGCAGCCAGAGCGTCCCGCACTTCTCGGCCATAGTCGTCCGCCTCGTTGGTGACGGTCGCGACCACCACCTGCACCGGCGCCAGCCACATCGGCAGCCGGCCGGCGTGATGCTCGATCAGTATGCCGAGGAAGCGCTCCATCGAGCCGAGGATGGCGCGATGCAGCATCACCGGACGGTGCTTGGCGCCATCGGGCCCGACATAGGTGGCATCGAGCCGCTCGGGCAGGACGAAATCCACCTGCAACGTGCCGCACTGCCAGTCGCGGCCGATGGCGTCCCGGAGCACGAACTCGAGCTTGGGACCATAAAACGCCCCTTCACCCGGATTCAGCGTCGTCTCGAGCCCGGCCGCCTCGGTCGCGTCACGAAGCGCCTGCTCGGCCCGGTCCCAGACCGCATCCGCGCCGGCCCTGACCGGCGGCCGATCGGAAAACTTCACGTGGATGTCGGTGAAACCGAAATCCGTATAGACCTGCTGCAGGAGCTCGCAGAACTTGACGCTCTCGGCGGTGATCTGGTCCTCCGAGCAGAAGATGTGCGCGTCGTCCTGGGTGAAGGCCCGGACCCGCATGATCCCGTGCAGGGCTCCCGAAGGCTCGTTGCGGTGACACGAGCCGAACTCGGCCATCCTGAGCGGCAGCTCGCGATAGCTCTTCAGCGCCTGATTGAAGATCTGCACGTGGCACGGACAGTTCATCGGCTTGAGGGCCAGCACCCGCTCGTCGGCATCGAGCGTGAACATGTGCTCCCTGAACTTCTCCCAGTGGCCCGACTGCTCCCACAAGATCCGGTCGACCAGTTGCGGGGTCTTGACCTCCTGGTAGCCGCCGGCCTCGAGCCGCCGCCGGAGATAGCCTTCGACGGCCTGCCAGATGCGCCAACCCTTGGGGTGCCAGAAGACCGAGCCCGTGGCCTCCTCTTGGATATGAAAAAGCGCCATCTCGCGGCCGAGTTTACGATGATCGCGCCGCTCCGCCTCCGCCTGCTGGTGCAGATAGGCGTCGAGCTCCTTCTGGCTCGCGAAGGCCGTGCCGTAGAGTCGCTGCAATTGGGCGTTCTTGGCATCGCCGCGCCAGTAGGAGCCGGCGATCTTGGTCAGCTTGAAGGCGCCGATCCGCCCGGTGGACGGCCCGTGCGGGCCGCGGCAGAGATCGAACCACTCACCCTGATGATAGAGCGTGACCGGCTCGTCCTCCGGGATCGCGTTCAAAAGCTCGTGCTTGTAGGTCTCGCCGAGTGCGGCGAAGCGGCGATGTGCCTCGGCGCGGCTCACGGTCTCGCGGCGAAACGGTCGGTCGGCCTTGATGATCGCCGCCATCTCCGCCTCGATCGATGCGAGGTCCTCGGGATGGAAGGGCTCGTTTCGCGCGAAGTCGTAATAAAAGCCGTTGTCGATCGCCGGTCCGATCGTCACCTGCGTGCCCGGATAGAGCCGCTGGACGGCCTCGGCCATCACGTGCGCACAGTCGTGGCGGAGCAGCGGCAGCGCCTCGGGGTCCCTGGTCGTGATCAGCCGGACGCGCGCATCCGTCTCGATCGGCCAGTCGAGGTCGCGAAGCTGCCCGTCCACCTCGACCGCGAGCGCCTGCTTGGCCAGGCTCTTGGCGATCGCAGCCGCGATCTCGGCGCCGGTGGTGGTCCCTGCAAACGGCCGCTCGCTGCCATCGGGCAGGGTGATCACCACCCCGCCCTCCCGGGCGTTTTCAGAATCGCCGGCGCGCTCGACTACCGTTGCCATGATCTCGTCGTATTCCATTCGGTGGTGGACGATGTCCGTCAGTTGCAGCGCAACATGTGCGGGCGGGGCGCCGATTGTCAATCTCGGGCGGCCGCTACGGCCCCGAGCGGCACCGCTGCCGGGCCCGCCGCTCCACCGCCGTCGAGCGGGATCCGCCCGGCGACGCAACGCCACAAGAACCTCTCGGCCAGCCTGCTGCCGGTCGGCCAGACGGCTGACGACAGGCTTCCGGACGACCAGGCTCGCAGCTTCACCGGCAGGGAGGCAGCCCCCTCCGAAAAGGCGCTGCCGTCCCGGGAAGGGACGCCGAAAGGGGGGGCAGACCCTCTCCAGAAGACGTTGCCGATCAGGGGCTTGGCGCTACGCGGGGCCTCGGGCATCGCCCTCGACACCCAACGCCACGACCCACACGAGTTGCCCAGGACCCCAGGACGGCGCGCTCCTCGGCTGCCGCAGCCAGCGCCATCGCCGCCCGTCTGTGAACCGAAACCGCTCCAGCCACCGGCTAGAGCCCGGCGAGCTCTCGTTCGGCGGGGGCATTGCCTTGGGCTGCGGCGCGTTCGAGCCAGAGCCGGCCTTCGTTCGGATCGGCGGTCATCCCGTCGCCGCGCAACAGCCGGCGGCCGAGTTCGAGCTGCGCCCACTGGTGCTCCGCCTCGGCCGCCTGCCTGAGCCAATAGGCGCCTTCGCCCGGGTCGCGCGCGACGTCCTGACCGGCGAGAAGTGCCCGTGCATAGGTCAGCATCGCGCCAGCGTGGCCGTTCTCGGCGGCAAGGGTGAGGTAGCCGATGCCGGCCTCTGCATCACGCGGGATGCGTGCATTGCCCTCGAGCAGGCGGTTGCCGAGCTCCGATTGCGCCCAGACATTGCCGCTGTCGGCGGCGATGCGCAGGAACTCCAAGCCTTCGGCGGTCGCCTCGGGGCTGTGCTCGCCGTCGGTCAACAGCCGTCCGAGGGCGAGCTTGGCGCCATCGTGACCTTGTGCCGCGGCCCGCCGCGCATAGGTCTCGCCACGGCTGCGCTCGGCGGGATCGTCGGAGTCGAACAGGATGCGGGCGGCGGCGGCCTGGGAGCCCGCGTGGCCTCGGTCGGCGGCACGGAAGATCCAGCGTCGTCCGGCCTCGGTCTGGCCCTGGTCGATCAGGATCTGGCCGAGCGCCATCGCGCTGGCGTCGTGGTCGGGGGCGGCGCGCTCCAGCCAGCGCCGCTCTCGCGTCGGATCCGCCAACGGCGTACCGGCGGCGTAGAGCTGGGCCAGGTTCGAGGCGGCACTGCGGTCGCCTGCCGTGTAGCGGGCCTCCAGCTCCTCGACCGCGCGCAGCGCCATCGCGCGGTCGCCGTAGTTGCGGGCGACCGTGATCATCGCCGTGATGTCGTCCTGCTCGGCGCCGCGTCGCCACAGCTCTTCGATCCGCGGATCGCCCGGCCGATGCTGGTCGAGCATCCCAGCCAACGTCCCGGCGGCAAAGCGCTCGCCCCGGGCATCGACCGTCTCGAGCAGCTCGATCGCCCGGTCCGGGTCGTCCACGGCGATCGTCCGGGCGAGCCAGAGTCCGGCCTGATCGCGCCGATCGGAGCGGCGCGCCCAAGCTGCCTCGAGATGCGCCTGGGCTCGGGCCCGATCGGCGCCGGGCTCGTCGAGCCAGGCGCGGCCGGCCCGGATCATCGCCTCGGGATGGCCGGTCTCGGCCAGCTGGTCGAACAATGCCCGCGCGGCGGTCGTGTCCCCAGCCGCCATCAGCCGGTCGGCGGCGTCCAACTGATTGCGCACATGCTGAGGGGTGCTTTCCCAATAGAGCCTGTCGGCCGAGCAAGCGGTGAGGAACAGCGCCAGGAGGGCGAGGCAGAAGCCGCGGTGCAATGGTCCGGCAATCGAAATGGGTCGTCTCCTCGGTCGTGTTCGAGCGGATGCGGGGCCGGCCAAGCGACACGCCCCAAACCAGTCGATAGCATATCGGCGCCGTTCGCCGGATGGCCACCGTGAGCGGCCCACCAAATGATATGGCGCAAAGCCGGCAGCTTCAATCGTCGACCGGCCGGCCGGGCCGCAAACGGCCGGGCTCGTGGGCCGATTCCAGCGGCAGGGGATTCCCAACGGGTTCCGAATGGTCTACTGATCGGCGCCGTCAGAGCGCACCAGCGCATTTTCAACCAGAACGATCAGGGAGCTACGACGATGCTCGACAGAATCGCCGGCCTCGCGCCATTCACCCGCCGCCTGCTCGCGGCCTCCGCGGTCGCCGCCGTGGCCGCCGTGGCCTTGCCGCCCGTCACCGCCGAGGCCCAGCAGGCACTCCGCTTCGCCCATGTCTACGAATCCGGCGAGGCCTACCACCGGGCCGCGCTCTGGGCCGCCGAAGAGCTCGCGGCCAGGACCGACGGCCGCTACACCATGGAAGTGTTCCCGGCCTCGACGCTCGGCAGCGAGACCGAGATCAACCAGGGCCTGACCCTGGGCACGGTCGACATCATCTATACCGGCACACTCTTCGCCGGGCGCAGCTTCGAGCCGATGACCATCGCCTCGGCCCCCTACATGTTCCGCGATGTCGACCACTGGCTGACCTACAGCGAGAGCGACCTCTGGGAGGAGATGAAGGAAGGCTACGAGAACGCCACCGGGCATCACGTCTCCGCCATCCTCTACTACGGTGAGCGGCACGTCACCTCCAAGCAGCCGATCAACACGCCCGAAGACATGGCCGGCCTCAAGATCCGCGTGCCCGACGCCCCGCTCTACGTCATGTTCCCGCGCGCCGTCGGCGCCAACCCGACGCCCATTGCCTTCGCCGAGGTCTACCTGGCGCTGCAGCAGGGCACGGTCGACGCGCAGGAGAACCCGCTGCCGACCATCTACGCCAAGAAGTTCCACGAGCCCAACCCGGTGATCAACCTGACCGGCCACATCACCGAGAGTCTGATCACCATCGTCGGCGGCAACCTCTGGAACCAGCTCTCCGACGAGGACAAGGCGATCTTCGAGGAGGTGTTCCAGGAAGCTGCGATCCGCTCGAACGAGGAGATCTTCGCCGAGGAGGCCCGTCTCGTCACCGGCTTCGAGGACGAGGGTGCGACCGTCAACCACGTCGATCGCTCGCTCTTCAAGGCCGTGGTCGACCCGCACCTCACCGGCGACGACGTGCCCTGGACCCAGGAGCAGTTCGATCGCCTGCAGGCGCTGAACTGAGCCGCTAGCGGTCGGCTGGACGAACGATGACGGTCGAACCCCAAGAGCCTGTCGAGGGCGGCATCCAGGTCGAGGAGGCCCCGGATCCGCCCTTCGATTGGCGCGACTACGGTCTCGAGGACCTGCCGGCCTTCCTGATCTTCTGGGGGCTCACCGTCATCGTCTTCCTGCAGTTCTTCACCCGCTACGTGCTCAACAATTCGCTCTCCTGGACCGAGGAAGCGGCCCGCTACTTCCTGATCGCGCTCACCTTCATCGGTGGTGGCCTCGTCTGCCGCCGGCGGGCGCACATCGCGGTCGAGTACCTGCACACCCTGATGTCACGCGCCGCCTCGCGCCGGCTGATGATCGTGGTCGAAGCGATCGCCGCCCTGTTCTTCGCCTACCTCGCCTATATCGGCTGGCGGCTGATCGGGGTCATGGGCGGGCAGCGCATGGCCGTGATCGACCTCACCATGGCCTGGCTCTACTGGGTCGTCTTCGCCGGCCTGATCGTCATGCTGCTCCGCACCCTGCAGTCCATGTGGCGCCGCCTCCAGGGCGACAGCCCCTGGGCCGGCGATATCTGAGAGCCCGCCACCTTGTACATCGCCATCCTCTTCGCCTCGTTCTTCTCCCTCCTCTTCATGGGCGTCCCGGTGGCGGTGGCCCTCGGCGGCTCGTCGCTGATCTACGTCCTGGCCTCGGGCTCGGTGCCGGACTTCGTCGTCCTCCACCGCATGGTCAACGGCATCGACAGCTTTCCGCTCTTGGCCATCCCCTTCTTCATCCTCGCCGGCAACCTGATGAACTCGGCCGGCATCACCAACCGCATCTTCGCCTTCGCCCGCGCCATGGTCGGCTGGATGCGCGGCGGCCTCGGCCACGTCAACGTGGGTGCCTCGGTGGTCTTCGCCGGCATGTCGGGGGCTGCCGTGGCGGACGCCGGCGGGCTGGGGACCATCGAGGTCAAGGCGATGCGTGACGCCGGCTACGACCGCGGCTTCGCCGTGGGCGTCACCGCCGCCTCCTCGACCATCGGCCCGATCATCCCGCCGTCCCTGCCCATGGTCATCTACGGCGTCATGGCCTCGGCCTCGATCGGCCAGCTCTTCGCCGCGGGCTTCATCCCCGGCCTCCTGATGGCCGTCTCGCTGATGGTCATGATCGCCTGGTACGCCCGGGTCAGGAACTATCCCCGCGACGCCGCCTTCGACCTCTGCGTCCTCTGGCGTGCCTTTCAGGCCGCCTTCCTCTCGCTCATGACACCGCTCATCATCGTCGGCGGCATCCTCTCCGGCATGGTCACCCCCACCGAAGCCGCCATCGCCGCCGTCTTCTGGGCGCTCATCCTCGGCATCTTCGTCTACCGCACCCTCAACCCGACGCGGCTCGTGCGGGTCAGCATGGAGACGATCGAAACCACGGCCTCCATCCTGCTGATCGTCGCCGCCGCCTCCATCTTCGCCTGGATCCTCACCTCCAACCGGGTCACCGAGGACTTCGCCAACTTCATCCTCACCCTCTCCGACAACCCGATCGTCATCCTCCTCCTCCTCAACCTCATCATGCTGATCGCCGGCTGCTTCCTCGAGACCATCGCCGCCATCACCATCCTCGTCCCCGTCCTCCTGCCTGTGGCCGTCAAGCTCGGCGTCGACCCCGTCCACTTCGGCGTCATCATGGTCCTCAACCTGATGATCGGCCTCCTCACACCCCCCATCGGCATGGTCCTCTACGTCCTCGCCAAAGTCACCAACACCCCCTTCGAAGTCTGCATGCGCGCCACCATGCCCTTCCTCGTCCCCCTCGTCACCGTCCTCGCCCTCGTAACCTTCTTCCCCGCAATCTCGATGTGGCTCCCGACTTTGGTGTATAGGTGAGGTCGGGGAAGATAGAAAAGGATCGGGGAGGCACGCCTCCCCGCGCCCCACCGTTACTTAAGCAGACATCAATATATGCTGTGCTGTAATTGA
>JAABSG010000124.1 GCA_011390475.1 Geminicoccaceae bacterium | reverse complement strand
CTCGTTGATCAGGCTCGCCGCGCGCAGCTCCGCATACGGCAGCGACTGGTCGAGCACGCCCCGATCGTAGAGCAGTTCGGGAAAATAGCCGCTCAAGACGACGCGCCAAGTCAGCGGCAGGTCGCCGCCGAGCGCGCGGACGTGGGTGGCGATCGCCGTCGTGCAGTTGGTGGTCAGCGTGTTGTACCACGCGGGCTCGTCGTTCAGCCGGTTGATCTCCTCCAGATAGTGGAGGAAGAGGCGGCGGATGGCCTCCTTCGGCACGTCGGCGCGGAAGAGGTAGACGTCCTCCGGCGGGTCGCGATAGCTGGTGCGCAGCGCCACCACGTCGGGTTCCTCGCTGACCACGTAGTAGAGCTCGTACTGGCGGAAGAAGCCGGCGAGGGTCGAGTAGGCCTCGCCGACCTCCTTTCTGGTCTCGATCGAGATGGTGACCGGCTCCTGCTCGCCGAAGCCGAAGCTCAGCATGATGTGGGCGATGGGGTCGCCCATCCAGTAGACGGCGTAGAGGTCGAGGGTCTCGAGGTCGTCGAGATCGACCGTGCGCTCATGCCAGGCGGGGGTGAAGTCGTCGGCGCTGCGGTAGGTGAAGCGGCGGACGTTGCGCAGGGTCACCTGGTCACCCGCGAACTCGGCCGAAGCCAGGCGGGCGACGTCCGGCTGCCAGAGGCGATCGTTTCGGGCCTCGATGGTCGACCACCAGAAGAAAAAGGCGCCCGTCGCCAGGACGAAGGGGAGTAGCGGGGCGACGAGGCGGCGATACCAGAGGGCGAGGGCCAGGCCGGCCAGGGCGATCGCCGGGTAGGCCATCGCGACGGCAATCCGCCCAAATCCCATGGCATCGGGCAGGTTGTACCAGAGTGCCAGGGCACCAAAGCCGGCGAGGCCGAGGACGGCCAGGCCCAGCAAGGCAAGCGCCACCAGCCGCAGTATCGACAGCATCCATCATCCCTTGGTCAGGCATTGCGCGCGAACGGTCCGGGGTGCCTCTAGCGCATCCGGCACCTCGGGCAAATGACGATCGGGCCGGGCTGGTCATCGGTGCTGCGCTCGGGCAAGTTCCACCCACCCGCGGCGCTCGGCAGCGCGCGGGGCATTGGGCGAAGGAGGCGGCCATGGATTGGCTCACGACCTACAAGATTCCGCTCGGCGGCTGGATCAGCGACGGTGTCGATGCGCTGAACGACAACGCCGCCTTCGTCTTCGACGCCATAGCCATCGGCCTCGGCACGTTGATCGAGAGCATCATCGGCATCCTGCAGGCCGTGCCCGCCGTCGTCCTGGTCCTCGTCTTCGCCGCCGGCGCCTACGCGCTGCATCGCTCGTGGAAGCTGGCGCTCCTGATCGTCCTCTCGCTCTTCCTGGTCATCAACATGGGCTATTGGCGGGAGACCACGGAGACCCTGGCGCTGGTGGTTGTGGCGACCGCCACCTGCATGATCGTCGGTGTGCCGATCGGGATCGCCGCGGCGCATCGGCCCTGGCTTTTCGCCCTGCTTCGCCCGGTGCTCGACCTGATGCAGACCATACCCACCTTCGTCTATCTGATCCCGACCCTGATCCTCTTCGGCCTCGGCGTCGTGCCGGGGCTGATCTCGACCGTCATCTTCGCCATCCCGGCACCCATCCGGCTCACCCATCTGGGCGTCTCGTCGGTGCCCAAGACATTGATCGAGGCCGGTGAGGCGTTCGGGGCCAGCCGCTCGCAGCTCTTGTGGAAGGTCGAGTTGCCGCATGCGCTGCCGACCATCATGGCGGGCTTGACGCAGTGCATCATGCTCTCGCTCTCGATGGTGGTCATTGCCGCCTTGGTGGGTGCTGCCGGCCTCGGCGTGCCGGTGGTCCGGGCCTTGAACACCGTCAACATCGCCCGTGGCTTCGAAGCCGGGCTCGCGATCGTCATCCTGGCCATCATTCTGGACCGGGTGTGCAAGCAGCCGCAGCGGGGCAAGCGCGGTGGCTGAGTCCGCGATCGCCTTCGAGGCCGTCGACATCGTCTTCGGCGACGACCCGAAAAAGGCCCTGCCGCTGCTCGAGGCCGGCCTGACGCGCGAGACCATCCTCGAGCGGACCGGGCAGATTCTCGGCGTCGCCGACTGCACCCTGGCCATTCCCGAGGGCGAGATCTGCGTGCTCATGGGCCTTTCGGGCTCCGGCAAGTCGACCCTGCTGCGCGCCGTCAACCGGCTGAACGAGGTAACGCGCGGCCGGGTCCTGGTCCGCGACGAGGGCCGGCAGATCGATGTGGCGAGCTGCGACCGGCGGACGCTGAAGCGGCTCAGAACGCAGCGGATCGCCATGGTCTTTCAGCAGTTCGCGCTGCTGCCCTGGCGGACGGTGGCGGAAAACGTCGGCTTCGGGCTCGAGCTCAGAGGCACCCCCAAGGCCGAGCGGATGCGAATCGTGGCCGAGAAGCTGGCCATGGTGAACCTCGATGCCTGGGGCGAGAAATACGCCCACGAGCTCTCGGGCGGGATGCAGCAGCGGGTCGGCCTCGCCCGCGCCTTCGCCACCGATGCCGATATCCTTTTGATGGACGAACCCTTCTCCGCCCTCGACCCGCTGATCCGTGATCGCCTCCAGGACGAGCTCCTGGAGCTGCAGACGCGGCTGCAAAAGACCATCGTCTTCGTCAGCCACGACCTCGACGAGGCGCTCAAGCTCGGCAACCAGATCGCCATCATGGAGGGCGGACGGATCGTTCAAGCCGGGCCGCCGGAGACCATCGTGACCGACCCTGCGACGGCCTATGTCCGGGACTTCGTCGCCAATGTGAACCCGCTTCGGGTCTTGACCGCGGGCAGCGTGATGCGGCCGGTCGCAGGTGGTTTGCCGCACTTGATCCAAACCGCGCACGGCCCGCTCGAGCTCGTTGCCGACGGCAGCGTGCGGCTGGACGGTGCCGTGGTCGAGGCCCGCCCGCTCGAAGGCCCGGTCGCAGGCGGGACCGGCGCTGCCCCGGGGCCGGGCCTCGCCGTCTGGCGCTGTTCGGCCGCAACCCCGGTGCAGGCGCTGGTGCAGGCCGCAGCCCAGGGCCAGGCCATCTTTCTCGTCGACGACGGCGCCGGCACCGTCGCGGGCTTGATCGGCGAGCGCGAGCTCTTCACCGCTTTTCTGCGCTGACTACTCGACGCCGAGGGGTGTGGGGCTGGGCGCTGCTGCTCCTGCCGGCATGGTTCGCGACTCGGTGGGACCGGCGGCCGCCGCGATCTTCTCGAGCTCGCGGGCAATCCGATGCAGGTCCATCGCGACCACGCTGTCGGCGCAGGGCAGGCGGCGCAGGCGGTCGGCGATGGTGGCGACGGCGTGCCGGGTATCGGGGCAGACCACGTGGTCAGGGCCATGCATCAGAGCGCGGCGGGCCCGGAAGGGCGGGCGCACGCGGGCGGGAGCCGTCGCTTGCGAGGTCGTGACAAGGTCGCAGTATCTCCAGGTACGAGCTTGATGCGCGGTATGATCGATAGACATGGCAGTCTTTAGCCTTTAAGTTGATATTCGTCCCTTCGGTCAAGCCCGTCGATCCCGGTCCGGCAAAACGGTTTTTCGCATGCGTGCTCTGGGTGCGTGTCTCACCAGCCTCGTGGCGCTGGGCGGCTGTCTCGGTGGTGGCGGTGGCAGTGGCGGTGGTGCGGGCGGCGCCGGCTCCGCCCCCTCCTTCGCCCAGCTCGACCTGCCGCTCTCGGCCGATCCGGCCAGCTTCGAGACGGCCGAATACCGGCGCAGCCGGGCACTCGCCCCGATCGGCGCCGCGACGCTCTATGCCGCGGGCGGCACCGGCGCCGGCGTGACGGTCGGCATCATCGATACCGGCATCGACACCAGCCACCCGGAGTTCGCCGGCGCCATCCATGCCGCCAGCCGCGACCTCGTGCGTGAGGCGCCATTGGCCGACGGCTCGGGGCACGGCACGGCAGTGGCCGGACTCGTGGGTGCCAGGCGCAACGATTCGGCGACGCACGGTGTGGCCTTTTCGGCCGACCTTCTGGCGATCCGTGCCGACCGGCCCGGCAGTTGCCCGAGCGGCTGTCTCTTCGACCAGTCCGACCTCGCCACGGCGACCGACTACGCTGTCGCGCAAGGAGCGCGGGTGATCAATTTCAGCCTCGGCTCGGCCACCGACCTCGCGCCGGGCTTTCGCGATGCTCTGCGTGCCGCGGCTGCGGCGGATCGGGTCCTGGTGATGGCCGCCGGCAATGGTGGCGAAGCCTCGCCGCCGCAGCCGGGCGCCTTCGCCGCGACGGATGCGGCACGGGGCGCCGCCATCGTCGTCGGCGCCTTGGGCGAGAACGGTGAGATCGCCGATTTCAGCAATCGCGCCGGTAGTGCAGCGTCGGCCTTTCTCGTGGCCCCGGGCGAATCCCTGATCACCACGGCCCCGGGCGGTGGCGGCGCCGTCATCACCGGCACCTCGAGCGCGACGCCGCTGGTCGCCGGCTCGGCAGCGGCGCTGTTGAGCGCGGCGCCACACCTCTCGGCCGCCAATGTCGTGGCGATCCTGCTAGAGTCGGCCCGTGATCTGGGTGCCCCGGGCACCGATCCGGTCTATGGCCGGGGTGCTTTGGACCTCGAGCGCGCGCTCATGCCGATGGGCCCGCTGACCGTGCCCGAGGGCGTCTCGACCAATGCCGTCTCGCGGCCCTTGGCGGCGAGCTCGCTGGCGTTGGGTGACGCGTTCGGCAGGGTAGCAGCTTCGCTGGGGCCGGTGATGGCGCTCGATGCTTATGCGCGCCCCTACGAGGTGGCGCTCGCCACCAGCGCGCCCAAGGGCTCGGCCGATGCGTTGCCGGCGCTCTTGCGCCGCCAGCGGCCCGCCTCCGTCGAGACGATGCGAGCGGGCGGGCTCGGTCTCTCGCTGACCGAAAGCGACTATCTGAGCCCCTGGCAAATGGGGGCCGAGGGCGACCTCGCCGGCATGCAGCTCGCCTATCGGGCTCCGGACGAGAGCTGGCGGCTGCAGGCGCATCTGGGCGAGCCCGAGCGGGCGGCGTTCGGCGATGACGGACTCTTCCGCGCGCGTCGGCGGGCGGGCCAGCCGACGCACTTCGCCGACCTCGCCGCCCCGCTCGGTCTGGCGGTCGATGCGGCGGTGGCGGGTCCCTGGCGGGTGTCGCTGACGCTCGCGGGCGATCCGGGCGGGGCGCTGGACCAGCTCGGCGAGGCCCGCGAGACCGGCGCCTATAGTGCGCAGGCGCTGCCCGAGGGGCGGCTGGCGTCGATCGGACTCGAGCATCGAAGCGAGACGGCAACCGGCTTCAAGGTCGGCTTCGGGCTGCTCGAGGAGGGAACGGGGCCGCTCGGCAGCGAGGGGGCCGGTGCGCTCGCCGCCGGCGGCGCCCTCACGCAGTTCGTCGATCTCGCCGCCAGCTTGCCGCTCGGCGCCGGCTGGCGCGCCTTCGGCGAAGCGGCACTCGGGCGGACCGAGGCGGCAACGGGGCAGGGCGGGCTCCTGGCCGAGATCGGCCCGCTCTGGACGACGGCCTTTGCGGTCGGCCTCGAGCGCAGCGACCTCTGGCGATCCGGCGACCGCTTGACGGTCGAGCTGCTGCAACCGCTTCGCGTGGAGGCCGGCCGGGCGTCTCTCGACGTGCCGGTGGCGCGCGATCGCGAGGGCCGGGTCTATCGCGAGCGGCGCTCGGCCGATCTCGCCCCGGACGGCCGCGAGCTCGATCTCGAGCTCGGCTATGGGCTCGACGTCGGCCGTGCTCGCCTGGAGACGGCCCTCATGCTCCGCCTGGCCCCCGGCCACGATGCCGAAGCCCCAGCGGAGCTGCTCGGGGCCCTCAGCCTGCGCCTGCCTTTCTAGGACGGCCCGTCGGCAGCACAGTCCGCGGCATCGCGATCCAGGGTGAAATCGCCAGCCGGCGTTCGCCAGTGCAGCGCCTGAACCACCGACATGGTCGGCGACCAGGGCTGGAAGACGGCGCAACCGGTTTCGTCGGTGCCCATCGGCAGCATGTAGAGCTCGGGTGCGACAGCAATTGCGCCCGCGGGGATTTCGGGCGCTTCGGCACTGTCCGCGGGCGGCTCGACAGTCGCGCAAGCGTTGAGCGTCATGGCCAGGACAAGGCCGAAATAATGGGCCCGGCAGCCGACCGCTCGCGGTAAAGTTGCTAAAGAAGGTGTTGTTTTACAATTCATTGGGCATTGTTCCTCGTCCGGTGAGCCAGCGTTCAGGGCTAACATCCTCAGTCCAAAGGTTCTACCGCAAGTTTAACAAAAAAGAAAAAACCATTTGAAATGAGTGGGTTAGCCGGTTAATGTCCGCGCTGAGGGAAGACACCGTCTGACGTTCTATCACTGCCGGGTCCCATCGGCTCTTCATCAAGCGACACTTGGCCCGAATCGACAACAGGGCAGGGGCACGCAACGATGATGTTGAACGAGAGTGGTGCAGTACGTGCGTCTGTCGCCTCGGCGCGGCGGGCGGATGAAGAGGCCGACCGGTCGCTGGCGAGGCGGTCGAACGGTCGGGCCATGGCCCTGGGCGCGCCCTTGTCGGCGAGCTTCTTGGGCCTGCTCTTGATGCGCGGCAACGAGGCCGCGGCCGCTGAGTCCGAGACGGGCGAGGCGGGCGCCGTGCTCGAGGTCGAACGCAGCCGGCAGGCGGTGAACGATGGCGGGCCGTCCGTTTCGGGCGGCTCGACGGCCGTCCCCGCCGCACCGCTGGTCATGGTCGGAGCCGCCGTGGCGCCGGGTGTCGCTGGCGCTGCCGAAGCGCCTTCGGGCGAGACCGCGCCCGGCGATCTGGCGCTAGCGACGGCAGCCGAGACAGCTGACGCTGCCGTGCCGGCCAGTGCCGGCGCCGCCGAGACCGTGGCGCCAGCCTTGCCCGACATCGGCGACGTGGTGCTCGCCTTCGGCACCGAGGCGCCCTTCGTCATGCCCACGTTCGGCGATGACACCGCGTCCGTCTTTCCGGACGAGAACATCGGCGATCTCGGCGATCCGCGCCTGGTCACCCGCGAGCCCATCGTGCCCGAGCAGCCGAACCCGCCCGAGCAACCCAACCTGCCCGGCAATGGGGCCGTGCCCGATAGCGGCGGCGGCGACGGCACACCGGTCGGCAACCCTGGACTGAAGATCACCGGCACCCCGCAGAACGACTACCTGATCGGCACCGACGGCGACGACATCATCGATGCCGTGGGCGGCAAGAACACGGTTCTCGGCGGGGCCGGCGACGACATCATCTATGGTGGCCCGGGCAACGACGTCTTGCGCGGCGGACCCGGCAACGACACGATCTATGGCGGTGGTGGGAACAACAAGATCTACGCCGACGAGGGTGACAATCGCCTCTTCGGTGGCACCGGCAACGACGAGATCTTCGGTGGCCCGGGCAACGATCGGCTGGACGGCGGCGCCGGCACCAACCGGCTCTATGCCGGCACCGGCAACGACACGTTGGTCGTCAACGACTGGAAGGACGCGGCCATCGGCAACCGAGAAGGTCCCAACGGCGGTGGCATCGACACCCTGGAGGTGGCACCGGGCTTCGCCGCCTCGTTGAAGGGTCGCTTCGCCGCCGCCGGTCCCGACGGTCAGGCGACCCTGGTGATGGGCTCGAGCGCCGGCGGCCGGGAGTTCCCCGCCGACGTCAATGCCCACAAATGGCAGGTCGATCTCGGTATCGACCAGGTCCGCCTGACCGGCGACGTCTCACACGACGTCGTGGCGTCCAATAACGGCAACACCATCTGGGGCAATGACGGAAACAACCGCCTCTATGGCGGCGACGGCGACGACGTTCTCTATGCCGGCGGCGGCAACGACACGCTGCGTGGTGGGGCCGGCAACGACTCCCTTCATGCCGGGACCGGCGACGACGTGCTGTTCGGCGGTGCCGGCGACGACATCTTCTATGGCGGGCCCGGCGAGAACGAGCTGCACGGCGGCGAGGGCGACGATCTCTTCGTCTTCGGCCTCGCTGAGGGTGGCAAGAACACGATCTTCGATCACGAGGGCGTCAACCGCTTGCGCTTCGAGGGGCTGGAGGAGCCGGGTGCCCTCGAGGCCCGCTTCGACGGCAGTGACCTCGTCATCGGCCACGGCGGCGCCGACATCGTCCGTATCGACGACTACGCCAACCACCGCGAGGCCTTCGCCGGGATCGAGCACGAAGGGGAAATCCTGGCCCTCGACCAGTTCATCAAGGGCCCGACACCGGCAGCCACCGCCAGCGCTGCCATCGAGCCCGCAGGCGAGGACGATCTCCTGGCCATCTATCTCGGCCCCCAATCGGTCGAGACCCCGGACGACATCCTCGATCCCGCCTGGCTCGACGACGACGGTCCGGCGCACGACGCCCCCTTCGCGCTCTACGAGTCCGCGGCCGCAACGTCGTTCGAGGGGCCTGACGACACCGCCTCGAGCGTCGGCAAGGGCGAGGACCTGCTCGGCGGCTTCATGCAGGGCGAACCCTTGTGGATCGGTCCAGAGGACGGCCTCTGGGCGCCGGAGAACACCGGCTATGCCGGCTCCGCCGTAGACGAGGCGCAACAGGCGCGCGGCTGAGGGCTCGGCTTTACGGGCGAGGACGGCGGGGCTATAGGCTCGGGCAGCGCCCACTGATGACCCCATTGGTATCGGGGGGGCTGTCTCGTCTCGTCCTCACATCCCCGGTCAGAGCCTTTGTCCGTCATTGTCCATCTCGCCTTGCCCAAGGGGCGCATGCAGGAAGGCGTCGTCCAGCTCCTGGGCGATGCCGGCATCCGCCTGACCTACGACCGGCGCGGCTACCGTCCGGCCTTGTCGCTGCCCGAGTTCGAGGCGAAGATCCTCAAGCCGCAGAACATCGTCGAGATGCTCGACGCCGGCAGCCGCGATCTGGGCTTTGCCGGCGCCGACTGGGTCGCGGAGAAATCCGTCGATCTGGTCGAGTTGGTCGACACATGCCTCGACCCGGTGCGCATCGTGGCCGCCGCCGACCATCGCTTTCTCGTGGATGGCCGCGCGCCGCGGACCCGCTTCGTGGTGGCGACCGAGTACGAAAAGCTGACCACCGAATGGCTCTTGACCCACGGTCTCGACGCCCGGATCGTCCGCTCCTACGGTGCCACCGAGGTCTTTCCGCCCGAGGATGCCGACTGCGTGGTCGACAACACCGCCACCGGCGCCACGCTCAAGGCCAATGGCTTGACCATCTTCGACGAGCTGATGCGCTCCTCGACCCGCCTCTACGCCCACCCCCGCTCGCTCGAGGACAAGGCCAAGCGCCCGGTGATCGAGCATTTCGCCCTGCTCATCCGCTCCGTGCTCGACGCGCGGCAGCGGGTGATGCTCGAGGTCAATGTGTCGAGCGAGCAGCTCGAGGCCGTGGTCGAGGTCCTGCCCTGCATGCGCGAGCCGACGATCTCGCCGCTCCACGGCGCCGGCGGCTTCGCCGTCAAGGCCGCGGTGCCCCGCACCGACCTGCCGGCCTTGATCCGCCGGATCAAGGAAGCCGGCGGCAGCGACATCGTGATCTCCCAACTGGCCCAGATCGTGCCATGAGGCGGGCCACGATCGACCGTCACACGTCGGAGACCGAGATTCGCCTCGCCCTCGACCTCGACGGCAGCGGCACGACGACGATCGACACTGGGCTCGGCTTTTTCGACCACATGCTGACAGCGCTGATCAAGCACAGCCGCTTCGACCTGGAGCTGGCTTGTTCGGGCGATCTCCATGTCGACGACCACCACACGGTCGAGGATTGCGGACTCGCCCTGGGCCAGGCGCTCGACCAGGCCTTGGCGGACCGGCGCGGCATCCGCCGCTTCGCCCATGCCTACGCGCCCTTGGACGAAGCCTTGGCCCGAGCCGTGGTCGATCTCTCCGGCCGCCCTTCACCGCATGTCGATCTCGGCCTGACGCGGTCCGGGATCGGCGACGTGGCGGCCGAAAACATCGGCCATTTCTTCCAGTCCTTCGCCATCGCCGGCCGCATGGCGCTCCATGTCGACGTGCTGAAGGGCCAGAACGACCACCACCGTGCCGAAGCCGCCTTCAAGGCCACGGCCCTGGCCTTGCGCGACGCGGTCGCCCTGACGGCGCACGCCGACATCCCCTCGACCAAGGGGCTGCTCTAGCCGTGGCCAGCGTCGACGCCCCGGATGCGTTACCGCGTGATCTAGCGAGCTTTCTCGACTGGCGCGAGCGGCAGGACGCGCCCTGGGAGTTCCTCGGGCTGGCGCCGCGACCGCTCCTGCCGAGAGAGCGGCAGGCTTCGCTGATCACGGGCAACCTGCTGGCGGCTCTGGACGAGGCGCTCGACGGCAAGAGTGGCTTCGTCGTCGGCGAATCGGTCGAACTCAGTACCGCAGACGCAGTCGCCATTGCCGGTATCGTCGTCGGCCGTCGCTCCGCCTGCCTCGCCAGCCCACCCTGCTACCTCGAGAGCAACGAAAAACAGCCGGTCGTCATCGTCGAAATCGTGTCGCCGTCCACCGCCCTGCGAGATCGCGTCCAAAAATGGGAGGCCTACCGGCGCATCCCCTCGCTCCACCATTATCTGCTGGTCGAGCAGGATCGACGCCTTGTCGAGCTGCATACCCGCACGGGCGATATCGTCTTCGAGGAGCGCTTCATCGAGGCTGGCGAGGTGCCGCTCGAGGCGATCGGCGTCAGGCTCGACGTGGACAGCATCTATGCCGGCGTGATCGATGGTTGAGGTCGCCATCGTCCCGACAGGCACGGCCAATCTGGCCTCCGTCCAGGCCGCCTTCCGCCGGCTCGGCGCCGAGCCGCACATCATCGAGGACGCGGCGACGGTCGCCTCGGCCAGCCACGTCATGCTGCCGGGCGTCGGCGCCTTCGGCGCCTCGCTGCAACGGCTCCAGGAGCACGGCCTCGATACGGCATTGATCGAGCGCATCAGAGCCGACAAGCCCACCATCGCCATCTGCGTCGGCCATCAACTGCTCTTCGAGACGAGCGAGGAGAGCCCCGGTGTCGGCGGCCTCGGCATTGTCCAGGCCCGGATCGCCCGGTTCCCCGCGAGCGTCCGCACCCCCCAATTCGGCTGGAACGAGGTCGCGGCCGAGGACGCCTGCAACCTGCTCGACAGTGGCTACGCCTATTTCGCCAACTCCTACCGGGCGACCGAAGCCCCGGGCTGGCAGGTGGCCCGGGCCGAGCACGGCGGGCCGTTCGTCGCCGCCATGGAGAAGGGCAACGTCATCGGCTGCCAATTCCACCCGGAGCTCTCCGGCGACTACGGTGCGGCGCTCCTCTCGCGCTTTTTGGAGCTCGGCTGATGCTCACCAAGCGCATCATCCCCTGTCTCGACGTCAGCCACGGCCGGGTGGTCAAGGGCATCCGCTTTCAGGGCATCCGCGACGCCGGTGATCCGGTGACCCTGTCGCTCGAATACCAGCGCCAAGGGGCCGACGAGATCGTCATTCTCGACATCTCGGCGACGCCCGAGGGCCGCGGCCACCAGCACGAGACGGTGCGCAAGATACGCGAAGGTCTCGCCATTCCTCTGACCATCGGCGGTGGTGTCAGGAGCGCGGCGGATGCCCAGGCCCTGCTCGAGGCCGGCGCCGACAAGGTCTCGATCAACTCCGCGGCCGTTGCCGACCCGTCCCTGATCGACGCCATCGCGTCCCGCTTCGGCAGCCAGTGCTGCGTCGTCGCCATCGACGCCGCCCTCCGCGACGGTAAGTTCGAGGTCCTGGTCCGCGGCGGCCGCGACGGCACCGGCAAGGATGCGGTCGAGTGGGCCGTCGAAGCGCAGGAACGAGGCGCCGGCGAGATACTGCTGACCTCCTGGGACCGCGACGGCACCCGTTCGGGCTACGACCTGCCGCTCACCCGGGCGGTGGCCGAGGCCGTGCATCTGCCGGTGATCGCCTCCGGCGGTGCCGACCACGCCGGCCACGTCGCCGAAGCGTTCGCGGCCGGCGCCGACGCGGTGCTCGCGGCCTCGATCTTCCACGACGGCGATCTGTCCGTGGGCGACGTCAAGCTGCACCTGATGGAACGCGGGGTCGTCGTCAGACCATGATCATCCCCTCCATCGACCTCATGGGTGGCCAGGCCGTGCAGCTCGTCGGCGGCGAGGCCATGGCGATCGAGGCGGGCGATCC
>JAABSG010000123.1 GCA_011390475.1 Geminicoccaceae bacterium | reverse complement strand
GCGCCGACCTCGAGACGGCAGCCCGCCTCGCCGGGCGTGTTTCGGGCGACAGCACCGTGGCCTATGCGCTGGCCTTTGCCCGGGCGGTCGAAGCCGCACTAGGGCTCGAGGTATCGCCGCGCGCGCATGCCATACGGGGTGTGATGGCCGAGGTCGAGCGGCTGGCCAACCACATCAGCGATATCGGTGCGGTCTGCAACGACGCCGCCTTCGCGCTGATGCACGCCCAGACCAGCGTGCTCCGCGAGCAGGTGCTGCGCGTCGCCGAATCCTGCTTCGGCCACCGGCTGATGATGGATCGCATCGTCCCGGGCGGCGTCACCAGCGACCTCGATTCAGCCAGCAGCGCCACCACCCGGGGTCTCGTCGCAACGCTCCAGCAGCGCTTTCCGGCATTGATCGAGCTCTACGACCAGACCGCGTCGCTGCAGGAACGGACGGTCGGCACCGGCTTTTTGAAGCCCGACTTCGCGAGGTTGTTCGGTGCCGGCGGGTTCGTCGGCCGGGCCTCGGGCCGCGCCTTCGATGCCCGCCGGGACGCGCCCTACCCACCCTATGACGGCCTCGCCTTCGCGGTGCCGGTATTGGACGCCGGCGATGTCGATGCCCGGGTCTGGATCAGGATTCGCGAGGTCGAGCAGAGCCTTTCGCTGATCAGCCAACTCCTGGCCGACTTGCCGGATGGCGCCACGATGGTCGATGTGACGCCGGGCCCCGGCGAGGGCGTGGCCCTGGTCGAGAGCTTTCGCGGCGATGTGTTGGTGTGGCTCAGGCTCGACGCCGAGGGGCGGATCGCCCGCTGCCACCTGCGCGACCCGTCTTGGTTCCAGTGGCCGCTGCTCGAGGCCGCGATCGAGGGCAACATCGTGGCGGACTTCCCGCTCTGCAACAAATCGTTCAATTGTTCCTATTCCGGCCACGACCTGTGAGAGCCTGAGCCGATGCGCAAGCTCCTCTTCGAGAGCCTGATCCGCCGTCCGCTCACCGAACCGGCGCCTCGTCCGGGTGAGGCCGAGATCGCAGAACTGGCGGCCGCACTCGGCCGGGCGGGTCGCCAGCGGCTCGGCCGCAGCCTCTCGATCCGAGAAGTCGATGCCGGCTCCTGCAACGGCTGCGAGCTCGAGATTCGCGCCCTCGAGAACGCCTATTACGACATGGAGCGCTTCGGCCTGCGCTTCGTGGCCTCGCCCCGCCACGCCGACGTCCTCATGGTCACCGGACCCGTCACCCGGAACATGGCCGAAGCGCTGAAGCGCACCTGGGAGGCCGCGCCCGATCCGAAATGGGTGGTGGCCGTGGGCGATTGCAGCAAGGATGGTGGCTGCTTTGCCCAGAGCTACGCGGTGGTCGGCGGGGTGTCGGCCGTCATCCCGGTCGATCTCAGCATTCCGGGCTGCCCGCCCTCGCCCACCGCCCTGCTGCAGGGTCTCCTGGCGCTGCTCGATCAGGCCGGGGCAAAGGCGCCGGTCGCCTAACGCCCGAGCCGGCGCTGGAGGGAACGTCATGCCACCCGTCAAGATCATCGAGGCAGGTCGACCCGGCTTCGGCACGGCCATCGGCCGCGCGCTCCGTGGCCGCTGCCCGAACTGTGGGCGGGGGCAGCTTCTGGCCTCGTATTTGCGACAGGTCGATCACTGTGCCGCCTGCGGCGAGCGCTATGCCGACATTCACTCGGACGACATCGCGCCGTGGCTGACGATCCTCGCGGTCGGCCTGGTCGGCACGCCGGTTGTCGTCGCCGTCGAACGGCAAGTCGATTGGCCGGCTTGGCTGCCGATGACCGTTTGGCCGCTCGCCGCGCTCGCCCTCGCCCTTCTGACCCTGCCCCGCGCCAAGGCCGCGATCATCGCCACGATCTGGTTCACGCGCTCCCCCGGGTCGGAGCCGAGCTGAGCAAGACGGCCCCTGTCCCGGCCCCTGCCCCGGCCCGGCTCCTGTAGCGAGCCTCGTCGCCTGGGCGCGGCGGCAAAGGAGTTCAGACCGTAGAGGTGCCACTTCGGTGCGTTGGGCTCGTTGTCGCAGGCTATGCGCTTCAACAGGCCGAGTTGCAGGTGGACAGCCAGGCTTCCGGCGGCTCGCGATTGACACCTTTGCAACCCGTCGGTAGGAAAAAACGGTGTATTTTGCTTACTCCGGCCGTCGAGAATTTCTCACCGCCCAAAAGACATGGAAACGCGCATGACGTCGAGCCTGCATCTGCCGATCGCCGCCTACGCCGCCGCTTTGGCGCTGACGGCCGGCGCGGGATCGGCGGCCGAGGGCGAGCTTGCGGTCTTCGCCAATGGCGAGGCACTAGCCAAGGAGGGCTTTACCGCCCCGGAGTTGACGCGTGACGGCTGGGAGCTTCGCTTCGACCGGGTCCTCGTGACGGTCGAGGACATTGCCGCGCTGCAGACCGATCCGCCCTACGACGCCGAGGACGGCGGCGAACCGAAGGCCGCGGTGACCGTCGCCCTCGACACCGGCGGGCCGGTCACCATCGATTTGACCGACACCGACGACGACGGGCGGGTGCCGATCGGCAGCACCACGGCGCCCGAGGGGCACTACAACGCCGTGGCGTGGTCGGTCGTGCCGGCGAAGGCCGGCGATTGGACGGGCCAGTCGATGGTGCTCGTCGGCACGGCGACGAAAGACGGCAAAGCCCTGCCCTTCACGCTGACCAGCAAGGACACGCACGACTATGTCTGCGGCGAGTATGTCGGCGACGAGCGCAAGGGGTTCGTGACGGCGGGCGGTGCTGCCGATCTGGAACTCACCTTCCATCTCGACCACGTCTTCGGTCGCGCGGACAAGGGGGCGGACGATCCGATGAACCAGGGCGCCTTGGGCTTCGATGCCTTCGCGTCCGGCGGCGAGCAGGCGATCGAGCTTGCCGGCCTGCATATCGGCCATGTCGGCGAGGGGCATTGTGCCGTCACCTTCCGCTAAGGCCACCGCCCCGAAACTGGCGACGACGGGCCTGGTGGCCATGTGGCTGCTGGCTGCCGGGCCCGCGGCCGGCCATGGTGCCTTCGTCGATGTGACAGAGACCCGGGCCGTGGCGATCGATGCCCGCTACGACACGGACGAGCCGATGGCCAAGGCGCAAGTCACGGTCTTCGCGCCCGACGATCCGGCAAAGCCGTGGCGCGTCGGGCAGACGGACACCGCGGGGCGGTTCGTCTTCATGCCCGACGATCGGGCGGGCCGCTGGGCGATCCAGGTGCGGCAGGCAGGGCATGGGGCGATGGGCTATGTGGATGTGGGCGCCGCCGCCGGCATGACGCTGACGAGTTCAGCCACGGCTGGCTTGGCACCGATGCAGCGCTTGCTGATGGTGGCCTGTGTCGCCTGGGGCTGCATCGGCACGGCGCTCTATTTCCGGCGCGCTACCCGCGCGACGGTCGCCTGATGCATATCCCCGACGGCATCCTGCCCCTCGGTCTCACGCTGGGCGGCTTTGCCGCTGCTGCGGGAATGACCGCGATCTGCCTGAACCGGATCGAGGCGCAGCCCGACCCGCGCGCCGGTCTGCCGCGCGCCTCGCTGATGACCGCGGTCTTCTTCGCCGCCTCGCTGGTGCACATCCCGGTGCCGCCGACCAGCGTCCACCTGCTGCTGTGCGGCCTGATGGGGGCGATGCTCGGCTGGTACGCGATGCCCGCGATCCTGATCGGGCTCCTCTTTCAGGCGGTGATGTTCGGCCATGGTGGCCTGACGACGCTGGGCGTGAACGGGGTGATCCTGGGGCTGCCGGCACTGGCGGCCTTCGGGCTCTGTCGAGCACTCCAGGGTGCAACGCATCCCGCCGCCGCTGCGTTTGCGTCGTTTGTCGCAGGTGCCGGTGCGGTGCTCCTCGCCGTGGCGCTCTTTGCGGTTATCCTCCTGGCGGGGCTGCCCGGCCATCTGGATGCCAGTGCCGAACGCGCGGCGATCCTCGCCCTGGCCCTGGCGCATCTGCCGCTGGCCCTGGCCGAAGGGCTGGTGGTCGCCGCGGTGCTGGGCTTCTTGCGCCGCACCAGTCCCGAAATGATCTGTGTCCGCTGAACCGGGGCTCGCTGCACTGGCGGGCGCTGCGCCGGCGCGCCCGATCGTGGACCCGCGCTTACGCATCGTGGCCGTTCTGCTGCTCGCCTTCAGCTTCTCCGTCCTGCACGAACCGCTGCCGCTGGCGCTCATGGCGATCCTGACGCTGGCGCTGGTCCGGCTCTCCAGGGTCGGACTCGGCTCGCTTGCTCGACGCCTGCGGGTGCCGGGTGTGGTCGTGGCGGCCCTGGTCGCGGTGTTGCCCTTGACCTCCGGCGAGACGGTCCTGGCCTCGCTCGGCCCCCTCGCGCTCCGCGCCGAAGGGATGGCGGCGGCCCTCGGCATCGCGCTCCGGTTCTTGTGCATCTTCACGCTCGTGGTCCTGTTCCTGGGTGCCCTGCCCTCGCCACGGCTGATCGCCGCGCTGCGCGGGCTGGGCCTGCCCGCCTTGATGGTCGACATGGCACTCTTGACCCTGCGCCATGTCGAGGATTTGCGCTCCGACCTCGGACGGATGCAGGTGGCGATGCGGCTGCGCGGGGCGCCGCGAGGGTTCTGGCGCGCCCGGTTCCGTGCCACGGGCTGGGTGCTGGCCAGCCTGCTCGTGCGCAGTCATGCGCGCTCGGAGCGTGTCTATCACGCGATGATCCTGCGTGGCCACGGCGCCCCCGGCGCCGCCCCGCCCGACGCCTTCGCCCGGAGCCCCACCGATGGCGTGTGGCTGACGGCCCTGACCGCCGCCGCGGCTTTCCTGGTCGCGATCGAGCAGCTGGCGTGACGGCAGCCCTACTCGAGGCGCATGATCTCTTCGTTCGCCGCCCCAGCGGGCTCGATGTGCTTTGCGGCGTAACGCTCCGGGTCGAGGCGGGCGAGCGCGTGGGCCTCGTCGGCCCCAACGGCGCTGGCAAAACGACGCTGCTCCTGGCCCTCACCGGTGTCCTCGAGGCCACCCGTGGCACCGTTCGGCTGGATGGCCAGGAAATCGCGCCGGGGGGATTTGCGCCCGGCCTCGGCTTCGTCTTCCAGCAGTCGGAGGACCAGCTCTTCAGCCCGACCGTGGCCGAGGACGTGGCCTTCGGCGCCCGCAATATCGGGCTCTCGGGGCTACCGCTCGACCGGGCCGTGGCCCTGGCCCTGGAGCGCGTCGGCATACGTGGACTCGCCGCGCGCCCCGTTCACCACCTCTCGGGCGGCGAAAAGCGGCTCGCCTGTCTCGCTGGCGTCTTGGTGATGGCGCCGCGGCTCTTGCTGCTCGACGAGCCCTCTGCGGCCCTCGACCTGCGCCACCGCCGGCAGTTGATCGAGCTCTTGCGCGGCATGGATCAGGCGATGCTGATCGCCAGCCACGACCTCGAGCTGGTGCTCGAGCTTTGCCCTCGCGTGGTCCTGATCGATCAGGGCCGGATCATGGCCGACGGCCCGGCGCGCGCGATCCTGGGCGACGGCACGCTGATGGCCCGCCACGGTCAAGAAGTGCCGCATTCGTTGACCCCCCACAACCGGATCGGGCACGATCACCAACGCTAGGGTGCGGTGGGTCCGATCGGACCCGGTGCCCGCCAAACCGACCGAGAGGACGCGCCGATGCAACGCATCACCATGACGATGGATGCAGCGCTCGTGGAGCAGCTCGACGCCTACATGCGCGCCTCCGGTGCGACGAACCGATCGGAGGCGCTGCGCGATCTGGTGCGGCGGGGCCTCAGCACACCAGGGCAACAGCGCGAGGCCGACTGCGTCGCCGTGATCAGCTACACGCTCGATCCTACCTTGCGCGATCTCGGCCGTCGCGTCCCGCAAAGCCGCCACGACCGCCACGACCGGGCCATCGCTGCGATGTCGGTGCCGCTCGACCACGCCGAGGCCGTCGAGGTGGCGATCCTCCGCGGCACGGTGGGTGATGTGTCGGACTATGCCAACGGGCTCTTCCTCGAACGCGGCATCAGGCATGGCCAGCTCTCGCTCATCCCGGTGACGACCGTGGTCGAAACCCACGTCCACGGCGCCCACGAGGCCCAAAGCCACGCCCATCTGCGGGTCCAGGAAAGTTTCTGAAATCGGTCACGCGTGGCGACCGCCACGCGTCGTCGCCGGCGAAATGGGCGGGTCGAGCCGGGTCGGCGTCGACCAAGCGATCCAGCTTGTTTGGCGAGCAGGCTAGGAGACGTGCAATCATCCAGACACGCAGTGGTGTCGCCCATCGTCGCCGAGTGAGCTCTCCAGTGGGCCAACGCCGGAATACTCGAGCGGTCTGCCCGCCACCGCGTCCAGTTCCTCATCCGTCAAATGGCATGGCGACGTAGCCGCCATGGAGCAGCATCGCCTCGGGAAACGCTTTGCCACGAGGTTCATCGACGCACACCCAGCGCCAGCGCGGGTTCCCCTCGAACCAAAAACGGATTCCACCGAAACGCAGATCGTCCGACGATCCACAGACTAGACCTGTCAATGCAAACCAGTGTTCGCTATCGCGGTCGACGAAGATGAAGTGGCAGAAATCCAATCCGCCATCAAAATACAAAAAATCCAATTCGGCCAATGGCTTGACCGATCAGGATGGAAAGCAGCAACCAATTTCACGCTAAATTATCATTGAAGCTTCTTTGGCGGAGGGAACGGGATTCGAACCCGTGAGGAGTTGCCCCCAACACGCTTTCCAGGCGTGCGCCATAAACCACTCGGCCATCCCTCCGCAGCGCGCGAACCATAGCCAGACCGATCGCACTGTGCAACACGGTGCCGATGGCATAGGTACTGGAAGCAGCGCCATGGTCCAAGGGCGGCCGTGGCGTTTCAGCCGGGACTGTATTTCGGCCATCGATCGACCGGGCGTGAGAGGGATTGCATGCGACAACTGGGCTACGTCATCGGCTTGGGCGTCTTGATCGTGGCGGGGGCGACGCTGGTCGCGCAGCTTTTTGCGCTATGGGCGAGCGGCGTCTATCGCCCGATCTCGATCGGCTCGATGTGGTTCAGCCTCGACGGCAACAGCCTTGTCGGCTTTCAGGGTTTGGTCGAGCGAACGCTGGGCGCAGTGGTCTGGACCCCGATCCAGTTCGTGTTGGCTCTACCCGCCTGGATCAGCCTCGCCGTCCCTGGCGCGCTTCTCGCCTTTTTCTGCCGTCCGCGACAGCGTGGCCTCGGTGGGCTCTGAATCTCGTCCGGATGAGTATCCTCGCGCGACAGCCGGGCGAGCCTCCAGCCCGATGCCCGAGGGGATGTGAGGGAAACAATTCCCCCACATCCTTTCTCGTCACCAACCTGTTGGTGCTGCCCGGGGCGATCCCCCGACTCAGAGCACCTCGACCAGTTCGATCTCGAAGGTGAGATCCTCGCCGGCGAGCGGGTGGTTGGCATCGAGCTTGGCCTTTTCCGCGTCGGCTTCGACCACGGTGAGCACGAGCTCGTTGCCGGCTTGGTCCTTCGCGGCGAGCCGGTTGCCCGGGCTGAGATCGACCTCCGGCGGAATGGCAGAGCGCGGCAGTTCCTGTACGAGTTCCGGGCGATGCTCGCCATAGGCCGCCTCGGCCGGGATGGTAACGGTCTTGGTATCACCCAGCGCCATGCCGGCCACGGCTTCGTCGAAACCGCCGATCACCTGCCCGCCGCCGACGGTGAATTCCAGGGGGGCCCGATCCTTCGAGCTGTCGAAGGTGCTGCCGTCGCCGAGCGTGCCGGTATAATGAACGCGAACCGTCTGGCCATTGGCTGCCTGCATGCGGAAATCTCCTCGCTTGTCGGACTACTGTGAACGACGCGTCGTCACGCCGGTGACGCGGCAGCACGCCGAACCATCGTCATTGAGGTGGGGAGCATGACCTGGATGTCACCCCCAAATGCGCCATTTCGTCTCGCGGCAGGCGTCATGCGGCGCCGATCAACGGGCGTGAGACGAGCATGAAGCGGCTGGTTGGACGGTCCATGGCATCGGCTCCGATGGCGTTTCGGCTAGCCTTGCTCGCGGCGAGCGTCCTCGCAGCTCTAGCGGAATCGGCCGGGGCCTGCGGCCGGAATTCGGACTGTCTGATCGGTGAGCGGACCTATCGCGTCGTGCTGCCGAATGCGCGCGACACCTCCCGCCCTCTAGGGGCCATCGTCTTTGCGCACGGCTATCGCGGCTCGGCCGTGGGCACCATGCGCAACGAAGCTCTGATCGGCCTCGCGGACGCGCTCGATATCGCCGTGGTCGCCGCCGATGCCGGCGGTCCGGACTGGCAGATCCCCGGTGTGCCGAGCTTTCCGGATGCCGACGGCGTCGCCGCTCTCGCCTACTTCGACGCGCTACGCGGCGATCTGATCGAGCGTTTCGCCATCGATCCCGAGCGGATTGTCGCTGCCGGGTTTTCCGCCGGTGGGATGATGGTCTGGCACCTCGCCTGCCACCGCGGCGACGCTTTTGCGGGTTTCGTGCCGCTTTCCGGCACCTTCTGGGCTCCCCTCCCCGCGCACTGCCCCACCCCTGCAGTCGACCTCGTTCATTATCATGGCACCGAGGACACCGTCGTGCCGCTCGAAGGCCGACCGATTAGTCGAAGTCGGCAAGGCAATGTGCGTGACGCGATGAGGCTGTTCACCGATCTCGGCGGCTACCACCCGATCGCCGCCGAGCCGGACGCCGAGCTCGACTGTACGCTCGCCCAGAACGAGCAAGGCCAGCGGCTCGAGCTCTGCCTCTTCAACGGCGGCCACGGCTACCAACGCTCGCATCTCGTCCGCGCGCTGCGTCTCTTCGGCCTCGCGCCCGAAGACTGATTGCTCAGCTGTCCATCTTCAAGGCCGCGAGGAAGGCCTCCTGCGGGATCTCGACATTGCCGATATTGCGCATCCTCTTCTTGCCGGCCTTCTGCTTCTCCAGCAGCTTGCGCTTGCGCGTGATATCACCGCCGTAGCATTTGGCAGTAACATCTTTTCGAAATGCAGAAATCGTCTCGCGAGCGATCACCTTGCCGCCGATCGCCGCCTGGATCGCGATCTTGAACATTTGCCTCGGGATCAGCTCCTTGAGCTTCTCGCACAGCGCCCGGCCGCGCCGGTCGGCCATCGAGCGGTGGACGATCAGCGCCAGGCTATCGACGGGATCGGTGTTGACGAGCACGGTCAGCTTGACGAGGTCGCTCTCGCCGTAGCCGTCGAGCTGGTAGTCGAAGCTGGCATAGCCGCGCGTTACGGATTTCAGCCGATCGTAGAAGTCGTAGACCACCTCGTTCAAAGGTAGTTTGTAGACCAGCATGGCCCGGGTGCCGACATAGGTGAGGTCGAGCTGAACGCCGCGCTTTTCGGTGCAGAGCTCGAGCACCTTGCCGAGATAGTCGTCGGGGACGAGGATGGTGGCCTTGATCCAGGGCTCTTCCACCATCTTGATTTTGGTGGGGTCGGGGTAGTCGGAAGGGTTGTGCAGTTCCTGCACCTCGCCGTTCTGCAGATGCAGGCGGTAGACGACCGAGGGGGCGGTGATGACGAGGTCGAGGTCGAACTCACGATCGAGGCGTTCCTGGATGATCTCGAGATGCAGGAGGCCGAGAAAGCCGCAGCGAAAGCCGAGGCCCAGCGCACCGCTGCTCTCGGGCTCGTACTCGAAGCTCGCATCGTTGAGCCGGAGCTTGCCGAGGCTGTCCCGGAGATCGGTGTAGTCGGCGGCATCGACCGGAAACATGCCGCAGAAGACGACCGGCTGCGACGGGCGAAAGCCGGGCAAGGGGGAAGCTGCCGGGCGCTTTTCCTCGGTGATGGTGTCGCCTACCCGGGCATCGGCGATGTCCTTGATGGAGGCCGTGATGAAGCCGACCTCGCCCGGGCCCAGGGCCTCGACCAAAAGCGGCTTGGGGGTGAAGACGCCGACCCGGTCGACCTGATGGGTGGCCCGCGTGCCCATCATCTGGATCCGGGCCCCCTTCTTCAGCGTGCCCTCACGGATGCGGAGCAGCGTCACGACGCCGAGATAGGCGTCGTACCAGCTGTCGATGATCAGGGCCTGCACAGGTGCTCCACTGTCGCCCTTGGGTGGTGGCAGGCGCTCGACCACGGCCTCCAGGACATCGTCGACGCCGAGGCCGGTCTTGGCCGAGATCATCAGCGCATCGGTGGCATCGAGGCCGATGATGTCCTCGATCTGCTCCTTGATCCGCTCGGGCTCGGCCGCCGGCAGGTCGACCTTGTTGAGGACCGGCACGATTTCGTGGTCGGCCTCGATCGCCTGGTACGCATTGGCCAGGGTCTGCGCCTCCACACCCTGGCTGGCGTCGACCAGGAGCAGCGAGCCCTCGCAGGCGCGAAGCGAGCGGCTGACCTCGTAGGCGAAGTCGACATGGCCCGGCGTGTCGATGAGGTTGAAGATGTAGTCCCGGCCGTTCTTGGCCTTGTAGAGCAGGCGGACGGTCTGCGCCTTGATGGTGATGCCGCGCTCGCGCTCGATGTCCATCGAATCGAGCACCTGCTCCTGCATCTCGCGGTCGGCGAGCCCGCCGCAGAGCTGGATCAGCCGGTCGGCCAGCGTCGACTTGCCGTGGTCGATATGGGCGATGATGGCGAAATTGCGGATATGCGAGAGGTCGGTCATTTGCTCATTGCTCGCTTTGGAGAACCGTCCGGACATCACGCCGGCCATCAATGACCCGGACGATTTCTATGCCTTCGGCTGAGTTGCGGTAAAAGATCAGGTAGGGTCGCACGACGTAGCAACGCATGGCTTCGCTGTAGTCTGGTTTGGTCGTGCCGAGTTGCGGCAAATCCACCAACTGATCCGTCGCGACCGCGAGGCTGTCGATCAGCCGATCTGCCCGAATTTCTCCGGCGTCGTCGGCTACCCATGTCCAGATGGAGCGCAGATCGCGTAAGGCACGAGGCGTGAACCGCGCCCGCGACACCAGATGCATCAGCGGGGATCATCTAATGGCGAATGACCACGCCGCTTGATCTGCTCCATCATATCGTCGGTCAGCTCCAAGAGCTCGCCTCGATCCGCCTCAGCGACCCCCTCCGCGACCGCCCGCTTCAGCCACTCCAGCTTGGCCTCCTCGGCCGCCGCGTGCCATTCCATCGAGTAGAGCACGGCCACGGGCTTACCGTTCTTCTCGATGGTCACAGGCGCCTTTTGCGCCTCCATGAGGAGCTCACCGAAGTGGTTCTTGGCTTCCTTGGCCGACATGGTGCGCATGTGTATCTCCAAGCGGTCCTGGAGCCTAAAGTAGCTATTTCGGCCACTTCCCGCAATCACGCGCGGAGCACGCCGCCGACCTGTTTTTCGACCGAGGCCACGATTTTCTTCGCCACGGGCTCGATTTCGGCTTCGGTCAAGGTGCGCTCGGTCGATTGCAAGCGGACCGCCACGGCCAAAGACTTCTTGCCGGGCTCGACGCCCTGGCCCGAGTAGACGTCGAAGAGCTCGATCTCGCGGATCAGCTTCTTCTCCGCCGCCTTGACCGCCTTGACCAGCTGCTCGGCCGTTATTGCGTCGTCGACGATGAAGGCGAAGTCGCGATCGACCGGGGGATAGGGCCAGGCGTCCAGGGGCGGACGGGTGCGGCCGGGCTTGGTCTTGATCCGGGGCAAGCGGTCGAGGTCGAGCTCGAAGGCCAGCACCCGGCCGTCGATGTCGAAGCGCTCCAGGAGCTTGGGATGCAATTCGCCGAAGACGGCGATGCGGTTGGGGCCGAGCCCCAGCGTGCCCGAACGGCCCGGATGATACCAGGCGGGCGCCTCGGCCGTGACCTGCAACGCCTCGAGCCTGGCGCCGGCGGCTGACAAGACGGCCAGCGCATCGGCCTTGACGTCGAAGACGTCGACCGGGCGGCGCTCGGCCGTCCAGTGCCGGGCGCTGGTCGAGCCCCAGGAGAGGCCGGCCAGGGCGTCGACCTGCTGGCCTGGCTGACCACCCTGAAAGCGGGCACCGAGCTCGAACAAGGCCCCGTCGCCGCGCTTTTTGTCCTGGTTTCTGGCCAAAGCCAGGAGCAGATTCGGCAACAGCGACGGGCGCATCACCGAAAGCTCGCTCGAGATCGGGTTCTTCAGCCGGACCGGGGCTGCACCATCGGCGAAGAACGCGGCCTCGGCCTCGCCGGTGAAGGACCAGGTTACCGCCTCGGTGTAGCCGAGATCAGCCACCAGCCGACGCAGATAGCCGCGGCGTCGCTGCTCGGGCGTCAGGACGCCCGCACTCACCGC
>JAABSG010000014.1 GCA_011390475.1 Geminicoccaceae bacterium | reverse complement strand
GGCAGGCGTTCACCCGCTTCGACTATCGGGGGCACGGGGCGTCCTCGGGGCGGTTCGAGGACGGGACGATCGGCGACTGGACGGCGGATGCGCTGGCGGTGCTGGATCGGGTGGTGGAGGGGCCGGCCGTACTCGTGGGCTCGAGCATGGGCGGTTGGATCATGCTGCTGCTGGCGCTGGCCCGGCCGGAGCGGGTCAAGGGGCTGATCGGGATCGCCGCGGCGCCGGATTTCACCGAGCGGTTGATGCGCGACGCGATGACGCCCGAGGAGGCGGCGAGGCTGGCGCGTGATGGGGTGCTCTGGCAGCCCTCCGAGTACGGCGCGCCGTTGCCGATCACCGCGCGGTTGTTGGACGAGGGGCGCGATCACCTGGTGCTCGATCAGCCGGTGCCGATCGGTTGTCCGGTGCATTTGCTGCACGGCCAGGCCGACCCGGATGTGCCGTTCGAGCTGGCGCTGGAGCTGGCGGATCGGCTGGAGAGCCGCGCGGTCACGCTGGAGCTGGTGAAGGACGGCGATCACCGGCTGTCGCGCGAGGCGGATCTGCGGCGGTTGACGGCGGCGTTGGAGCGGATGTTGGAGGCGGTGGGGTAGGGAGGTTCAGCCGGCGCCCTTCGCCTGCTCGGCGACGGCCGTATCCGCGTAGATTTCTGTCATCGGCAGGGTGATATCGAGGGAGGCCAGCGGCAGCTCGGCATCGAGGCCGGTGACGAAGACGCTGCGCCAGCTGCCGTCGGGCTCGCGGGTGACGAGCTCGAGCTTGGCCTTGTCGGGGGCGACGTAGACGAGCTGTTGGAGGGTGGGGATGGCCTGGTAGACCCAGCGTTTTTCGGTCTGGTCGTAGTGGGAGGTGGAGGGTGGGAGCACCTCGATGATCAGCACCGGGTCGTCGATGAAGAGCTCGTCCGGGCGGCGGGGCGTGCAGCTGACGACGACGTCGGGGTAGGTCAAGTCGTCGTTCGGATTGCGGACCCTGGTATCGGCGCGCCAAGCCCGACAGGCTCCACCGCGCAGGCGATTGGCGAAGGCTACATGGATGTTGTCGGCGACCGTGTTGTGCCCCATGGCGGCACCGACCATTATCCGCACGTCGCCGAAGACGAGTTCGTAGCGCTCGGCCTGGCGCATCTCCCAGTCGAGGAAGGCGTCGGGATCGGGGGGCAGTTTCAGGGCGGGTTCGGCCATGCGTCACTCCGGTGATGACCCGTTTATACCACGTCCGGCGGCAGGCCATCCACTGGGCGAAGTGCGAGCAGGCCCTCGCGGTAGGTCGGAAAGGCCAGGCGCACGCCGAGTTCGGTCTCCAGCCGGTCGTTCCTGACCCGGCGGTTGTCCTGGTAGAAGGTCCGCGCCATGGGCGAGAGGTCGGCGGTCTCGTAGGGCTGCTCGGGCGGCGGGGCGATGCCCATCAGCTCGGCCGCATGGGCCACGACGTCCTGGGGCGGGGCCGGCTCGTCGTCGCAGACATTGTAGATCTGCCCCGGGTTGGGGCGGTCGATCGAGGCCTCGAGGACGGTCGCGATATCCTCGACGTGGATGCGCGAGAAGACCTGGCCCGGCTTGACGATCCGCCGCGCCGTGCCGTTCTTCAGGTTGACGAAGGGGTTGCGGCCCGGCCCGTAGATGCCGGCGAGGCGGAAGATGTGGACGGGCAGGCCGCTCTCCAGCCAGGCGGCTTCGGCGCGGGCCCGGCGGTCGGCGCGGGCCAGGGTGGGCTCGATGGGCGTGGTCTCGTCGACCCAGTCGCCGCCGCGATCGCCGTAGACGGCGGTGGTGCCGAGATAGCCGGCCCAGGCGAGGTTGCAGGCTCGAAGGTCGGTGAGATGCAGATCGAGCACCGGATCGCCCGCCGCGTCGGGGGCGATCGAGGTCAGGACGTGGGTGACGCCGGCAAAGGCCTCGGGCGGCAGCCTGTGGTCGCGGTCGAAGGCGTAGGTGGTAAAGCCCTTGGCCTCCAGGATGCGCCGCTTTTCGGCCTTGCGCGAGGTGCCGATGATCCGCCAGCCCTGGGCGACGAGGCGCAGCGCCAGGACCTCGGCCGAATAGCCGAGGCCGAAGCAGAGGAGGGTAGGGGTCACCGCAGCCATTCGTCACGCACCTCTGGATCTGTCTCACTGGGCAGATTGGCCGCCCGTGCCGCCTCGACCATGGCAGGTGGGCCCAGCCGGCGAAAGGCCCAGACGGCGGCGCCGCGGACGATGGGAGCCGGATCGGCGAGCGAAGGCTCGATGCGTGCCAGCAGATCCGCGTCTTCGCTGTTGCCGGCGGCGATCAGGACGTTGCGGAGGAAGCGGTCGCGGCCGATCCGCTTGATCGGCGAGCCGGAGAAGAGGCGGCGAAAGGCGGGATCGTCGAGCCGCAGCAGCTCGTCGAGCCTCGGGGCTCGGAGATCGTCGCGAGCCACGAGCTTGGCCTCGCTGGCGACGGCTGCGAACTTGTTCCAGGGGCAGACGGCGAGGCAGTCGTCGCAGCCGTAGATGCGGTTACCGATGGCGGCGCGAAACTCGTGCGGGATCGGGCCCTTGTGCTCGATCGTGAGGTAGGAGATGCAGCGCCGGGCATCGAGCCGGTAGGGCTCGGGGAACGCATCGGTCGGGCAGATGTCGAGGCAGCGGCGGCAGTTGCCGCAATGGTCGGTCTCGGGCGGATCGGGGTCGAGAGTGGCGGCCGTCAGGATCTCGCCCAGGAAGAGCCAGGAGCCGTGCGTCCTCGAGACGAGGTTGGTGTGCTTGCCCTGCCAGCCGATGCCGGCGCGCTCGGCCAAGGGCTTCTCCAAGAGCGGTGCGGTATCGACGAAGACCTTCACCGCCTCGCCGGTCGTCCGATGCAGCCAGCCGGCGAGTTCCTTGAGCTTGCCTTTCATCACGTCGTGATAGTCGCGGTGCTGCGCATAGACCGAAATGGCGGCCCGGTCCGGCCGGTCGAGCACGGCCAGCGGGTCGTGGTTCGGCCCGTAGTTCATGGCGACGACGACGGCGGTCCGGGCTTCGGGCCAGAGACCTCGGGGTGTCGCCCGCCGCTCCGGCTCGCGGGCGAGCCAGTCCATCGTGCCGTGCCGGCCAGCCGCGATGAAGGCGCGGTAGGCGGACTGCCGGTCCGGCGGGGTCTCGGCGGCCGTGATCCTGAGTTCGGCGAAGCCGAGATCTCGGGCGCGGGCGCGCAGCTGGTCAGAAATCGAGATCGTCGTAATGCACCGGTGGCTTGAGGCCCGTGAGGCGATCCATCAGCAGTGGCCGGAAGGAGGGGCGGGACTTCACCTTGGCATACCAGTCGCGCGCGCCCGCCGAGGCCTCCCAGGGCACGTCGCCGAGATAGTCGAGCACCGAGAGGTGGCTGGCGGCCGTCAGGTCGGCGAGGCTGAGCTCGTCGCCGGCGAGCCAGCGGCGGTCCTCGTAGAGATAACCGATATAGGCCAGATGCCCGCGGATGTTGGCAGCCCCGGCGCGAAGCGCTTCCGAGCTCGGCGTGCCGGTCCGCCGAAGCCGTTTCAGGAGCTTCTCGCCCCAGAGGAGGTCGGTGACCTCGCGGCGGAACTTGACGTCGAACCAGCCGACCAGCCGCCGCGTCTCGTTACGTTGCGCCTGGCTCTGGCCGAGCAGGTCCGGCGGCCCGTGCGCCTCGTGCAGGTAGTCGGCGATGGCCGCGCTGTCGGCGACGACGAGGTCGCCGTCGACCAGCACCGGCACCTCGGCCGCGGGATTGAGGCGCAACAGCTCGGGCTCACGTTTCCAGGGCTCGACCTCGAGCAGCTCGCAGGCCAAGCCCTTCTCGCGCAGCACCAAGCGGGTCTTGCGGGAGAACGGGCAGAGCGGTTGGTGATAAAGCCGGATCATGAAGCTTCGCGCCCAGTGCTGCCGATCGCCGGCGACATGTGGCAGCGATCAAAGCCCAGAGCCGGCGTCAGCGCAAGGCCGAGGCGCCCGATGCCACGAACGCGGCCGGTGACGGACGGGCGCGAGCTGCCGCCAACGCGATCTGTGACATGCATGGGGGTGTTCGGCCTCGGCCAACGCGATCTGTGACATGCGAGGGTGTGCGGCCTCGGCCAACCCGGTTCGTGACATGCGAG
This sequence comes from Geminicoccaceae bacterium, assembly GCA_011390475.1. Taxonomy (GTDB): domain Bacteria; phylum Pseudomonadota; class Alphaproteobacteria; order Geminicoccales; family Geminicoccaceae; genus SLRI01. The sequence continues at coordinate 26,694 of JAABSG010000014.1, read as the reverse complement.
ACCGCTCGGCCCCAACCAACGCGGTCTGTGACATGCGGGAGTGTGCGGCCTCGGCCAACCCGATCTGTGACATGCCGGGGCGTCGTGCGAGCGGGTGCGGCGAGGGGGCCGGCGGCCGCGATCCGGCTCAGCTGGCGAGATCGAAGAGCAGCACCTCGCCATCCGCGACGCCGGTGATCTCGATCAGGTCTTCGCCCTCGATCGCCGCGCCGTCGCCAGCGGCGAGATCGATGCCGTCGAGCCGGACGCTGCCGGTGGCGACCTGCAGCCAGAGGCGTCGTCCGGCGCCCGGTTCATGGTGCAATGTCTCGCCTGCCGCGAGGTTGGCGAGATAGAGCGTGGCGTCCTGGTGCAACGGCAGCGACCCGTTGCGACCGTCCGGCGATGCCACCAAGCGCAGTCGACCCTGCCGCTCCGCCGGTGGAAAATGCGCCTGGGCATGGGCCGGGGCCACGCCCATCTCGGCGGGCTCGATCCAGATCTGCAGGAAGTGGACGGGCTCGGTCGCCGATGGGTTGAATTCCGAGTGGCGAATGCCGGTGCCCGCACTCATCTTCTGCACGTCGCCCGGGCGGATCACCGAGCCCGTGCCCAGGCTGTCCTGGTGCTCGAGCGCGCCCTCGAGCACGACCGTGATGATCTCCATGTCGCGATGCGGGTGCATGCCGAAACCGGCGCCCGGCGCCACCCGGTCGTCGTTGATGACGCGCAACGGCCCGAAACCCATGTGCCGCGGATCGTGATACTGGCCGAAGCTGAAGCTGTGCCGGCTCTTCAGCCAGCCATAATCGGCGATGCCCCGCTCGGCCGCCGGGCGAATGCTGATCATCGTCTTTCCCTCCATCGCCCCGCTGCGGCGGCCGCCACGTGTCGTGTCGGCGGCCCGGCCGGTCGGGTATGTCACATCTTGCGTTGGCAGCTCTCTGCCGACACCACGAGATCTGGGTTGCGGCGGCCGGCTTTCGGGCTAGGCTCGGCGAAAACCACCGTTGCCGATCCGGCAACGATCGCTTCAACCGAGGAGCCAATCGCCCATGCAGATCACCTGGCTCGGCCACTCCGCCGTGCATCTGGCCTCGAGCGGCCAATCCATCCTCATCGACCCGTTCTTCACCGGCAACCCCAAGCATCCCGAAGGCTTCGAGGACGGGCTCGAGCGCCTCGACGTCGTCGTCGTCACCCACGGTCACGAGGATCATCTCGGTGACGCCGCCCGCCTCGCCAAGAAGTACGACGCCACGCTCGTCGCCCAATACGAGATCTGCATGTGGCTGAACGCCCAGGGCGTGGAGAGTGTCCAGCCGATGAATACCGGCGGCGAGATCGAGGTCGGCGGCATCCGCTACGCCATGGTCCCGGCGTTCCACAGTGCCGGCGTCATCCGTGACGGCGAGCCCAAGGCGATGGGCGATCCAGCGGGCTTCGTCGTCACGGCACCGGACGCCACCGTCTACCACGCCGGCGACACCTGCCTGTTCTCGGACATGGCGCTGATCCAGCGGCTCTACCGCCCGAAAATCGGCTTCCTGCCGGTCGGCGACCGCTTCACCATGGGACCGGCGCACGCCGCCATCGCCTGCAACGAGTTCTTGGAGCTCGACCTCGTCGTGCCCATCCACTGGGGCACGTTCGACCTCCTGCACGGCGATCCCGAGGTGCTGAAGCGGGACGTGAAGCGCGGCCGCGTGCACATCGCCACGCCGGGCGAGCCGTTCGGGCTCTAGCGGCGGCTAGGCCGTCTCGGCGGTCGTCAGCAGTGTGTCGAGCGTGGCGCCGCCGGCGGGGACGGCCGCGGCATCCGCTGCGACTGCAACCGTGAAGGGATCGTCGGTCGCATCGAGCAGCTGGACGGCGAAGATCGCATCGTTGAAATCGCGATCGCTTGCGGCCAGGGGCTTGTCCTCGAAGGCCACCGTGAAGAGGCCATCGAGCGTGCCCGAGGTGACCTGGCCCGTGCCGCCCGGGTTGAGGGTGTTGGACAACGGATTGGCCGAGCCAGCATCGACCGTGTGCATGATGTCACCCAGGACCAGCCGTTCGGCGCCGTTCTCGGCGATGTGGAACAGCTCGGGCGTGACGTCCGCCACGCTGGCCGCAGCGTCGCCGGTGCGGAACTCGAGCGTGCCGAGGTCGAAGATCGCCGTGGGGTTCGACGTCCAGCCGTCGGCCACCAGGAAGAGGCCGAATTCCACTCCGGGCCCGAGATCGGCCGGATCGAAGAGGTCGCTCAGCAGCACGGCGTCGCCAGGTGCGAGTGGCCCGCCGCCCGGCCGCGCCTGTTCGGATGCAGCGTCGCTGGGCTCGGCATGCTCGATCCGCTCGAACGCCCAGCGCGGGCTGTCGATGCTGCCGTCCGGACCGACCAGGTAGACGCCCAGGCTGCTTTGGAAGGCCGCGGACTCGTCGACGAAGCCGATCGCGGCGTCACCCCCGACGAGCGTCAGAAAGCTCCGCGGTGCCCCCAGGATATCGGCATCGGCCAAGGGCACTTTCTCGGCGAGCTCCGGCAAGGATGGCGCCGGCGGCGACGGCTCGCCCGATGCACCGAGCTCGAAGGCGCCGATATCGGGTGTCGCGTCGCGAATCAGCCCGCGCTGGTCGGTCGGCGGGGCAGCGGCCGGATCGGCGCGGTCCAGCGCCGGGTTGGCGGCGTCGTCGAGCAGGGCTGCGGTCGGCGTCGGCCCGCCGTTGTCGGCGAGCACGCCGGCCGCGGTGCCGTTGGGCAGGAGCTCGGTCGCGGCGAAGACGGCCGCCCCGTCGACACCGGTCCGATCGCTCGCCAGCTGGCCCGGTACGGCCGCCTGGCCGAAGAGATTGAAGCCGCGGCTGCTCACGGCACCGACCACGTCGTCGGCGCCGGGCGTGCCCGCCGCGACTTCGTTGCCGACGACGATCGTGTTCGCGACGGTGACCACCGAGCCCTCCGTGGCCGCGATGCCGCCGGCCGCGACCTGCGGAGGGAGCGGGTCGGTCCCGGTACGCCGGCCGAGATTGCCGGTGATGGTCGCGTTGATGACCTCCCCCTCGACGCCGAAGCGGAACCCGATCCCGCCGGGGGCGTAGGCGCTGGCCACGGCCGTGTCGACGACGCTGTTGTCGGCGATCGTGCTGTTGACGATGACGGCCCGCGCCCCGGGAAAGCCGACCGCATCGATGCCGCCGGCATCGGCGTTGCTGATGTTGCCCGCGACCGTGCTGTCGCTGACCAAGAGATCGCCGCGCGCCGTGATACCGCCTCGAGCGAGAAAGCTCGGCGTGGCGCCGTTGAGCGAAACCGAGCTCCGCAGAACCGCCAGATCACCGCCGGCGTCGATCCCCAGAGCGCCATTGCCGTCGACGCGGCTCGTCTCGATGACGGCGACGTTGTCCCGGCCGGTCACGATGCCCGCTTGGGCATTGCCACCGACCGCGCTGTCGACCACCCGAAGGCTGCCGGCCGCCAAGTCGATGCCGATGTTGCCATTGCCGTCGACCGTACCGGCAAAGAGCGCAACGTTGCTGTCCGTCGCGGCAATGCCGTCGGCGGCATTGTCGGCAATGCGGCTGTCGGCGATACCCAGTAGCGACCGGGCGGCGTCGATCCCCGCCGCGCCGTTCTCGGCCACGATGCTGTCGACCATGCCCAGCCGGCTGCCCACAACACCGATGCCGGGGCCGGCATTGCCGGTTATCCGCGCGTCACTCACCAAGAGCTCACTGTCGACGGCCCTGATCGCCGCCCCGTCGACGGCGCCCTCCAGGGCGAGATCGCCGATCTGGGCCGCCGTCTGCAACACCTCGAGCAGGGCGCCGCTGGCGCGGCCGGCCAGGGTGACGCCAGAACCTTCCAGGATCAGCTCGTCGGTGATCGAGAGCGGACCGCCAGTCAGCAGGCTCGTGCCGCCGGCGAGCGCGCCGGCGAAGGTGATGATGTCGGTCCCGGGCAGGCCGTTGGCGGCAGCCACCGCTTCGCGCAGCGACAACAGGCCGTCATCGGGGTCGACCACGTCGTCGAGTGTCGTCACGATCAACGGCGGTTCGGGCAGCACGACCGGCTGTGTCGGGATCTGTAACTCGAACGCCCCGAGATCCAGGCTGCCCTGGGCGATTCGCGCAAAGCCCGGGCCCCGTTGATCGACCGCGAGCGGATTGCCGGCCGCGTCCACCGCATCGGCGGCGATCCCCGCACCGATCGCCGGATTCGTCGCCCGGGGCGCCAGCGCAATGGTGCCGGTGGGCCCGCCATTGTCGGCGACGACGCCCGTGCGGATACCCGACGAGCCGATCTCGGCGGTCGACGCGAACAGCTGCTCGGCGCGCACGCCGAGCCGATCCGTGGCCGTCGCCCCGTCGACTGCCACGTCACGAAAGGTATTGGCGCCGTTGCTGGCGATCGTGCCTTCGATACGGTCGTCGATCACGCTGTTTGCGATGGTGACCGTGCTGCCGGGCGCGACCCGCAGGCCGACGATCGGGACGGCGGACGGCGCTTCGCTCCCGGCGCCGACAGCCGATTGCTGGTCGTAAGTGCCGCTCAGCGTGCTGTTGACCAGAACGGCCCGGCTGCCGGGGGCCACGATGATGCCGCCGGAATCGTCGCGGTACTCGCCGCCACCGGTCGCCGCCACTGTGCTGTTGATCAACTGCAACGCGCCGTCGATGACGATGCCCCGACCGGTGGCCGCTGCCGTGCCGCCGGTGCCGGCGATCAGGCTGCGCTCGATCACGAGGTTGCCGACCATCGAGATCCCCGTCCCGAAACTCGGCGCCTGCATATCGACCACGGCGCTGTCGGTGATCTGCAGGTCGCCGGAACCCCGGATGCCGGTGACGCTGATGGCTTGGCCGCCGGTGAGCAGGCTCCGCTCGATCGTCACCGTCGTGTCGGTGAAGTCGACGAGTGTTGCCCATTCGATACCGCCGAAAATATCCCGGACGCTGCTGTCGCTGATCTCGAGGCTGCCGCCGATCGTCTTGATCGCCGTCGAGCCGGTGAAAAACGGGTTGTTCTCGTGGATCAGCGCCCGCTCGATCGCAATGTCCGCGTCCGTGCCGCGTATCAGGTTGTAGCCGGCGCCCCGCACCGTCAGGTCCTCGAAGCGCGCCTCGACACCCTGCACCTCGAACGCCACCTCGGCACCACCGATCACGGGTTGGGTTGCCCGGAACACACCATCGATCACGATGCCGTCCGGCCCGCCGTTCAGCGGATCGCCATCGATCCTCAGGTCGTCGGTAATGACCAGTGACCCGCCGGTGAGCTCGATCGTCCCGCCGCGCAGGTCCGACGCGAAGGTAATGATGTCGGAGCCGAGGCGCTCGTTCGCGGCGAGCACGGCTTCGCGCAACGACAGCACCCCGTCGTCCGCGTCTACGACATCGGCCGAGGTGGTGACGACGAGGGGTGCCTGCTGCGCCGCGCTCGGTGGTGCGGTGGCAGCCGGCACGGCCGCCGGCACTCCGGCCGAGACGACCGACCAGAGCGCGGTTCGATCGAGATCCTCGTCGGCGGTCCGGGCATTTCGCGGCATCCGTCGCTCCATTCGATTGGCGCCATCGGCGCTGTCCACGGCGCCGTCGCTGTTCGTCGACCAGACGCTTGCTCGGCTGCTCGAACCTGCACGCGCCCGGGTTTCAGCGTTGCAAATATCAAAAGTACATGCAACGCAAATTCACCCGATGAAATTCTTTCACCTTTTAGGATAACAGGCGCAAGCTCTCAAGTCGAAGTCTTTCCTGCGCCAGTATCGTGGCCAAGCGGCAATAGTCGACAAATAATCGACCAAAAGAAGCAGGCCAGATCTGGTGGGGCGGCGCGGTGGTAGGGCGGCAACACCGTAGCGAAGCCCTGATGCTCCGGCTGCGGGGCAGATCGAGGATGATCACTCATCGGCTGCTGGTGGAACGAGGAGGCACATCCGGCGACGGCCGGACGTGCCTGTGGGCTGCTGCCGAGCGGCCCGCAGCCTGCCGTGCTGCCGTCTCAGCCCGCCTCGACCGCGGTCAGGAGCGTCTCCAGATCGGCGCCGCCGGCCGGCATCGCCCCCGCCCCGGCCGTGGCCACCGCGGCGACGGCGAAGAGCTCGTCGCCGGCATCGAGGAGATCGACGGCGAAGAGCGCGTCGTTGAAGTCGCGATCGCTTGCGGCCAGGGGTTTGTCCTCGAAGGCCACCGTGAAGAGGCCATCGAGCGTGCCGGAGGTGACCTGGGCGCCGCCGCCCGGGTTCAAGGGGTTGGCCAGCGGCTCGAAGAAGCTCGGATCGGCCGTGTGCATGATGTCGCCCGCGACCAGCCGCTCGACGCCGCTCTCGCTGATGTGGAAGAGTGCCGGCACCGGATCGAAGAGCGAGGCCGGGCCGCCGTCGGCGCGGAACTCGAGCGTGCCGCCCTCGAACACGGCGGCGGGGTTCAGGTTCCAGGCATCGGCCGCGAGGAACAGGCCGAAGGTGGTGCCGGGCAGCAGTTCCGCCGGATCGAAGAGGTCGCTGAGCAGCACGGCGTCGCCGGGTGCCAGCGGCCCGCCACCCGGTCGCGCCTGCTCGGACGCATCGTCGCTGGGTTCGGCATGCTCGACGCGCTCGAACACCCAGCGCGGGCCGGCGAGCTCGCCGTCCGGGCCGATCAGATAGACGCCGAGGCTGTTCTGCAGCGCCGCCACCTCGTCGACGAAGCTGATCTCGGCATCGGCCGCAGCACCGAGCACCAGGGCCCAGGGCGGCACGGTCACGATATCGGCGTCGGCGAGCGGCACCTTCTCGGCCAGCGGCGGCAGCGGCGGTGGCGGTGCCAGTGGTCCGGCGCCCAACTCGAACGCCCCGATATCCGGCGTCGCGTCGCGCACGAAGCCGCGCTGGTCGAAGAGTGGTGCCAAGGCCGGATCGGCCACGTCGAGCGCCGGATTGGCCGGATTGTCGAGCAACGCCACGGTCGGCGTCGGCCCGCCGTTGTCGGCGAGCACGCCCGAGCGTTCGGAGGCGCCCGGGTTCGTCTTGGTGGCGGCGAAGAGCTCTTCGGCCGAGACGCCGAGGCGGTCGCCGGCGATCGCCCCGCCGACCGTCGAGTCCCGGAACGTGTTGGCGCCGTTGCTGGCGAGCGAGCCCGCCCCGCCGACACTGTCGTCGATGATGCTGTTGCCGACCCAGGCGACACCGCCCTGGTCGATGAACAGGCCATAGGCGGGGATGAACGGGTCGGTGGGGACGGACGATGGTCGGCTGGTCGTGCCGGTGATGGTCGAATTGACGATCAGCGCGGTGCTGTCGGGTGCGATATCGATGCCGAGCGGCATGACGATGGGGGAGGCGCCGATCACGTCGGCTACGGTGCTGTTGATCAGCACGAGTTCGCCGTTGACGCGCACGCCGGTGGTCAGCGTGGTTCCCGCGGCCGTGATCGTGCTGCCATCGATCAAGGCGTCGCCAGTGACGGAGATCCCGACGCTCGACAGGCTGGGTTCGGCGACGACGTGGCTGTCGATCAGCACGAGCGAGCCTCTGCCGGCGATTCCGGCGGTGCTGTCGGCAGGCCGCGCCCGGATGACACTGTCGACGATCGCGACCGACGCACCCGCGTCGAAAAGGATGCCGAAGCTGTACGCGCCCCCGCCGGTGGTGACCGACGACGACTCCATCACCAGTGAGCCGCCGGTGAGGCTCACGCCTTCGTCGGCCCCACCCTTGACGCCGTCGATCGCGACCCGTGTGAGGTCGAGGGCCGCGTCGTCGCCGCGGACACCCATGTCGAAGACGTTCTGGATCGTCAGATCCTCGAGGCGCAGGGCTGCGCCTTCGGCCCGCAACAGGCCGAGATCGATCTGTGTGCTGAAGCCGGCATCGAGGCGCAGGCTATCTGGACCACCGTCGAGGGGATCGCCGTCGATGATCAGATCGTCGGTGACCGTCAGCCGGCCGAGCGACCCGTCGAGATCGATCGTCCCGCCGCGCAACGCCGCGGCAAAGGTGATGCGGTCCAGGCCAGGCGTATCGTTGGCGACGTCGACCGCCTCGCGCAGGCTGAGCACACCGTCGGTGGCGTCGACCACGTCGGCGAGGGTGGTGACGACCAGGCTCGCCTGCGGTGCGCTCGCCAGGGCCGAGGGGGTCGGCGTGGCGGAGCTGGCGGAAAGATACTCGTGGCGCGTTACTTCGGGTCGGCTGGGGTCGACGATCACGCCGCTTTGAGGCATGGGTATTCCTCGGGCTGGAGAACGACGCGTCGCTGCGGTGCCTGCCGACCAACCGAATGCGACTTTTATCGTCGCAAGTTCGCAAAGTTCCGCCGATGCTGCAAGTAGAAAGGTGGGTTTTATTGGCTCTACTATGGCGGGATAAATGTTTCTCGAGTTCGCCGTCGACTAGATTGACGTAGGAAAGCGCCCGACCATGACCACGAGGCTGCACTTCATCTCCGGCCTGCCGCGTTCGGGCTCGACGCTGCTCGCGGCGATACTCCGCCAGAATCCGCGCTTTCACGCGGCGATGACGAGCCCTGTCGGCGCGTTGTTCAGTGTGATGCTGAACACCATGGGGCGGCGCAACGAGACGGCACTGTTCATCGACGAGACGCAGAAGCGGGAACTCCTGGCCGGTCTCTTCGAATGCTACTATCGGCCGCATCAGGACAAGGCGGTGGTCTTCGACACCAACCGGCTCTGGTGCGCCCGGCTGCCGGCGCTGCTCTCGCTCTTTCCCGAGGCCAAGGTGATCTGCTGCGTGCGCAGCATTGCCTGGGTGATGGACAGCATCGAGCGGCTGGTGCGGCAGAACGCCTTCGAGCCGTCCGGGCTGTTCGCCACGCCCGAGGAGCGCGCCACCGTGTTCAGCCGGGTCGACGCGCTGGCGCACCGTGACCGTCTGGTGGGTTTCGCCTGGTCGGCCTTGAAGGAAGCCTATTACGGCGAGCACGGCCGGTCGCTGTTGATCCTCGAATACGACATCCTGGCGCAGCGGCCGGCGGAGACGTTGAAGCTGCTCTACGAGTTTCTGGGCGAGCCCGCCTTCGCCCATGATTTCGCGGCTGTCGACTATGCCGAGCCGGCTTTCGACGCGCAACTCGCGACACCAGGGCTGCACACCGTCCAGCGCGAGGTCGCGTTCACGCCCAGGCGCACCATCCTGCCGCCCGATCTCTTCCAGAAATACGCCGCATTGTCGTTCTGGCGCGAGCCCGCGGGCTCTACAGCCTTTCGCATCACCGTGCAGCCGGAGCCCGCGACCGAGAGCCCGGCCGCCGGTCGGCACTGAACGGCCGAAAGGCTTGCCCGATCGGCCGGCGCTTGGCAGAAGCGGCAGACATTGTGCGGGACGGGTCATGTCTATCGAGACCGACGACTATGTTCTCGACCAGCAGGTCGGCCACCTGCTGCGCCGCGCCAACCAGCGCCACACCGCGCTCTTCGCCAAGCGCTTCGCCGCCTTCGACCTGACGCCTTTGCAGTTCGCCGTGCTGATGCGCCTGCGCGAGGCCGGGCCATTGTCGCAGAACCTGCTCGGCCGCGAGACTGCCATGGACCCCAACACGGTGCAGGGTGTGATCCTCCGCCTGCTCCGCCGGCGCCTGGTGACGCGCTCCGGCAGCGACGATGACAAGCGCCGCAAGCTGCTCTCCTTGACCCCGGACGGCAGGGCTCTGGCCGAGCGACTGGTCAGCGAGGGCCAGGCCATCAGCGAGGAAACGCTGGCCCCCTTGAGCGCTGGTCAACGCCGGCAATTCCTCGGTCTCTTGGCCAGGCTCACGTGACCGCAAGCGGTCGTGACTTGCGCTGCCGGCTCGGCTATATCATGTGTCGGCCTATGACTTGCTCACCCAGGTGCCGAGGCGGATGGTAACGATGAACGTGATGCGGCGACCAGTGCCCGAGAGCACGGCGAGGCCGGCTGGCGCCAAGCCCGCGACCGGCATGTCGCTCGTCGTGCGCTTTGCCGGCGACAGCGGCGACGGCATGCAGCTGACCGGCAGCCGCTTCACCCAGGAAGCCGCCTTGGGCGGTGCCGATCTCGCGACGTTTCCGGATTTTCCCGCCGAGATCAGGGCGCCCGTGGGAACCACCTTCGGCGTTTCGGCCTTCCAGATCCAGTTCGGTGGCAGGCGGGTGAGGACCCCGGGCGACCAGCTCGACGTCCTGGTCGCCCTCAATCCGGCCGCCTTGAAGGTCAACCTCGCCGATCTGCGCCCGTCCGGCACGCTCATCGTCGACACCGCTGCCTTCGGCGACCGCAACCTGAAGAAGGCCGGCTACGACGGCAACCCGCTCGAGGGCCATGATCTCGACCCCTTCCGGGTGATCGAGATCGATATCACCAAGCTCACCCAGGCCGCGGTCAAGCCCTTGGGCGTCGGCAATCGCGATGCCAATCGGGCGCGCAATTTCTGGACCTTGGGTCTCGTCCTCTGGCTCACCGGCCGGCCCCGGGCCGCGACCCAGGGCTGGATCAAGGAGCGCTTCAAGGACGATGCGCTGGTCCAGAGTGCCAATCTCGCCGCCCTCGATGCGGGCCACGCCTATGGCGAGACGGCCGAGCTGCCGCGGTTGCCCGAGGTCCTGGCCGCGGGCCAGCAGGCACCGCTGCCACCCGGGCGCTACCGGACGATCACCGGGGTCGAAGCCTTGGCCTACGGCCTGGTCGAAGGTGGCAGGCTGGCCGGGCTCGAGCTCTTCTACGGCTCCTATCCGATCACCCCGGCCTCCGGCCTCTTGCACGCGCTGGCGCGGCTCGACAGCTTCGGCGTGCGCACCTTCCAGGCGGAGGACGAGATCGCCGCGGTTTGCGCCGCGATCGGCGCGTCCTATGCCGGCAAGCTCGGGGTGACCGGCAGCTCGGGGCCCGGCATCGCGCTCAAGACCGAGGCGCTGGGGCTGGCGATCGCCACCGAACTGCCGCTGGTGGTCGTCGATGCCCAGCGCGGCGGGCCGTCCACCGGCCTGCCGACCAAGACCGAGCAGTCCGACCTTTTCCAGGCCGTGCTCGGCCGTAATGCCGACTCGCCGCTCGTGGTGCTGGCCGCCGCCACGCCGGGCGATTGTTTCGAGGTGGCGATCGAGGCCGTCCGTCTCGCCGCCCGGTACATGACCCCGGTGATGCTGTTGACCGACGGCTTTCTCGCCAATGCCAGCGAGCCCTGGCTGGTTCCCGACCTCACCGCGATCGAGCCCTTCCCGGTTCGGCAGGGCGCGGATCCCGAGAGCTTCGAGCCTTATGCCCGCGATCCTCGAACCCTCGCCCGAGCCTGGGTGCCACCGGGCACGCCCGGCCTCAGGCATCGCATCGGCGGCATCGAGCGCGCCGACAAGACCGGCGACATCTCCTACGATCCCGCCAATCACCAGACGATGACCGACTTCCGCAGGGCCAAGATCGACGGCATCGCGAACGACATTCCCGAACAGGCGCTGGAGGCCGGTTCCGCGGGTGATCATGTCTTGATTTTGGGTTGGGGCTCGACCCATGGCGCCATCGAAAGCGCCGTCGACCGGCTGCGCGATGCCGGCCACGAGGTGGCGCACGCCCAGGTCCGCCATCTCTGGCCGCTGCCGCGCAATCTCGAAAGCCTGATCGCCGGCTACCGCCACGTCCTGGTGCCGGAGCTCAATGGTGGCCAGTTCGCCTTCATCCTGCAGGGTGTGTTCGGGCAGAAGATCGAGAGCCTGACCAAGGTCACCGGCAAGCCCTTCACCGCGGCCGAGATCGAAACCCGCGTCCAGAACCTTTTGGAAGCCTGAGCCGATGGCCACCGTCCTCGACCGTACGCCGAAGGAAACCACGCCCAAGGACTGGGCCTCCGACCAGGAGGTCCGCTGGTGCCCCGGCTGCGGCGACTATGCGATCCTCAAGGCGGTGCAGAAGACGCTGGCCGAAATCCGGGCCGATCCGGACAATACCGTCTTCGTCTCGGGCATCGGCTGTGCCGCGCGCTTTCCCTACTACGTCGAATCGTATGGCTTCCATACCATCCACGGCCGGGCCGCGGCCATCGCCACGGGCGTCAAGCTCGCCAATCCCGCTCTCGATGTCTGGGTGGTCTCTGGCGATGGCGACAGCCTCTCGATCGGCGGCAATCACCTGATGCATCTGCTCAGGCGCAACGTCGACCTCGTCTATCTCCTGTTCAACAATCAGGTCTACGGCCTGACCAAGGGCCAGGCCTCGCCGACCAGCCCGGTGGGCCAGGTGACCCCCTCCACACCCACGGGCTCGCTCGACGCCCCGGTCAACGCCGCTGCTTTCGCTCTGGGCTCGAACGCCCGCTTCGTCGCCCGGGTGCCGGACGTGGCGCAGGGGCCGATGGTCGAGGTGTTGACCCGCGCGCACGGTCACCGGGGCACCAGCTTCGTCGAGATCCTGCAGAACTGCATCGTCTACAACGACGGTGCCTTCGATGCGGTGACCAACAAGGCGACGGCCGCCGAGCATCAGCTCTGGTGCCGCCACGGCGAGCCTTTGCTGTTCGCCGGCGGCACCAAGGGCCTCAGGCTCGTGCCCGAGCGGCTGGCGCTGGAGGTGTTCAGCGTGGGTGAGGGCGGGCAGGGCGTCGAGCACGCGATGGTCCACGACGAGACCAACCCACTGTTGGCCCAGCTTCTGGCGCGCCTCGAGGCGCCCAAGGCCCTCGGCGTCATCCACTGCACCGAATCCTCGACCTACGAGGCCGCCTTCGAGGCCGCCGGCGCGCCGCCCAAGCCCGATCTCGCCGATCTGCAAAAGCTGGTCACCGGCCGCACGACCTGGGCGATCGAACAGGCTTGACAGTGCTGGAGCAGCGCTCGAAAGTCGTTGTCATACACATGAATTCTCGGGTGTTCGACGAGGGCCACTAGCCGAGCGGAACGGGATGGGCGTCTATCATCGGCCGATCGTTCTCGACACAGCGCTTCGGCTGCTCGCCGAAACCGGCGCCAGGCCCATGGCCGGCGGTACCGATCTCTTTCCCGCCGATGCCACGACAACCGCCTGGGGTGAACCCGGGCTCGACCAGGCCGACCTACTCGATCTCAGCGGCCTCGACGACCTCGCGAGCATCGACGATCTGGGCGACCGAGTCGAGATCGGTGCCCTGGTCACCTGGGCCGAGGCCCTGTCCTCGAGCCTGCCGCCCTGGTTCGATGCCGTTCGGGCCGCTGCCCGCGCGGTCGGGGGGGCGCAGATCCAGAACCGTGGCACTATCGCCGGCAATCTTTGCAACGCGTCGCCCGCCGCCGACGGCGTGCCGCCGCTTTTGGCCCTCGACGCCAGAGTTCGCCTCGCCAGCGCCGGCCGCACCCGCGAGCTGGCGCTCGCCGACTTCGTCCTCGGCAATCGTCGGACGGCGCTTCAGCCGGACGAGCTGCTGACCCACATCGTCGTGCCCAAGCCGCCGGCCGACGCGCGCTCGGCCTTCCTCAAACTGGGGGCGCGGCGCTACCTGGTCATCTCCATCGCCATGGTGGCATCGACCATGATCCTCGACGAGGCTGGCCGCATCGGCGACGCCCGAATCGCGGTCGGTGCCTGCTCGGCCGTGGCCCAGCGCCTGGGTGCGCTGGAAGCGCGGATCGAGGGCCTAAGCCCGGCCGAGGCCGCCGCTAGCGTCACCGGCGCCGATCTCGCGGGACTGGCGCCCATCGACGACATCCGCGCCAGCGCCGACTATCGCCGCCACGCGGCCCTGGTGCTCGTCCGCCGCGCCATCGCCGGACAGTCCGTGCGGCTGGCCGCATGAGGGCGTTGGCACCACGCGCCACGGCGCCGGGGCGGGGCACCAGCTTTCGGCTCAACGGCCGCGCCGTCACCGCGAGCTCGCCCGCCGCCACCCGGCTCAGCCGCGTGCTCCGCGACGAGCTCGGCCTCAAAGGCACCAAGTCCGGCTGCGACGCCGGCGATTGCGGCGCTTGCACCGTCCTGCTCGACAACCGCCAGGTCTGCGCCTGCCTCGTCCCGCTCGCGCAGGTCGAGGCTCGAGCCGTCACCACGATCGAGGGGCTGACCGCCGACCCCGTCATGGCCCGCCTGCAGGCCGCCTTCGTCGCGGGCGGGGCCGCCCAATGCGGCATCTGCACCCCGGGCATGCTGATGGCCGCGAGCGCGCTCGTCAGCCGCGACCCGCGCCCCGACCGCCAGGCGATCGAGAACGCGCTGGGCGGCGTGCTCTGCCGCTGCACCGGCTACCGGCAGATCGTCGACGCCGTCGCCGACACGATTCGTGACATTGCGGACGGTGCCGCCAACGCGAGTCGTGACATGCCCGCCGCCGTCGCCAACGCGATTCGTGACATGCCGGACCCTACTGCCAATCCGAATCGTCACATGCACGATGCTGCCACCAACCCGATTCGTGACATGCCGAGGCCGGGGCGCGACGGTCCTGTCGTGGGGGTGCCTATCGCCAAGCTGGACGGGTGGCGGAAGGTCGACGGCACCGAGCGGTTCGGGGCGGACGCGATCCCGGCCGATGCCTGGCGCCTGCGCGTGGTCCGCTCGCCACATGCCCGGGCCCGCTTCACCTTGGGCGATCTCGCGGCGGTCGAGGCGCGCTTCGGCATCCGCGTCCTGACCGCCCGGGACGTTCCCGGGGTCAACGGTTTCGCCATTTTCTCCGACCGCAAGGACCAGCCGGTCCTGGCGGTGGATCATGTGCGGTTTCGGGGCGAGGCGGTGGCAGCGCTCGTCGGGCCGGAAGCGGCCCTGGCGCGCGTCCACGACGCCCACCTGGCGATCGCCTGGGAGCCGCTCGAGCCGGTGACGTTCGCCGCTGCGCGAAGCGGCGATGCCCCCGACCTCCACACCGATCGACCGCGCAACGTCCTGACCGAAGGCGGACTCGAGGCGGGTGACGTCGAGGGTGCTCTGAGCGAGGCCGCGGTCACCGCCGAGATCGCGCTCGAGACCAGCTTCGTCGAGCACGCCTATATCGAGCCCGAGGCCGGCTGGGCCGTTCGCAAGGGCGAGCGGATCGAGATCACGGTTTCGACCCAGAGCCCGTACATGGACCGGGACGAGGTCGCGAGCATCCTCGGCATCGCGCCGACGCAGGTCCGCATCCGTCCCTCGGCCTGCGGCGGCGGCTTCGGCGGCAAGCTCGACGTCGCGGTCCAGCCGCTGGTCGCCATCGCCGCCTGGCTGCTCGAGCACCCTGTCGCCTGCGTCTACAGCCGCGCCGAGAGCATGGCATCGACCACCAAGCGTCACCCGGCGGCGATCCGGGTCAGGGCAGGGGCCGATGCCACGGGCCGGATCACCGCCCTCGACTTCACGGGCGATTTCGACACGGGTGCCTATGCCTCGTGGGGGCCGACGGTTGCCGGTCGCGTGCCGATCCATGCGCCCGGCCCCTATGCCGTGGCCAATCTCCGGGCCGAGACCCGGGCGATCCTGACCAATGCGCCGCCCAGTGGCGCCTTCCGCGGTTTCGGTGTGCCGCAGGCGCTGCTCGCCGTCGAGCAGGCCTATGACGAGCTCGCCCGCCAGCTCGGCCAGGACCCGCTCGATTTCCGCGTCATGAACGCGCTCCGCCCGGGCGACGCCACCGCTTCGGGGCAAATCCTGGAGAGCGTCGGCCTCGTCGAGTGTCTGCAGGCGCTGCGCCCCGCCTGGCAGCGATTACGGGCACGGAGCAGGGGAGACGGCCCGATCCGCCGCGGCGTCGGCCTCGCCAGCGTCTGGTACGGCTGCGGCAATACCGGCATGAGCAACCCCTCGACCCAGCGCGTCAGCCTCATGCGCAACGGCCGCGTTCTCTTCCACAACGGTGTGCAGGATATCGGCCAGGGCTCGAACACCATCATGGCGCAGATCCTGGCCGAGGCCTCGGGTATCTCGCTCGAGGCGATCGACAGCACGACGGCGGACACCGACCTCACGCTGGATTGCGGCAAGTCCTCGGCCTCGCGCCAGACCTTCGTCTCCGGCCGGGCCACCCAGCTCGCTGCCGAGGAGCTTCGCGCGCAGATCCTGCGCCTCGCCAATGCCGGCCCGGAAGCGCGGATCGTCCTCGGCCGGGGCAGCGTCACGATTGGCGACGGCGAGCACGGCCGCACCATCCGCCTCGCCGACCTGCCACCGGTCGCGGGCGTCGATGCCGAGATCGCCCTCGACGCGCGAGCCACCTTCGATCCACCGGCGACGGCCATTGTGGACGGCAGGGGTGCGCCCTACGCCACCTACGGATTCGGCGCCCAACTCGCCGCCGTCGCCGTCGACATCGAGCTCGGCACCGTCGCGGTCGAGCACATCGCGGCCGCCTACGATGTCGGACGCGTCATCAACCCGACCCAGGTCGAGGGCCAGATCCTCGGCGGCATCGCCCAGGGCCTGGGCCTGGCGCTTCTGGAGGAGTTCGTCCCCGGGCGGACCGAGAACCTGCACGACTATCTGATCGCCACGGTGGGCGACATGCCCGAGGTCGAGGTGCATCTGATCGAGGCGGCCGAGCCGTTGGGCCCGTTCGGCGCCAAGGGGGTCGGCGAGCATGCGCTGATCCCGACCGCCCCCGCCATCATGAACGCCATCTTCGACGCCACTGGCGTGCGGCTGACGAAGATCCCGGCCGTCCCGCACCGGGTCCATGCGGCGCTGCAAAGGTCGGGGCTGCGGCGATGACCGACATGACCGAACGCTTCGGCGCCCGGGAAGAAGGCGGCATCGTCCGCTGCGATGCCTGCCCCGTCCTCTGCCGCATCCGCCCCGGCCGATCCGGCGCCTGCAGCCGCTACGCCAACGAGAACGGCTCGCTGGTCCGCACCGACCCCGTGCTGCTCGCCGAGCGCACGGTGGGCGAGGGCGGCGAGATGGTGCCCTTCGCCGATGGAGACTGGGACGGTGACCCGGGGCCGCATGTCGAGACGTTCGTCACCGGAATCGGCGCCGGCACGACCTATCCGGACTACAAGCCAGCCCCGTTCATCGTCAGCTCCGCCTATCAGGGCGTGGATACGGTCACGGTGGTCTCGGAAGGCATTTTCTCCTACTGCGGCTGCAAGGTGAAGATCGACACCGACCGCCATCTCGGCCCCGAGCGGGCGTCGATCACCGCCGAGGGCGAGCCGGTCGGCCACGTCACCACTGCCGAGTACGGCTCGCAGATGCTGTCGCTCGGCGGCGTGCATCATCTCACGGGGACCACCAAGAAGGCCGGCAACACGACTTGTGACATGCTGCTGCGGCTCTGCGGGGGGGAGGCGGTCGAATTGGCGATCGAGGGCGGCGCCAGCGTCGTCGTGCAAGCGGGTCGGGCGCCCGTCGTCAACGGCAAGCCCGAGGCGCGGATGCGGGTCGGCTGCGGCTCGGCCACGGTCGGGATCTTCGCGCGCCAGTGGTTCGGCCAGGTCGACGAGGTGATCGTCCTCGATGACCACATCACCGGGGTCCTCACCGAGCATCAGGCCGGCCGCTGCCTCGAGATGCCGGCCTCGGGCATCAAGATCGAGGGCCGCAAATCGACCCCCGGCCGCTATTTTCAGGTCGCCAATCCGGGCCTGGGCTGGGGCGGCACGGACATCAGCGATCCCTTTTCCGTCATTCGCGACATCGACCGGGCGACCGCCTGGCCCGGCATGCGCGTGCTGATCACCTCGACCACCGGCGAGGATGCGGTCTATTGCGTCCTCGGCGAGGACTTCACCCTGCACCAGGCGGAGATGCCGGCACGGATCCGCCAGACGGTGGAGCGGATCGGCGAGAACTGCGAGCCCTCCTTGTGCTCGGTCCTGTTCATGGCCGGGGCCGGCGGCTCGCTCAGGGCCGGCGTCACCGAGAACCCGGTGCTCTTGACCCGCTCGGTCCGCGCCGGCGAGACCCGGGTCACGATGGGTGGGGCGCCGGTTTATCTTTGGCCCGGCGGCGGCATCACCGTCATGGTCGACGTGCTGCGATTGCCGAAGAACGCTTTCGGCTACGTGCCGACGCCGGCGCTCGTGGCGCCCATCGAGTTCACCCTGCCACGCCGGCTCTACGCGGCTCTCGGCGGCCATGACGACCACGTCCAGTCGATCGAGAGTGTGCTCGCGGCCCACGGCCAGAGCGCGCGGCGCGAGGCTTGGCCCCGGGCCAATCCCTGGCCCCTGCCGGCGAGCGGCGGATGAGCGGTGCCATGCCCGGCCGTGGCGATCGTCGCGGGGCGCTGGCGCCAGCCGTTCTGCCTGCGGCATGTCGTGATCCGGGGTTGGTGGCGAGCAGGTCCAGCGCAGCCGCGGCTTTTGCATGTCGCGCTATCGGGTTGGCGCGGCCATGCCGGCAGGTCGGGTTAGTCGGGGCCGGGTTAGTCGGGGCCGGGTTGGTCGGGGCCGGCCGTGGTGCTGCGCTGGCGGGGTGCGGCGTCACCGGCGGCTGGGCATGAGCAGTGCCATGCACGGCAGCGGCGGCCGCCGTGGGTCGGTGATGCCAACCCTCGTGCCAGTCGCATGTCGTCATTCGGTGTTGGTGCCGGGCAGGTCCAGCGCTGCCGCGGCTTTTCTATGTCGCAATATCGGGTTGGTCCCGTCATGTCGGCAAAACGGGTTGGTGGGGCCTCGCGGGGGCGCTGCGCTGGCGGGGTGCGGCGTCGCTGGTGAGTGGGCATGAGGGCCACCGCGCTCGCCTTCGATGCGCCGCAGGTGCGGCGGCTCGCCGGCAGTCGCCTGCACTTGTCGCATGGCCCGATCGACCTCGTCATCCGGGCGTTCGGCCCGCGGCCCGCTGTCGAGCACGCCTATCGTGCCGCCGAAGCGTGCTTCGTGGAACTGCTGCCATGTCTCGTTTCCGTGTTGGTGCGGCTGCGCCAGCCGGTGGCCGAGGCGATCGGCTTGCCGCCGCCGGCGCTGCTGATGCACCAGGCGACGGCACCCCTGGCCGATCGCTTCGTCACGCCGATGGCCGCCGTCGCCGGCGCCGTGGCCGATACCGTCATGGCCACGATCAGCGCCGTTCCCGGGATCGAGCGCGCCTATGTCAACAATCGCGGCGACATCGCCGTCCATCTGACCCCCGGCCGGGCCATCGATGTCGGGGTGGTGCCGGCGCTGCATCGGCCGCTGATGGCGGCCACCATCCGCCTTCGTCACGAGGACGGCATCGGCGGGGTCGCGACCAGTGGCTGGGCCGGGCGCAGCTTCTCGCTCGGTATCGCCGATGCCGTGACCGTGCTGGCCGAGACGGCGGCCCGCGCCGATGCAGCGGCCACGCTGATCGCCAACGAAGTCGACATCGAGGATTCGGCCGTCCGCCGCGTCCCGGCCCTCGAGCTCGACCCCGACAGTGACCTGGGCGAGCGCTTGGTGACGACCGAAGTCGGGCCCCTGGCGCAGGAAGCGGTTGCAGTGGCCCTCGAAAACGGGGCAGGGTACGCGAACGGCCTACTCGGACGTGGCTTGATCCGGGGTGCCATGCTGGTGCTGCAGGGACGGGCCCGTGTGGTCGGGCGGTTGTGGGGAGAGATCGCATGTTCGAGCTGAGAAAGACGCAAGTGACCGTCGAGGAGATCCACCACGACGGTGGGCCCAGGCTCGAGCCTCCCTTGCTGCGCGGCAGCGTGGCGGCCGTGTTCGCGAACCCGTTCGCCGGGCGCTACGCCACGGAGGCCGAGTTCGCCGAGGCGATGGCCGCCCTGAAGCCCTTGGGTCTCGCGATGTCGACGAAGCTGATCGCGGCCCTGGGCGGCGATCGCGGGCGGATCGAAGCCTACGGCAAGGGCTCGATCGTGGGTGCGAATGGCGAGCTCGAGCAGGGTGCCCTCTGGCACGTGCCCGGCGGCTATGCCATGCGCGAACTCTTGGGCGATGCCAAGGCGATCGTCCCGTCGACCAAGAAGCTGGGGGCCATCGGGACAGCGCTAGACGTGCCGTTGCATCATATCAACGCGGCCTATGTCAGGGGGCATTTCAGCGCCATCGAGGTCCGTGTCCAGGATGCGCCCCGGGCCGACGAAATCGTCTTCTGCCTCGCCATGACCACCGGTGGTCGACCGCACGACCGGATGGGCGGGCTCAAGGCCGAGGACATCCGGGGCGAGGACGGTCTCAGGTAGGGGAGGGCAAACCTTGGGCTTCGTGCGCAACTGCTGGTATCCCGCTGGCTTTGCCAGCCGAATGGGCGAGGGGCTGCACAAGCGCCGGATGCTGGGCCTGGACCTCGTGCTCTGGCAGCAGCCTGACGGCCGCTTCGCCGCGCTGGCGGATCGCTGCCCGCACCGTTTCCTGCCGCTTTCCATGGGCTGTTTGAAGAACGGCAACGTGCAGTGCGGCTATCACGGGCTGACATTCGCTGCCGACGGGTCGTGCGTGCGCATCCCGGGCCAGGCCTCGATTCCACCCTCGGCCCGGGTGCGGGCCTATCCGGTCGAGGTCAATATGGGCCTCGTCTGGGTCTGGATGGGCGAGCCCGAGCTCGCCAGCCGCGAGCGGCTGTTCGATCTGCCCGAATATCACGAGGCAGGCTGGCATCCGGTGGAAGGTGAGGCGCTCGAGGTCGAGGCGAACTACCTCGCTCTGGCCGACAATCTCTGCGACCCGGCGCACGTCGCCTTCGTCCATCTCTCCACCCTCGGCAATGCGGCGCACGAGGACGTGCCGATCGAGACCGAGGTGAAGGGTGACCTCATCGTCACCACGCGCTGGACGATCGACGCGGAGCCGATCCCGCTCTTCCAGAAGTTCGGCCGTTTCGCTGGCAATATCGATCGCTGGCAGATCTACAACTACCACGCGCCGTCGATCGCCGTGATCGACTTCGGTGGCGCCGATACCGGCACCGGCGCACGCGAGGGGCGGCTGCACGACGGCGCCATCCGGATCTTCGCCTGCCACTTCATCTGTCCGGTCGACGAAGGTCGCTCCATCGACTACTGGCTGCATGTCGACAATTTCGCCACCGACGCTGTGACCAAGGCACGGATGAACGAGCAATTCGCCCTCGCCTTCGACGAGGACAAGGCCATCCTCGAGGCGATCGAGGTGGAGGAAGGCAAGCTCGCGGGCCGGCAGCGGCCGCTGCGGCTCGGCATCGACAAGGGGGCCGTGATGATGCGCAAGACGGTGGAGCGGATGATCGCCGCCGAGCGCGCCCTGGTCGCCGCCGAATGACCAACGCGCTTTGCCGACATGACGAGGCCGACGGGGGCCGACATGACGAGGACGACGGGCCGAGCCGAACGACCAACCCGAAATGCCGACATGAAACGACGAGGGAACCCGGAATGACCACGAGGCGCCACCTGATCGGCCTGCCGATCGCCAGTCTCTTCGCCGCAGCACTCGTCGGGGCCACGAGCCTCGGCCCGACCAGCCTCGCGGCGGAAACGATCAAGATCGGCGACATCAACTCCTACACCCGCATGGCACAGCATACCGAGCACGCCAAGCGCGGCATGGAGATGGCGATCGCCGAGATCAACGATACGGGCGGTATCGGCGGCAAGATGATCGAGCTGATCAGCCGTGACGACGCCGGCGAGCCGGGCGAGGCGATCCGTGTCGCCGAGGAACTGGTCACGCGTGAAGGGGTGTCGATCCTCACCGGCACGACGCTGAGCAATGTCGGCCTCGCCGTCGCCTCTTTCGCCGAGCAGAACCAGGTCCTCTACCTCGCGGCCGAGCCTTTGGCCGATGCGGTGACCTTGCAGAGCGGCAATCGCTACACCTTTCGCCTTCGTCCCTCGACCTACATGCAGGCCGCCATGCTGGCCGAGCTCGCCGTCGACAACCCGGCCGTCCGCTGGGCCACGATCGCGCCCAATTACGCCTACGGCCAGGAGGCGGTCGCGGCCTTCAAGGCGATCATGAGCGAGAAGCGGCCCGACATCGAATGGGTCGGCGAGCAGTGGCCGGCCCTGTTCAACATCGACGCCGGAGCCGAGGTCCAGGCCCTCTCCGCGGCGGAGCCGGATGCGATCTTCAACGTCACCTTCGGCGCCGATCTCGCCCGCTTCGTCCGCGAGGGCGCCGATCGCGGCCTTTTCGAGAACACCTTCGTCGCCAGCCTCTTGACCGGCGAGCCCGAATATATCGACCCGCTCGAGGACGAGGCGCCGGTGGACTGGCTGGTCACCGGCTATCCCTGGGACATCATCGACGATCCGGCTTATGTCGAATGGCTCGACGCCTATCGGGCCCGCTTCGACGACTATCCGAGGATCGGCTCGATCGTCGGCTACAACGCCATCCTCGCTTTGGGGGCTGCGCTGGAGGTCACCGGCGGCTCGACCGACGTCGAGGCGCTGATCGAGGCGATGCGCACCATCACCTTCGACACGCCGCAGGGCGAGCTCGAATTCCGCGCGATCGATCATCAGGCGACGCTCGGTGCCTGGGTCGGCTACACCACGCTCATCGACGGCCGTGGCACCATGCGCGACTGGTACTACGCGCCGGGTGCCGACTACCTGCCACCCGAAGAGATGGTCGCCCGCCTGCGTCCCGCCTCCGATTGACCGACGGCGTCGTGGCGAGCGGGGTCCCATGACACCGACAGCCGAGCACCGCTCCGCGGCTGCGCCGAAGCTCGCCTGCATGTCCCGCCTTTGGTTGGCCGCCGACATGTCACGGATCGCGTTGGTCCGCGGCATGTCACGAATCGAGTTGGCGCCCGGCATGTCACGAATCGGGTTGGTTTCGCGCTGCGCTCGTCGGCGGCTGGTCGCTGGTGGTCGGACCAACCGTATTTTGCGACATGCCGGAGGCCGATTAGGTGGGGCCGCACTCGTCGCCCCGGCACCTGGATAAGACCACATTGGGTTTCTTTCTCGTCCAAGTCCTGACCGGTCTTTCCAGTGCGGCGAGCCTCTTTCTCGTCGCCGCCGGCCTCTCGTTGATCTTCGGCGTCACCCGTGTCGTGAATTTCGCGCACGGCTCGTTCTACATGCTGGGCGCCTATTTCGGTCTGACTCTGGTGGCGCTCTTCGGCGATTGGTTCGGCCGCGGCCATCTTTCCTTCTGGTCCGCCATTCTCTGTGCTGCGCTCGTCGTCGGCGCCATCGGTGCGCTGGTCGAGATGACCATTCTCCGGCGCATCTATCGCTCGCCTGAGCTCTTCCAGCTGGTCGCCACCTTCGGCGTCATCCTGGTCATCCAGGACCTCGCCCTTTGGGGCTGGGGCCCCGAGGACAAGCTCGGCCCGCGCGCCCCCGACCTCAGAGGCGCCGTTTTCATCCTGGGTCAGCCGCTGCCGCGCTACGATCTCGTGCTGATCGCCGCCGGGCCCGTCGTCCTCGGCCTGCTCTGGCTACTCTTGAACAGGACCCGCTTCGGCATCCTGGTCAGGGCCGCCACGATCGACCGCGAGATGGTGGGGGCACTCGGCGTCAACCAGGCCTGGCTGTTCACCGGCGTTTTCTTCCTCGGCTCCTTCCTCGCCGGCCTCGGCGGTGCCCTGCAACTGCCCAAGGGCGGCGCCGATCTCTTGATGGACTTCACCGTGCTGGCCGGCGCCTTCGTGGTCGTCGTCGTCGGCGGCATGGGCAGCATCACCGGCGCCTTCCTGGCCGCCGTGCTGATCGGCCAGCTCCAGGCCTGGGGCGTCCTCCTGCTCCCGCAATCGACGCTCGTCATGATGTTCCTCGTCATGGCCGTGGTGCTTGTCGTCCGACCTTTCGGCCTGCTGGGCAGACCAGAGCTGGTCGGCCACGGCCGGCAGATGCTGGACGACCCGCTCAGACCCACGAGCTGGCGGTTCAAAGGCTTGGTGCTCCTCCTCGTCCTCGGCCTCGCGGCCGCGCCCCTCTATCTCGGCACTTATGGCCTCGTGCTCTTGATCGACATCTTGATCCTCGCCCTCTTCGCCACGGCACTCCACGCCATCATCGGCCCGGGCGGGCTCGTCAGCTTCGGCCACGCCGCCTTCTTCGGTGGCGGCGCCTATGCCGCGGCGCTGCTGGTCAAATATGCCGGCACGCCGATGGCGCTGAACCTCGTCCTGGCCCCTCCGGCGGCAGCCCTCCTCGCGATCGTCATCGGCTGGTTCTGTGTCCGGCTTTCCGGCGTCTACTTCGCCATGCTGACGCTCGCCTTCGCTCAGATCGTCTGGTCTGTGGTCTTCCAGTGGGGCGAGGTCACCGGCGGCGACGACGGCATCCTCGGCCTCTGGCGGGCACCTTGGGTTCGCGGCCGGATCGCGTACTATTACCTCGTGCTCGGCTGCTGCGTCGCCGGTATTTTGGCGCTGCGCCACGGGCTCTCGTCGCCCTTCGGCTATGCCCTGCGTGCCGGCCGCGACAGCCCGCTTCGGGCCGAGGCCATCGGCATCGACGTCCGCCGCCAGCAATGGGCGGCTTTCACCCTCTCTGGCGCCTTCGCCGGGCTCGCGGGCGGGCTCTACGCCTATTCCAAGGGCAGCGTGTTTCCCAACGAGATGGCGATCGTCCGCTCGTTCGACGGCATCATCATGGTCTTCTTCGGTGGCGTTCAGCACCTCTCTGGCCCGCTCGCCGGGGCCGCCGCCCTGACGTGGCTCAAGGACTCGCTGCTGCGCCTCGAGATGTGGCGGCTTTTGCTCGGCCTTGCGGTTATCGCCATCGTCATCCTTTTTCCGCAAGGCATTGCCGGGTTCCTCAAGCAACGGTTCGGCCGCTTCGTCGGCATCCGCTCGGAGCTCTCGTCTTGACCGGCGGCCCCGTGCTCGAAGCCGACGGGCTGAGCAAGAGTTTCGGCGGCGTTCAGGCGGTGCGCGGCATGAGTCTTGCCGTGGCGCCGGGCGAACTCGTGGCGCTGATCGGGCCGAACGGGGCCGGCAAGAGCACCTGCTTCAACATGCTCATGGGCCAGCTCAGAGGCGATGCCGGGCGGGTCCGGATCATGGGTGAGGACGTAACCGGCTGGCCGCCGCGCAAGATCTGGCGCCGGGGGGTGGGCCGGACCTTCCAGATCACCCAGATCCTGCCCTCGTTCACCGTACGCGAGAACGTTCAGCTGGCCCTGCTGTCGCACCAGGGCAAGCTCTTCGACGTCGTCACCCGGGCAAGGCGCGCGCAGAGTGATGTCGCCGATGCGCTGCTGCAGCGGGTCGGGATCGTCGGGTTTGCCGAACGGGCCTGCGGCCTCCTGGCTTATGGCGATCTCAAGCGGGTCGAACTCGCCATTGCGCTCGCCAACCGGCCGAAGGTGCTGTTGATGGACGAGCCGACCGCCGGCATGGCGCCGGCCGAACGCATCGCGCTGATGGAGCTCACCGCCGGCATCGCCAAGGCGGACGGCGTCGGTGTCTTGTTCACCGAGCACGACATGGACGTCGTCTTCGGTCATGCCGATCGGATCATGGTGATGCACCGCGGCAGCCTGATCGCCGAGGGCACGCCGCTCGAGGTGCGTGACGATCCCGAGGTCCGCGCCGTCTATCTGGGCAGCTCGCTCGACCCGGAGGGCCCGTGAAGCCGCTGCTCGAGCTTGCCGGTGTTTCGGCCGCTTATCTCGGCGCGAAGATCCTCTTCGACCTGGATCTCAGCCTCGCCGACGGCGAGGTCGTGGCCCTGGTCGGCCGCAACGGGGCCGGCAAATCGACACTGATCAAGACGGTGATGGGTATTCAGGTCCGTCGCAGTGGCAGCATTCGCTACGACGGCCAGGACATCGTCCGCCTGCCGGCCCATGCCATCGCGCGACTCGGCGTCGGCTATGTCCCCGAGGAGCGGCGGGTGTTCGGTGATCTGACGATTCTCGAGAACCTCGAGGTCGGGCGCCAACCGCCGCGCCAGGGGGCTCCGGTGTGGACGACCGAGGCGCTGTTCGAGATTTTTCCCAATCTCGAGGAGCTGCGACACCGGCCCGCCGGCCAGACCAGCGGGGGTGAACAGCAGATGCTGGCGATTGCCCGCACGCTGATGGGCAATCCGCGGCTGGTCCTCCTCGACGAGCCCTCGGAGGGTTTGGCGCCGGTGATCGTCGAGCAGATGGCGGCGGCGGTCGGCAAGCTGAAGAGCCAAGGCCTTTCTGTCTTGTTGTCCGAGCAGAATCTACGCTTCGCCGGTGTCGTTGCCGACCGTGCCTATGTCATCGAATCCGGCCATATCCGTTTCTCGGGTTCGATGCAGGGGCTGATCGAAAACGCCGACGTTCGTCGCGCCCATCTCAGCGTCTGACCACGATGGCGGCACATTTCCGCATGTCGCAAATCAGGGTTGGTCGTTCCATGACCGACGTCGGAGGACAGCGATGCCGCTCGACGACGTGAACGAGATCGTGTCCGGTTCGGCGGTCGCGACAATCGAACGCTCGGTCGGCGGGGGTCTTTCGGTCGGCGTTGCGCCGATGTCGGCTCCGCTCGTGGCCGGCGCTACCGAGCGACGTCCGGCTGTCATCGGCTGGCTTGCGCGCGTCTGGCGCCGGCCGTTTTCGTCGTTTTGGAAGTCGCGGCCGACTTCGCACGTGACGAGGCGCCCAGAGCCCCCGCTGATCGTGAGCTGTGGGCAATCTCACATCTGCCTTGCAACTGATGTCGGCTCCGGGCCCTGGCGGCCTGCGCTTTCGTGCGAGTGGGCTGCGAGCGGCACCCCCGCCCGGCGCGTGGGACCTCGATCGACGCCGGAGCTCGTTCATGCCGACCGTACCCGTCGTCAGGCTGCGGACGATCGGTGCTCCCGTCGGCTGGCGATGCACCGCGCCGATCGCCTAGCCTCGCTCGTCTCAGCCCATCCTGAAAGGGCTCTGGGCGCGCATTCCGGCGCCAAGTGCGCCTCGGTGTCCATCTTCGACGGACGTCAGGGCTGCAGCGAGTCGGGGGCACCGCTGCGACAGGCAGAGATCCAACCCTGGAGCATGTCGCCAAATCGTGTTGGTGCCGATCG
>JAABSG010000122.1 GCA_011390475.1 Geminicoccaceae bacterium | reverse complement strand
CCTCCTGGTCGCCGGCTTCTTCGTCTGCGGCTACCACGTGGCCTTCATCCAGATCCACCTGCCGGCCTTCATCGTCGATGCCGGCATCGAGGCCAGGATCGGCGCCTATGCGATCGCCCTGGTCGGGCTCTTCAACATCGTGGGCTCCTATACGGCCGGCGTGCTCGGCGGCCGGCGCTCGAAGAAGAACCTCCTGGCGCTGATCTACACCGCCCGGGCCATCGTCATCGCGACCTATGTCAGCCTGCCGGTAAGCTCGACCTCGACCCTGGTCTTTGCGGCGGCCATGGGCCTGCTCTGGCTCTCCACCGTGCCGCTGACCTCGGGCCTGGTGGCGGTCATGTTCGGCCCCCGCTACATGGCCACCCTCTTCGGCATCGTCTTCTTCAGCCACCAGCTCGGCGCCTTCCTCGGCGCCTGGCTCGGCGGCTGGGCCTTCGACACCTTCGGCAGCTACACCGCCGTCTGGTGGTCCGGCGTGGCCTTGGGCCTGGTGGCCGCCCTCATCCATCTGCCGATCAGCGAGAAGCCGGTAGCCCGGTTGCAGCCGGCCGAGTGAACGCTGGGCATGCCCTCGAGGTGGAAAAGCACTGTTGACATGCGCGAAATGGGATTACACATGTCATCCCTCATCCGCTAGGCGCTGTGCCGATCAGGGGCACGAAGGATCATCCGCTTGCCGCCGGCCATCTCGAGGATCGCATCGCGCAGCGTGACCGTCTGGCGCCTGTGGATCTGGATCGCCAGCCTCACCCTCATCGCGTCGCTGGCCATCCTCGGATCGGCGGCGCTCGATCTCGATCGACGCGGCACGACGGCGGCCGCTGCCTATTCGGTGCAGCAATCGACGCGCCTTTTGGCCGTGGTCATCGATCAGATGATCCGCGACGTCGATGGTCTGGCGACGGGGCTGGAACTCGTGCTCGCCGATCGCCCGCCGACCGAGGCCGTGCTGGACGAACGGGTTTGGGGCTGGCTCGAGATCCGGCTGGGCGAACGGCCGGCAGTGACGAGCTATGCGCTGCTCGATCGTCACGGCGTCGTGCGTCGGACGAGCCCGCCTGCCAGCCTCGGGCAGGACCTCGTGACGCAACCGTACGTCCAGCGCCAAACCGACGCCAGAGAGCGATCGACCGGCAGCTTCGTCACCGAGCCTTATCTGTCGAGCGCCGCCCGCCATCGCCAGCTCGTCGTTTCCTGGCCGCTGCGCCGGCCTGACGGTGCGTTGGCGGGCGTCCTTGCCGTCGGCTTCTCGACAGAAATCGTGGAGCGGCGGTTCGATCGACTCGTCGAGGACGGCGCCGACGTCGTGGCGTTGGTCGATGACGCACCGACGATTTATGCCATCGCCGGGCTCGCCGACAACCGAATGAAGGAAGCGGCGCATTGGGACGAGGGGCTGACGGTCCTCTTGGAAGGCCTGGGCCAACGCACCGACGACGCCCCCATCATCAACACATCGACACTCTTCGGCGTCCAGGCCGACTGGCTCGCCGACGTTCAGACACTGGCGATGATCGACGCGAAGATCATCGTCGCGCGCAATCTCCACCGCGTGCTGCTGCGCTGGCGCTGGCAGGTCGCGGGCGCGCTCGCGGGCGGCAGTCTCCTCGCGGTCATGCTGCTGCTGAACGCCTTCGCGCTGACCAGGCACCTGGCGCGGCAGAGCCACGCGCTGGTCACCGCCACGGCCGACGCTCGCACCGACCCCCTCACCGGCCTCTGCAATCGACGGCTGTTCGACGAGCACGCCGCGGCGTGCCTTGCCCGTTGTCGCGAGAGCGGCGACGTGTTCTCGGTCGTGCTCCTCGACATCGACCACTTCAAGGCAATCAACGATCGCCATGGTCACGCCACGGGCGACGCCGTCCTGGTCGCGGTCGCCGCCTGCCTGACGCGTCACGTCAGACGTGGGGATGACGTCGCCAGGATCGGTGGCGAGGAGTTCGCCGTTCTCATGGAGGGCCTGCCGGTGGCCAGTGCTCAAAAGGAAGCCGAACGCCTGCGCCATGCCGTGGCGTCGCTGCGGCTCCGGATCGAAGGCAGCGAGCTTGCCGTCACCGTCAGCCTGGGCGTCGCCGGGTCGGAAGGCTCCGCCCAATCGATCGAGGCGATCATCGCCGAAGCCGACACCGCCCTCTACGAAGCCAAGCGGCAAGGTCGCAATCGCAGCATCGCGGCCGGCGCCTGGACGGCCGACGCCGCCCGACTGTCCGCCGTGAGAGACCGCGCGACGGCGCCGATAGCCGCCGTGCAACCGCTCGACCAGAAAGCCGGCTAGTCGCGAAGGCGCCGCGAGCAGTGCCGCTAGCGCTCGGCCGCGTCGGTGCCTGAAGGCTTCGGCAGGAACCGATCGAGGAGGGCATCGGTGATCGCCTCGGCCGTGGCATCCGCCGTCGTGTCGTCCAGGCGGCAGACATCCTTGAGCGCCAGGAAGCTCTCCATCCCGGAGGTGGCGGCCAGCATCAGGACGAGCCGGTCGAGTTTCTCCGGCCCCAGCACATCTGCTATCGGGGCCAGCGCTTCACGGTACATCGGCAGCCGCCGGCCGCCTCTGACCATCTCGACCGCGTTGCCGCCATGGGCGAGCCAGAACTCCATCGAGCGGGCCATGAACTGGCGAAACTGCGCCTCGGAATCACGGGTCAGCGCGAAGAGAAAACGCCGCACCCGCTGCACCCGCTCCCGAGGATCGGTGGCATCGCCGAGGATCACCTCGATCGGCTGCATCCGCGCATCGAGAATCGCCTCGATGGTCAAGGTCTGCGGATCGGAGAAATAGCGATAGGCCGTGGCCTTGGAGATTCCGGCCGCTTCCGCTGCCGTCGTCACGCTGACGATCGCCCCCTCGTCCATCAACCGGCGCGCCGCCGCGAGCAGGGCACCGCGCGTGCGCGCCTTCTGCCCGGCCCGGCCGTCGTCGATCGCTTGTACCATGCGACACCCCTGAGACACCCGTCTCACAAAACTCTTGAGACACTCGT
Source organism: Geminicoccaceae bacterium (assembly GCA_011390475.1). Lineage (GTDB taxonomy): Bacteria > Pseudomonadota > Alphaproteobacteria > Geminicoccales > Geminicoccaceae > SLRI01. The sequence continues at coordinate 9,247 of JAABSG010000122.1, read as the reverse complement.
CTCATAGTGATACAGACGTCTCATGACAAGGCCATTGCGGCCAGCATGGGGGAAAGGACCCGACAGATGAGCGAGACCGACACCTATCACCTGTTCGGCGTGGTGGTTCGCTTTCTCGCGACCAACGCCGAAACCGGCGCGTACTGCCTCTGCGAGGGGCTGGTCGCACCGGGTGCCGGCGCCCCGCCCAACCGTCATGCCGGCGAGGACGAATCCTTCTATGTCTTGGATGGCACGTTCGACTTCGTCATCGACGGCGCGAGGCAGACGGTGGGCCCGGGCGATTTCGTCAAAATCCCGGACGGTGCCGTGCACGCCTTCGAGAATACCGGCAACGAGCCCGGCCGCATCCTGATCATGAACGCCCCAGGACTGATCCACGAAGCGTTCTTCAGCCGGGTCGGCGAGCCCCTGCCCCGCGGCAGCTGGGATTTCCCGGCAGCCGCGGGCGTTCCCGACATCCCCAAGCTGGTCGAGATCGCCCGCCAGACCGGCGTCGAGATCCTGCTCGAGCCGCAAGCCGCCTGAGCGGCAGGGGCCGCCGCCGCCAAGAGCCGGAGCGGGCGCGGGGGAACTCGGATCCCCCGCATCTTCTCCTGCCCGGACCTAGGCGACCACCGTCTCCGCGGCGATCATCTGGTCGAGCTCGGGCAACTTGGGGCCGAGCGCCGGATTCGCCGAAGACGTAGCGCGTAGAGACCCCGGAACAACTATGTTGTCGCCGGTTTTTGCGTCGTCAAAGCAGCCCGTCCAGGATCGCGTCCAGGGCGATGACGGTCACCCCACCGAGCGCAACGTCCTTGGTGGTAGACACCAAAAGCTGCCTACTCGGCGTCTCGCCACGCAATACTTTGGCCGCGCTAAAGGCGGCGGAGGCCAGGGCCGATGTTCCCAGTCCTTCAGCGACTTCTTGTACCCAGCTGTCGCCGGGCAAATCATCGATCGCGCCACCGACCGTTCGATCGAGGCCAGCGTTGGTGAAGCCGGAACACTCGACATTCGGGAAGCGCTCGGCGATCTCGCTCGTGGTGACGAGGTCGATCTCCGGATAGCGCGCGAGGTGCTCGTAAACGGCGCTCGGTGATGCGATCGCCTTCAACTGCAGCTCGCGAATGACCTCACCATCGACGACGAACTCGACATCTTCACCCGGATGGTTGGTCGCCTCGAACAAGCGAGCCTCGATGCCATCGCCGTTGCTGTTCGCCGCATGCATGAACAGCAACTCGTGATAGATGCCTTTGACATTGGACGCGAGGCCGCGCAGCTGCTCGGGTCTCATGTCGCGGACGAAGCAGGCGAGGTCGTTGATCGAGGCGTCGCTCAGGTGACCCGCCGAGCGTCGAAGTGCGTCGAGCACCAGCTGCTCCTCGACCGACCAGAACCGGGCCGTGTCGTCGACGAGGCGCTGCAGTGTGACCGCGACGACGACAGCAGCACTGCGCGCTAGTGGCTCCTGCCCACCGCCATTGCCGCCATGGCGATACGTCCGAGCTCGGTCCGGCAGCGATCGAGCTTGCGCAAGTGGACGAACGCCAAAGTCTCGGTGAAGGCGCGGCATTCGTTTCTCCCGTTCGCCTGAAGGGACTTGCGGTCCCAGTGCTGATTGATCTGATTGACCAGTGGAACCAGAGCTTGCTCCGCCACGACCCGCATTTCCTCGGGACGGATTTCCTCACCGCTTTTGATCTGTTGGCGAAGCGCTGCGATCAGGTTGAGGCTCGCCAAAGAGAATCGCCTTTTCGTGTTCTTGCAGGCTGAGCTCGTGTCGAGAGGCGCCGAAAAGCCAACGCACGCCAAAAAGTGCGACGACGAAGGCAACACCGAAACCCGTGGTGGTCAGGATGATCGCACCGGCGGCTGTTCCGAGCCCAACGAGTGAACCGAGCCAATAGAGCTGGGCTGTAGTCTGTGCGGCCCCAGCTAGCATCATGATCGGTGTCCCGGTCGACGCCGTGCCGAAGGTTGCGATCAAGGCGGGAATACCGGCAGCGGTAACAGCGCCACTGGTCTTGCCGATGGCGACTTTCAAGAGAATACGGGTCCGGCGATCCGACTCCTGCCTGATCGCGGCGATTGTCTCGGTCAGCGTTGCTTCCAAGTGCTCCAGCGCCGTCGATTGCGGGGCCGCTGTCCACGAGAACTGCGCCGCCATGCTGGCCAGCCACGCGTCGACCTCGGCCGCTGTCGGCGCCTGCGCCTTGATCAAGTCCTGACGATCGGCGAGCCAGTCGATCGCCCGCTGCTCGTAGGTCGCAGCCACGTCCATCAGGCCGCCTCCGACTGCCGACGGGTGCCGACGCCAATCGAACGACGGCCAGGGGAAGAATCTCGACTTCGCCATGGCCGGGCAACGTCCCAACAGAATGCCCCATGTCTCCATGAGCGAAAACGGCTCCTGCAGCCCATTTTGCCACGCCCGACGCCAAAAGCCGGAAGGGGCGCGGGGAAACTCGGTTTCCCCGCATCGCTTCATGCCCGCATGGGCCTAGGCGACCGGGGTCTCCGCGGCGATCATCTGGTCGAGCTCGGGCAACTTGGGGCCGAGGCCGGGCTCGCCGAAGACGAGGTAGGCGGAGCCGGCCAGGCCGTCCGGGTTCTGGGCCTCGGCGATGTCGAAGGGCTCGCCGACCAGGAGGTCGTCGTAGCCGTCGCCGTCGATGTCGCCGCCGCCGGCGAGGCTGAAGCCCAAGGCGCCGTCGAGGCGCCAGCCGCCGAGCATGCCGCCCCCTTCGCCCAGATTGGCATCGTCGATCAAAGCGGCCAGATCGAGCACCTCGCCGAAATCGCTGCGGCCGAAGATGACGTAGGCCTCGCCGCCGCCCTCCGCCCGGTCGCGATCGGCGTAGCGGGCGCCCACGACCACGTCGTCGATGCCGTCGCCGTTGACGTCGCCGATGCCGCCTACCGAGCGGCCGAAGCCGTCGCCGTTGGCCGGACCCTGCATGGTAAAGCCGTTCGTGCCGTCGAGATCGCCCAGGCTGAAGCGGGCGGGAAAGCCGGCGTCGCTGCCGTAGACGACGTAGGCCGCACCATCCGGCCCGAGGTCGGGGCGGGGCGCGGAATAGGCGCCGATGACGAGGTCGTCGAAGCCGTCACCGTTGACGTCGCCGGCCGAGCTCAGACCGAAACCGGCAAAGCCGTTCGCGAAGGCGCCTTCGATGATGAAGCCGTTCGTGCCGTCGAGGGTCGCCGGATCGAGGTTGGGATCGACCGCCGCCGCACCACCGAAGACCACGTAGACCTCGCCCGCCTTGGCCAGGCCGTTGGGGCTCGCGTCCTGGGCACTGATCGCAATGTCGTCGAAGCCGTCGCCGTTGAGGTCACCGAGCATGGCGACCGAGCGGCCCGACTGGTCGAACATCGCCCGGCCCTCGACGCGAAAGCCGCTCACCCCGTCGAGATCGCCCAAGGCCACCTCGCTGCCGAGGCCGCCGGCGGCACCGCGCACCAGATAGCTGAGGCCACCGTTGTAGCTGGCGTATTCGGCTTCGCCCAGGCGGGCACCGACCAGCACGTCGGCGAAGCCGTCGCCGTCGACATCACCGCCGCCGGCGACGCTGATCCCGGTCTCGTCGCCGTCCCTCTCGCCCCAGAGCGTGGTCAGCCGGACCGCGGCGGCGTCGCCAGCGTCAGCGAGGTCGATGACCTCGGCCCCCGCGAGATCACCGCCGTGCAGGATGAAGGCGGCGCCGGTCGCACCCACCCCTGCCTGGAGCGCGCCGGGAGCGCCGACGACCAGATCGGCCAGGCCGTCGCCGTCGAGGTCGCCCGCGGCCGACAACGCCCAGCCGAACTTGCCACCGGCAGTGGCCCCCAGGATGGCCACGCCACTGGCCCCGTCGAAGGTCTCGACCGGGACCACCGGCGGGATGGTGGCCTCGGTGCCGAAGAAGAGATAGACGGCGCCGGCGCCTTCGCGCAGCACGCCGTCGGCACCCATGACGTCGGCATGCGGGGCGCCGATGGCGAGGTCGGCCAGGCCGTCGCCGTCGAAGTCGCCGATGATGGCGAGGCCGTGGCCGGCGCGGTCACCGGCGCCGATGCCATCGAAGCGGACGATCCGGGCGGTGTCGAGCTCGGGTGCCGGGTCGGGCTCGCCGATGCCGGGGAGGTCGGGGGTCTCCGGCAGCTCGGGCTCCTGCTCGACTGCCGTCTCGACCTTGATCACGAGATCGTCGAAGTCGAAGTCGCGCAGATCCTCGAAGGCGATCCAGGCCTCGCCCTCGGCCTCGCCCCAGCCCGAGATGGTGCGCTGGGTGCCGTCCGAATTGAGCGAGTTGCTCCCGGCGTCGGCGGGATTTGGGTCGGTGCTGTGGTAGATGGTGCCCTGCAGCGGGGTGCCGGTCGCCTGGTCGACCAACTGCAGGTTCTCGGCCGGGCTGAAGCTGCCGCCGGTGGTGCCGTCGGTCTTGTCGACGAAGGCGAGGCTGTCGCTGGCCAGGAGGTCGCCCGCGTTCTGGCTGGCACCGTCGGCCAGGAGAAAGAGGCCGAAGGTGCTGCCGGCGGCGAAGCCGTCGGTGCCGTAGAGCGTGCTGAGCTGAAATTCGCTGCCCAGCGCCGTACCCTTGCTGTCGGCGAAGACGATCCGCGGGTTGGAGAAGCTGCCGTCCGCCGCGATCTGGTAGACGCCGAGCGTGTTGCGGAAGCCCGCCAGCTCGTCGATCAGGGTGATCCGCGCGTCCCCGGCCTCGCCGATGGTGAGCATGCGCGGGTCGGTGCCGTTGATCAGCGCCGGGTCGAGCGGCTCACGGTTGGTCCGTGGCGGCAGAAAGTCGAGCATCGCGGCACCTCAGGCGAAATGGGGTTGAGTATTTCTACCTGGGGTGGATAAACGAGGCGCCATCGACTGTAAAGCGAGAAGAGGCTTTTTCTTCTCCTTCTGGTTGAAGGTTCAGCTGGTCGAGCGGCTCGGGGCCGAGGCGCCCAGCCGGCGGTCACGGGCGCCACGCAGCCACTCGGCGCCCAAGAGCCAGATGAACCGGGTGTTGTTGAAGAGATAGCGACGCCAGAGGCGCCTCGGTTCGGTGGCGAGGCGAAACGCCCATTCCATGCCACGGCGCTGAACCCAGCGCGGCGCCTGGCGCTTCAGGCCGGCATGGAAGTCGAAGGCGGCGCCGACCCCGATCAGCACCTTGCCGGGGAGCAGGGGCGCCATCTCGGCCATCCAGTGCTCCTGCTTGGGCGAGCCGAGGCCGACCCAGACGATGTTGGCGCCGCTCGCATTGATCTCGGCCGCCACCGCCCGCCGCTCGGCCGAACTCAAGCGGCGAAACGGCGGGGTGTGGGTACCGACGATCGCGAGACCATCGAAGCGACGCTCGAGCCGGTCGCGCAACAGCCCCACCACGCCCTCGCCACCGCCGTAGAGGAAGTGACGATAGCCGCGCTCCTCGGAGACGGCGCAGACGGCGAGCATGAGGTCGGGACCGTAGACCCGATCGATATGGTCGAAGCCGGCGCGTTTGCCGAGCCAGACCATGGGCATGCCGTCGGGGGTGACCAGCGCCGCCTGCTCGTGAATCGTGCGCAAGCGCGCATCGCGCTGGCACTCGATCACCCCGTTGACGTCGCGAACGCAGACATAGGAACCCCGCTCGTTGCGCTTCTGGCGGGTCAAGAGGTCGATATGGGCCAGCGCCTGCGCCATGTCGATGGCGCTCACCGGCACGCCCAACACCCGAAATCGCTCGGGCTCGGGCAGTAGGATCGGGGGTTCCCCGTCGCGGGTCATGTGCGTCATGAGAGCACTTTCAAAGGCTGGTCAGGCCGCATGGCGGCCACCGGCGGCGATGGCGGTCGAATTGGCGCGATACCAGGTGCAGGTGTCGGCAAGCCCCGCCTCGAGCGCGATGCGCGGCTGCCAGCCGGTGGCGGTCAGGCGGGTGATGTCGAGGAGCTTCCTCGGCGTGCCGTCGGGTTTGGTCGTGTCGAAGGTGAGATCACCGTCGTAGCCGGTGATCCGGGCGATGCTGCGGGCGAGATCGGCGATGGTGAGATCCTCGCCGGTGCCGACATTGATGGCCGTGGCGTCGTCGTAGTGGCCGAGCAGGTGGATGCAGGCGTCCGCCAGATCGTCGACGTGGAGGAACTCGCGGCGCGGCGTGCCGGTTCCCCAAATGGTGATGCTCGGCGCGCGGCTTGCGGCGGCCTCGTGAAAGCGGCGGATCAGCGCCGGCAACACGTGGCTGTTCTCCAGGTCGAAATTGTCGAAGGGCCCATAGAGATTGGTCGGCATGGCCGAAATCCAGGCCCGGCCGTGCTGCTCCCGGTAGGCCCGCGCCAATCTGAGCCCGGCGATCTTGGCCAGGGCATAGGCGTCGTTGGTGGGCTCGAGCGGGCCGGAGAGGAGGTAATCCTCCTTGATCGGCTGCGGACAATCGCGCGGGTAGATGCAGGACGAGCCCAAAAAGAGCAGCCGGGCCACGTCCTGGCGATGGCTGGCCCGCATCAGGTTGGTCTGGATCAGCAGATTCTGCTCGAGAAAATCGACCGGATAGGTCTTGTTCGCGAGAATGCCGCCGACCTTGGCCGCCGCGATGACGACGACGCCCGGCCGGTTCGCCGCCATCCAGCTCTCGACCGCCGCCGGGTCGGTGAGATCGAGCACCTCGCGCGACGCCGTGAGAACCGTGACCGGCAGGCGCTCCAGGCGCCGCACCAGCGCCCGGCCGACCATGCCGTTATGGCCGGCGACGAAGACCTTCTGGCCCGCGATGTCGAAGCGGTACGCCATTACTCCGCCGCCTCGTAGATCACTCGGCCACTCGCCCGCTCGCGGCACAAGCTCGCGAGATCGGCCTGGACCATCTCCTTGACGAGATCGGCGAAGCCCGTCCTCGGCTGCCAGCCGAGCCGGGTTCTGGCCTTGGTCGCATCGCCCCTGAGGTGGTGGACCTCGAGCGGGCGGAAGTAGCGGGGATCGACCGCGACCAGCGGGCGCCCGGTCGCCTGGTCGATGCCGGTCTCGGCCTCGCCGCTGCCCCGCCAGACGATCGTCTTGCCGACCTCGGCGAAGGCGCGCTCGATGAAGGACCGCACGCTGTGCGCCTCGCCGGTCGCCAGGACCCAGTCGTCGGCCTCCGTCGCCTGGACGATGCGCCACATCCCTTCGACGTAGTCCCGGGCATGCCCCCAATCGCGCAGCGCATCGAGATTGCCGATATAGAGCTGATCCTGGAGGCCGAGCTCGATCGCGGCCACGGCCCGGGTGATCTTGCGGGTGACGAACGTCTCGCCCCTGAGCGGGCTCTCGTGATTGAAGAGAATGCCGTTGCTGGCATGCAGCCCGTAGGCGTCACGGTAGTTCTTGGTGATCCAGTAGGCGTAGAGCTTGGCCGTGGCGTAGGGCGATTGCGGCAAGAACGGCGTCGTCTCGTCCTGCGGTGCCGCCGCCGCGCCGTAGAGCTCCGAGGTCGAGGCTTGGTAGAATCGGGTCTTGCCCTCGAGCTTGAGTATCCGGATCGCCTCGAGCAGGCGGAGTGTCCCAATGCCATCCGCATTGGCCGTGTATTCGGGAGTCTCGAAGCTGACTTTTACATGACTTTGCGCGGCCAGATTGTAAATTTCGTCGGGCTGCACGTCCTGCACGACGCGGATCAGATTGGTCGCATCGGTGAGATCGCCGTAGTGCAGGACCAGCCGGCGGTCCTGCTCTTGCGGGTCCTCGTAGAGATGGTCGATCCGGCCGGTGTTGAAGGACGACGATCGCCGCTTCAGGCCATGAACAATGTAGCCTTTTTGCAACAGAAGCTCGGCCAGATAGGCGCCGTCCTGGCCGGTGATGCCGGTGACGAGAGCGGTCTTGCTCACGGATTTGTTACCTCCACCACCGCCTTGCCGCGTCGCTCGCCGGCAATGACGTTGCACATGCGCAACAGTGTGACCACTGTTGCGGTCGGCCTGCTCGAACGACGGTGGGGCACGCTCGGGACGCGCCGCCGGCGATTGCCCTCGAGCGCGACGGTCGCCCCTCGCCCGTGGTGCGAACCACAGGCCGAAAAGCTTTGCCGCGCCGCCCGTGGCGGCGACAGACGCGCGATCACTGGCTTCGACTCGTTATCAACGTTTCCGCCCCTCCGCTGTGCGCTTTTCCAACGTCGGCAGGCGACAACCAGTCCCTTGGCTTTACGCTCCGACTAAACCTGAAAAAGGCGCACTAACCCCCTACCTTCCTTGAGCTTAAGCCTGAGGTTGAGCGTTGCAAGCCACTATTTTATCAATTTTTTAGACAGACGAGCCGCTTCTACTCGCCTCTGACGCGACCATAAATCTGCAGCAATGTTTTTGAGTATTGATCTGCGTCGAAACTGCCACAGTACTTGCGGCGCGCGGCACTGCCCAATGCATCACGCAGGGCAAAATTGTCGATCAGCCGGCCGAGGGCCGCGGCCAGGACGGCGACGTCGCCCGGCTGCACGAAGAGCGCTTCCGTGCCGTCCTCGACCGCCTCGCGATGCGCGCCCACCGGCGTGGTGACGATGGCGAGCCCATGCGCCATGGCCTCGAGCAGCGACATCGCCTGGCCCTCGTGGAAAGACGGCAGGACGAAGACGTCCGCGGCCCGGCAGAGGTCGTAGACTTGGGCTTGGGACAGCCAGCCGGTGAAGGTCACCCGCCTGGCGACCCCTGGTCCCTCCAACGCGGGCGACAGCGCCCTGACCTCGCCCCGGCCGGCCACCACGAGGCGCCAGTCGAGCGCCTGAAGTTCCGGTGTGGCGAGTGCCTGGAGCAGCTCGCGCACCCCCTTGTCCGGCGCATCGAAGCGGCCGAGAAAGAGCAGCTGAACGGGCCCTTCGCGGCCGGCGCGCACCGGCGGCGGGCCCGGATCAGGCACCGCGTTGTGCAGGACTCTGATGCGCTCGCGGGCGACGCCGAGCACCTCTTCGGCCATCCGTGCGTCGTTCTGGCCGAGGACGAGGACCAGCTCGGCCCGCCGGAACATCGCCGATACCAGCCGCTGCACGAAGGCCGGACGACGGGCCAGATCCTCGGCGTACGCGCCGAAGTGCAGATGCATGATCGTCGGAATCCGTAGCCGTCCCGCCACGAGGCTCAAGACGAGCTTGCGCAGCGTGCTGCCCTTGTTGGCGATGTTGAGGTGCAGGATGTCCGGACGCCGCCGCACGAGACCGACGATCGCCCGGAGCAGAAAGAAGGGCGACCAGATCAGCCGGCCATTGCCGCGGGCATCGACCAGCCACCAATCGGGCGCATCGTCGGCACCCTGCCAACCCTGGGTGGCATA
>JAABSG010000121.1 GCA_011390475.1 Geminicoccaceae bacterium | reverse complement strand
GGACGGTTTGCAGCACCTCGGCAAGGATCGCATCCAGCTTTCGGCGATCCGCCGCGCGCACCTCGGCCGGCTCGACGTAGACGCGGAGCATGCGCCGGGCCGCGCGGTCGTAGCGGTAGTAGAAGGCGCCGTTCTCACCGACCACGGCCACCACCGGCCAGAGCCGCGCTATCAGGTCGCACCAGCCGGCCGGCCGGCCGGTGACCGGCACCACCGCGATGCCGGCGGCGTCCAGCGCCTCGAGCGCCGCATAGGCGGTGGCCGGCAGTCGGCCGTCGAGGGTCAGCGTGTCGTCGATGTCGGTGAACAGCACCTCGACCGCGGCGGCCGTGGCCGGCGGCATGGTCGCCAATGGCTGTGGCAGACGGGGTTGCGGCAGACGGGGTTGCGGCGGATGGGGTTGCGGCGGATGGCGCATCGGCCTGCTTTCGAATTGTTACGCGTTGGACACTAGACACCCGATCAAGGGAACACAAAGACCGACATGCTCGCAACGGTCACGATCACTCTCTATATAACCGTCAGGACGCGCCGCGGCGCACCCGATACGAGCTTCATCCCATTTCCTCGCACGCCTGCGTGTCATCCGGACCTGCCCCCATGCATTTGCGCAACATCGCGATCATCGCGCATGTCGATCACGGCAAGACGACCCTGGTCGACTGCCTCCTGCAACAAAGCGGCACGTTCCGCGACAACCAGCGCGTCGCCGAGCGAGCGATGGACAGCAACGACCTCGAGCGCGAGCGCGGCATCACCATCCTCGCGAAATGCACATCGGTGCAGTGGCACGATGTCCGCATCAACATCGTCGACACCCCGGGCCACGCCGATTTCGGTGGCGAGGTCGAGCGCATCTTGTCGATGGTCGACAGCTGCCTGCTTCTGGTCGACGCGTCCGAGGGGCCGATGCCGCAGACCAAGTTCGTGCTCGGCAAGGCCTTGAAGATCGGGCTCAGGCCGATCGTCGTGATCAACAAGGTCGACAAGCCCGACCAGCGCGCCGAGGCGGTGCTCGACGAGATCTTCGACCTCTTCGCCGCTCTCGATGCCGACGAGCACCAGCTCGACTTCCCGCATCTCTATGCGTCGGCCAAGAACGGCTGGGCGGTGCGTGAGCTGGGTGACCAGCAGACCGACATGGCGCCCCTCTTCGATCTCATCCTCCAGCACGTGAAGCCGCCGGTGGCCGATGCGACCGGGCCTTTCCGCATGCTGGCGACGACGCTGGAATCCAACCCCTATCTCGGCCGACTCTTGACCGGGCGGATCGAGAGCGGGGTCATTCGCGCCAACCAGACGATCAAAGCGCTGAGCCGGACCGGCGAGTTGGTCGAGCAGGGCCGCATCTCCAAGATCCTGGCCTTTCGCGGCCTCGAGCGGCAGCCGGTCGAGATGGCCGAGGCCGGCGACATCATCGCCATTGCCGGGCTCACCAAGGCCACGGTCGCCGACACCCTGGCCGACCCCTTGGTCGAAGAACCGATCGCGGCCCAGCCGATCGATCCCTCGACCATCGCCATGACCTTCTCGGTCAACGACAGCCCCTATGCCGGCCAGGACGGGTCGAAGGTCACCTCGCGGCAGATCTGGGACCGCCTGATGCGCGAGGCCGAGGGCAATGTGGCGATCAAGGTCAGCCGCTCGCCCGAGAACGACGCCTTCGAGGTGGCGGGCCGAGGTGAGCTGCAGCTCGCCGTGCTCATCGAGACCATGCGACGCGAGGGCTTCGAGCTCTCGATCAGCCGGCCGCGCGTGCTCTTCCAGAGCGATCCGGTGACCGGCCAGCGGCTCGAGCCGATCGAGGAGGTCGTCATCGATGTCGACGAGGAGCACGCCGGCTCGGTCGTCGAGAAGCTGACCAAGCGGCGCGGTGATCTGGTCGAGATGCGCCCGGCGGGTGCGGGCAAGCAGCGGCTGGTCTTTCACGCCCCGTCCAGAGCACTGATCGGCTATCACGGCGAGTTTCTCACCGATACCCGCGGCACCGGCGTGATGAATCGCCTCTTTCACGCCTTCGAGCCCTATCGCGGCCCGATCGCCCAGCGGCATACCGGGGTGATCGTCAGCGGCGAGCAGGGCGAGGCCGTCGCCTATGCGCTCTGGAATCTCGAGGACCGTGGCGTGATGTTCATCGAGCACGGCACCAAGGTCTATTCCGGCATGGTCATCGGCGAGCACAATCGCGGCAACGACCTCGAGGTCAATCCGCTGAAGGGCAAGAAGCTGACCAACATGCGGGCCTCGGGCAAGGACGACGCCGTGCTCCTGACCCCGCCGGTCAAGCTCTCGCTGGAGCGGGCCATCGCCTATATCGCCGACGACGAATTGGTCGAGGTCACCCCGCAGCACATTCGGCTCAGAAAGCGCTTCTTGGACCCGAACGAGCGCAAGAAGGCAGCCCGGCGCGTCGAGGTGGCCTGATGGCAGGGGCGGCTTGATGGCGGGGGCGCCAGCCGTCGGCACCATTCTCGACTTCTTGAAGCTGAGCGAGGGCCTCAAGCGCGAGCTGCGGCACAGCTGGCTCTCGGACGGTAGGCGGGAGAGCGTGGCCGAGCACAGTTGGCAGATGGCGCTGATGGCGATCCTGGTGCACCCGCACCTCGAGGAGCCGGTCGATCTCGGCCGGACGCTCGAGATGATCGTCGTTCACGACCTGGTCGAAGCACTGGTCGGCGACGTGCCCTATTTCGATACCTCCGAGCGCAAGCGGCTCAAGCAGGCGCGCGAGGCCGCAGCGATCCTGGAGATCGAAGCACGGCTCGGCCCGCCCACCGGCGAGCGGATCAAGGCGCTCTTCTTGGAATTCGAGGCACGGGTGACCCCGGAAGCCCGGTTCGCCGGGGCGCTGGACAATCTGGAGGTGCAGATCCAGCACAACCTCGCCGACTTCTCGACCTGGACCGATGCCGAGTACACCTTGATCTACGACAAGATCGAGCGTCCCTGCGCCTACGACCCGTTCCTCACCGCCCTCTGCAAGGCGATCCAGGCCGAGGCCGAGGCGAAGCTCAGGGCCGGCGGCATCGAGCCCGCCCGAGAGACGGCGGCGCCGCCCGGCTGAACTCTCAGTCCTCGTGCCGCTTGCGGATCACCTGCCAGCGCCAACGGAGGAACAGGTAGGGCACCAGGGCCGAGGTGCCGATCAGCAGGATCGCGATGCCGAACGAGGCGAGCGGCACCCGCTCGCCCGCGACGATCGCCGGCAGGAGCGCCATCACCGAGATCGCGAGGCCGATCAGGCCACCAGCGACGCCGGCCCGGTTGCCGCGCTGCTGGTAGCGGCGTTGCAGCAGATAGAGGGTGCGCGGACGTTTTTCGCCGATCGCTGACCTCCGTTTCGTGTCGCCTGAAAGGCGTGATGGTCAGAGAACCACACCTCGTGCTGCGCCGCAATATCGAAGCCGGTCTCGGGGAGCGCTCGCAGCCGCCAGCCGGTTGTTCCGATGCGTCCTGGTCCAAAGCTCAGACCACCTGCAGGCGCTTTGCCACCGGCAGCGTGGTCGGCGCGACCTCGGCCAGAATCCAGGCACGAAAAGCCGCGATCTTCGGCACCTCGGCGCGGCCCTCGAGGCAGGCGAGCGAATAAATCAGGGCCTGCTCCGTGGCCGCGTCGAACAGCCTGACCAACGTGCCCGTCGTCAATTCCCTCTCGATCAGGGCACCATAGGCCAGCGCCACGCCCTGGCCCCGCTCGGCGGCCCCGAGCGTCAGCTCGCAATGCTCGAAGCGCGGCCCCTTCTCGTGCGGGAAACCCGCCGCCCCCTGCCGCTCCAGCCAGGCCTGCCAGGCATCGCCCACCATGTCGTGCAAGAGCGTCACCCTTGCGAGATCGATCGGCCGGCGAAAAGGCCCGGCACGGCGCAGGAGATCGGGGCTGGCGACCGGGAAGCGGGACGAGCTCAGGAAGGGGTCGATGCGCACCCCCGGCACCGGCGCCCCACCCCAATGGACGATCACGTCGACGTCGCGGCCGGAGAAATCAGTGGGGGGCAGGCCGGTCGTCAGCCGCAGCTCGATCCCCGGCGCGCAGCGGCGGAAGCCATCGAGCCGCGGCGTCAGCCAGCGGGCCATGAAGGCCGGTGTGCCCCGCACGCCGAGCATCTCGGTGCTGCCGTCGCCGGCGAGCCGGTGGGTTGCCGCCTCGAGCCGGCCGAGCCCGGCGCCGACCTCGGCGAAATAGTCCCGGCCTTCCTGGGTCAGCTGCAGCCGGTTGCCGGTTCGTTCGAAGAGGGCAACGCCCAAGAAATCCTCGAGCGCCTTGACCTGATGGCTGACCGCCGACTGCGTGAGGTTGAGCTCGTCCGCGGCGCGCTTGAAGCTCGAGTGCCGGGCCGCTGCCTCGAACCCCTGAATGGCGGAAAGATGCGGCAAGCGACGGCGCATCGCCCAGGATTTCCCTTCCTGGACCAACGAATTCGTTTCGTTGGTCGAGCGGCAAATGGCGGACTAGCGTCACCTTATCACGATTTCAGCAGAAGGAAGACGGCGATGATCAGGTCGATCGACGACAGCCTACGCACACCCCGTCACGGCATGCTCGCGGTGCTTGCTTGCGGCCTGCTGGCCGCGAGCGCCGGCAGTGCCGCTGCCGCCGTCGAGCGCGAGGGCCCGCATGACTGGGGCATCACCCTGATCGCGGCCGAGGCCATGCCGCCAGCCGAGCATGTCGGGCTCACCGTCGAGACCCTTGGGGTCGTCCCGGCCGAGTCGATGCAGGCCACAGTCGGCCTGGACGGCCATGTCCTGCAGCTGCGCGCCATCACCATCGCCCCCGGCGGCCAGATCGCTGCCCATCCGCACACCACCCGCCCGGGGCTGGTCAAGGTCGTCGCCGGCGAATGGGTCGAGGGTCGGCTTGAGGGCGAGACCACTTACACTGCCAACGGCAGCGACGCCCTCGTCGAGGACGAGCACACCACCCACTGGTTCTTCAACCGTGGCGACATGCCCGCCACCGCGCTGGTCTGCGATATCGTGCCCGAGGGCTGAACCGGCTCAGATCGAGCCCGCTTCGACCATGTAGTTGTTGGCGGTGCACATCGCGGCATCGTCGGAGGCGAGGAAGAGGACCATGCGGGCGAGGTAGACCGGCTCGATCAAATCGGGGAGGCACTGCCGCTGGCGGTGCTTCTCGAGCGCCTCGGGCGTCGCCCACAAGGTCTTCTGCCGCTCGGTCATCACCCAGCCCGGGACCACGGTGTTGACCCGGATGCGGTGCGGGCCGAGGTCTCGGGCCATGCCGCGGGTCAGGCCGTGCACCGCCGCCTTGGCCGTGGTGTAGACCGGCATGCCGCCGCCCGCCTCCCACCAGGAGTTCGAGCCCATGTTGACGATCGAGCCCTTGCCAGCGGCGATCATGCCGGGCGCCACGGCCTGGATGGCGAAGAACATGTGCTTGAGGTTGGTGGCGATACGCTCGTCGTAATAGTCCGAGGTCACCGTCTCCCAGCCGTGCCGATCGTCACGGGCGGCGTTGTTGACCAGCACCTGGGCCGCTCCAAGGCCGGCCTGCATCCGGGCGAACGCCGCCTGTAGCGCCTCGATGTCGCGCAGATCGACGGTCTCGAACTGCACACCGGCGCCACCCCCGGCGAGCTCGGCCCGCAGCCGCTCGCTGCCTTCGGCGTCGAAGTCGAAAAAGCCCACCTTCGAGCCCTGCTCGGCGAAGGCGCGGACGATCTGCTCACCGATTCCCGAAGCCCCCCCGGTGACGTAGACGACAGTGTTCTCGAGGCTCGGGTAGCGGGCGAAGGTCATGACGGGCATCCGATGGCTGGTGGCTGGATTGCCCGTTTCCGCCGCTTCGCACCCGAGGTCAAATGGAAATTCTACACCACGCCGAGATCGCCGTGGGCGACTCGATCGTCGTCGCGGTCCTGCTGGGCCACCTGGTCGCGCGCGAGGGCGAGAAAGCGAGCGCGTTGCGCGGGCGCTTGGAGGCGGTGAACCTGATCGACCCGGCTGTCGCCGGGAAGGCGGCAGCATACGATCGCCGGCTTCACCGGCAGGGATCACGGCGCGCAAGACCATCGACCTTTTGATCGCCACGCGCTGCCTCGACAAGGACTGGTGGCTGCTGCACAACGACCGCGATTTCGAGCCGCTGCGCGAGCATCTGGGACTGCGCACGCTCGAGCACTGAGCCCGGCACGCGGAAGCACACGCCATGACCCTCGACGACCTCCTGGCCACGGCCATGGCCGTGAGCGAAGCCGCCCGGCCGATCCCGCTCGGCTATTTCAGGAAGCCGATGGAGATCGTCGACAAGGCCGATCTCTCGCCCGTCACCGTGGCCGATCGCGAGACCGAGCGGGTGATGCGCGAGGTCCTGGCGGCGCGCGTGCCCGAGCACGGCATCTTCGGTGAGGAGCACGGCCGGGAACGGCTCGACCACCGCTTCGTCTGGGTGCTGGACCCGATCGACGGCACGCGCTCCTTCATCACCGGCATGCCGCTGTTCAACAATCTCGTCGCCCTGCTGGACAATGGCGTGCCGGTGATCGGCATCGTCGACACCCCCGCGATCGGCGAGCGCTACCACGCCGTCAAGGGCCGCGGCGCCTGGTTCAATGGCCAGCCGATCACCACCAGCGGCTGCACCAGCCTCGCCCGCGCCGCCATCTACCGCGCCGGCCACGCGCCCGAGGACGCGGCCCAGGCCGCCCGCTTCGAGCGCTTCGCCGACCAGGGCCGGGTCAACCGCTACGGCTACGACGCCTATGCCTATGCCCTCCTGGCCTCGGGCCATGTCGATCTGATGCTGGAGACCGATCTCGAGCCTTACGACTACCTGTCCCTGGTGCCGCTGGTCGAGGCCGCGGGCGGCGTCGTCACCGACTGGGCCGGCCAGCCGCTCGGCCTCGGGTCGACCGGCGAGGTCCTGGCCGCCGCCACGCCCGAGTTGCACAGCCAGGCGTTGGCGTTGCTCCGCCAAAGCTAGCTGCCATCGGCGGCTGTCATGCCGCTGTCACGCCGAGCTGCTCAGCTCTCCGGATCCGAGCCATACCGCTGCCGAGTCGGCGACGCGGGCGCGCGTCGTCGCGCCACCGATCGGGGCGAGCCATTCTCTGGAGAGAGCACCGTGAATGGACGCCGAGCACCCGCCCTTTGCACCGCCAGCGCGATCGCCGTTCTCGCCTCGGCCGGCACCGCTGCCGCCGAGACCGGCGCCGATCACGGCTGCCCGGACACGCTGCGCTATGCTGATACCGGGGTCGAGGGCCTCGAGGAATTGCGCCGGTCGTTCGGCCCCTTCGTCGAGGTGATGGAGGAAGCGCTAGGTGTTTCCGTCGAGTTCTTCCCGGTCGGCAACCGCACCGCCGTCGTCAATGCACTGCAGTTCGAGCAGGTCGACGTGGTGATGACCGGCCCCTCCGAATACGTGGCATTGCAGTCGCGGATCGAGGGTGCCCAGCCGGTCGTCAGCCTCTCGCGGCCGGACTACGCCTCGATCTTCATCGTCGCCGAGGACAGTGGCTACGAGGAGCTCACCGACCTGAAGGGTACGAAGATCGCGATGAAGGACGTGGGCTCGACCACCGGCCACATCATCCCAGCTTACATGCTGCATGAGGCCGGCCTCGACGTCGACCGCGACGTCGAGATCCTCAACATCGACGGCACCCGCTTTCAGGCGCTGATCAACCGCGACGTGCAGGCCGTGGGCACGGGCGTGCGCGACTGGGACAGCTTCGTCGAGATGGCCGGCGAGGGCTATGAGATCCTCGTGCAGAGCCCGCCGATGCCGGATGACCTGATCGTCGCCGGTGCGCACATCTCGCCCGACTGCGTCGCCTTCATGAAGGACCGCATGATGGCCAACGGCGAGGCCCTGATCCAGGCCACTCTGGCACCCGAGGGCCGCGACCGCTATGTCGGCTCGAAGCTGGTCGACGTCGACGACAGCTCCTACGACGTCGTTCGCGAGGCCTATGCCACGCTCGGCCTCGTGGCCGAATAGCCGTTGCAAATCCAGGTCAGCGGGGTCGGCAAGACCTATCCCGACGGCACCCGGGCACTGGAGGCGGTGGATTTTTCCATCACCTCCGGCGACGGCGTCGTGCTGCTCGGCGCCAATGGCTGCGGCAAGTCGACCCTGCTCAAGTGCCTGCTCGGTCTCGAGCGGGTGACCAACGGGCGGATCGAAATCGCGGGTGTCGATATCGGTCGCGCTCGGCGCCGCGAGGTGCTGCGCTTGCGCCGCTCGATCGGCAGCGTCTTTCAGCAGTTCAACCTCGTCGGCAACCTCACGGTCTTCCAGAACGTGCTGTTCGGTCGGCTCGGCAGCGATGGCTTTTTCGCCAGCCTCGCACCCACCGCCCGCCCTGTGCTCCGCGACCGTGCTGTCGCCTGTCTGGAGCGGGTCGGCCTCGCCGATCTCGCCCGGCGGCGCACCGACACGCTCTCGGGCGGTCAGCAGCAGCGGGTCGCGTTTGCCCGGATGCTGATGCAGGACGCCAAGCTCGTGCTCGCCGACGAGCCGGTGGCCAGTCTCGACCCCAAGGCCGTCCGCGAGGTGATGGATCTGCTCTTCGAGATCGTCCGCGAGCGCCAGATGACCGTCGTCTGTGTCCTCCACCAACTCGATCTCGCGGTCGAATACGCCGGTCGGATCGTCGGTCTCAAGCACGGTCGGGTCGCCTTCGACGCAACTCCCGACGCCCTCGACCGGGCGACCCTCGACAGCCTCTACGATCGGGCCCCCGACGCTTCGCCGGCCCCGAGTGAGGACCCCCATGTCAGCATCGCCGAAACCCGCGCCACCGCCGCGGTTTGAGACCCCCTCGGTCTTCGTCTGGGTGGTCGCCCTCGCCTTTCTGGCCTTCTTCATCCAGGGCCTGATCGGGGCGAACGTCACCCTCGACCGGCTGTTGCGCGGCGCCTCCAACATGGGCCGCTTTCTCGGCGAGGCCGTGCCGCCATCCACCGCCCGGCTCGACGTCATCGGCTGGTCGATGCTGGAAACCCTCAACATGGCGATCGTCGGCGTCACCTTCGGCGTGCTGCTCAGCCTGCCGATTTCGTTGCTCTGCGCCCGCAATACCTCGCCGCATCCGATCATCCGCGTGCTGGCCATCAACATCGTGGCGACGCTGCGCACCGCCTTCTCGACCTCATCTGGGCGCTGATCTTCGTGGTCGCCGTCGGCCTCGGGCCCTTGGCCGGCATTCTTGCCATCATCATGGACACGATCGGCTTTTGCGCTCGGTTCTTCGCCGAGCGGATCGAGGAGATCGATCCCCGGCCGGCCACTGCACTCAGTGCCGCCGGTGCCTCGCGCGGGGCGGTGATGGCAGGCGCCATCCTCCCGGAATGCTTTCCGTCCTTCGTCGCCACCAGCCTCGTCAGCGTCGAGAAGGCGGTGCGCAGTGCCGTGGTGCTCGGTCTCGTCGGCGCCAGCGGCATCGGCGTCGAGCTCACCTCGGCGATGAACCTCTTTCGCTACAAGGAGGCGCTGACGATCATCCTCGTCGTGCTGGTCGTCGTCATCGCGGTCGAGCAGCTGGCCGGCGCCATCCGCCGCCGGGTCATCTGAGACGCGTCATCTGAGACGGGCCCCGAGGGCCTCGCTCAGCCCCACGCTCTCGATCGACGGCGGCCGGGCGAGCGAGCCCGCCACGGCCTTTCTAGGCTGCAGCCGCGCTGCCGCCAGCGTCATCTGAATCCCGGTGGCGAGCGAGCAGAGCACCGGGACACGGGCCGCCTCGCCGACGCGATCCGCCAAGCCCGCCAATGCCGCCCCGCCGAGGATCACGACGTCTGCCCCGTCCTGCTCGACCGCGAGCCGGCAGGCCGCGGCCAGCTGGGCGATGCCGGCCTCGAGGTCCCGGGTCAGCACATCGCCCGTGGGTGCGAGGGCGCGGATGCCGGCGAGGCGTGATCCGAGCCCGTGTGCTGCCACGAATTCCTCCAGCATGGCCGGCCAGCGCTCGCCGCCGGTGACGATCGCGAAGCGCTGGCCGATGGTGCAGGCGAGGTGGCAGGAGGCCTCGGCCATGCCGACCACCGGCACGGGCGAGAGCTCTTTGAGGGCCAACAGCCCCGGATCGCCGAAGCAGGCAAGCAGCACCGCGTCACAATCGTCGACATGGGTGGCGAGCGCGTCGAGGGCCGCGTGGCCGGCGATGGCTGCGGCTGCCCGACTCGCGATGTAGCGGGCCCCGAACCGGCCGGTGACCGGCACCACCTCGACACCGCCAGGGAGCACGGCGCGCGCGGCCCGGGCCACGGTTTCGGTCACCCCGGGGCTGGTATTCGGGTTGATCAAAAGTAGTCGCATCGAACTCCCTCCAGGACGCCATGCATCCGGGTCTGCCGACAAAAAGTGCAACTGGTCACTCTCACGGCAGCATGCTAACGAATTAGGCAACGGCGCAGGGAGGCCCGCAATGCCGGCGGTTACAGCGATGATCCTAGATCATGGCGCGATCCACCGGCCAACGGCAAGCGCCGGCGAGCGGCTTCGCTCGTATGGCACGCGGCTTGCTCGTCCCCGACCACGTGTACGCAGCGCAACCGCCGACGACCATAAAAGGGAACGCACAACGCAATGACCATCACCCGGACTTTTGCCGCAGCCCTGGTGGCCGGCACCGCTCTTTCGTTTGCCGCCCTGCCGACCGATGCCGCGGCCGAAAAAGTGCTGACCATCGGCATGACCGCCGCCGACATCCCGCGCACCCTCGGCCAGCCCGACCAGGGCTTCGAGGGCAACCGCTTCACCGGTATTCCGATCTACGACAGCCTGACCCAGTGGGACCTATCGGTTGCCGACGGGCCCTCGGTGCTGATCCCGGGCGTCGCCACCAGCTGGACGGTCGATCCCGACGACACCACCAAGTGGATCTTCGAACTCCGCGAAGGTGTCACCTTCCACGACGGCTCGACCTTCGACGCCGAGGCCGTGGTCTGGAACGTCCAGAAGGTCCTCGACCAGGAGGCGCCGCACTTCGATGCGAGCCAGGTCGGCGTCACCGCCTCGCGCATGCCGACCTTGCGCTCGGCCCGCGTCATCGACGACATGACGGTCGAGCTGACCACGTCGGAGCCCGACGCGTTCCTGCCCTTGAACCTCACCAACCTCTTCATGGCCTCGCCCACACATTGGCAGGCGAAGTTCGAGGAAACCGGTAGTGCCGAAGAGGCATGGACGGCCTTTGCCGCCGACCCTTCGGGCTCGGGCCCGTTCCGGGTCACCAGCTTCACGCCGCGTGAGCGGCTCGAGCTCGCGGCCAACCCGGACTACTGGGACGAGAAGCGGGTGCCGCAGATCGACAAGGTCGTCTTGATCCCGATGCCCGAGGCCAATGCCCGCACCGCGGCCCTTCTCTCGGGGCAGGTGGATTGGATCGAGGCCCCCTCTCCCGACACCATCCCGCAAATCGAAAGCCGCGGCTTCGTCATCCACGCCAACGCCCAGCCGCATGTCTGGCCCTGGCAGCTCTCCTTCCTCGAAGGCTCGCCCTGGCTCGACAAGAACGTCCGCCATGCCGCCAATCTCTGCATCAACCGCGAGGAGCTGCAGGCCTTCCTCGGTGGCCTGATGGCCATTCCGGTGGGCACCGTCGGCCCCGATCACCCCTGGTGGGGCAACCCCTCCTTCGACATCCGCTACGATCCCGACGCCGCCCGGGCGCTGATGGAGGAATCCGGCTTCTCCGCCGACAATCCGGTCCGGGTCAAGGTGCAGACCTCGGCCTCGGGCTCCGGCCAGATGCAGCCGATCCCGATGAACGAATACGTCCAGCAGTCCTTGCGCGACTGCTACTTCGACGTCGAACTGGACGTGCTGGAGTGGAACACGCTCTTCACCAATTGGCGCCGTGGCGCCGACGACGAGACGGCCGGCGGGGCCGATGCGATCAACGTCTCGTTCGCCGCGATGGACCCGTTCTTCGCCATGGTCCGCTTCACCTCGACCGGCACCTTCCCGCCGGTGTCGAACAACTGGGGCTATTTCGGCAATGACGAGTTCGACGCGCTGATCGCCGACGCGCGCACCAGCTTCGACGACGCCGAGCGTGACGCCGCCCTGGCCCGCCTGCATGCGCGCATCGTCGAGGAAGCGCCCTTCGTCTGGATCGCCCACGATGTCGGGCCCCGGGCGATGTCGCCCCGGGTGGAGAACGTGGTCCAGCCGCGCTCCTGGTTCATCGACATCGCGACCATGACCCTCGCGGACTGAGCCCCGCCGATGACAGCCGGCCCGGGTGAACCCGCCCGGGCCGGCGCCTTTCGTTCCAACGAAGAGGTCGCCGGCCCAGCATGCTTCGCTATCTCGCCTATCGCATCGTCTACGCCGTCCCGATTCTCCTGGGCGTGGCGCTG
>JAABSG010000120.1 GCA_011390475.1 Geminicoccaceae bacterium | reverse complement strand
TGGTCGGCCATACCGGCGTCGAGGCGGCGGCGATCCAGGCGGTCGAGACGGTGGACAAATGTCTGGGACAGCTGATCGAGGCGGTGACCGAGGTGGGCGGGGTGATGCTGGTTACCGCCGATCACGGCAATTGCGAACTGATGCGCGATCCGCAGACCGGAGGGCCGCATACCGCGCATACCACCAATCCGGTCCCATGCTTTCTCGTCGGGGCGGCCGAAGATGTCCAGCTGCATGACGGCCGGCTGGCCGATGTGGCACCGACGCTGTTGGCGTTCCTCGGCATCGACCAGCCGGCGGCAATGACGGGACGCAATTTGTCGGCGGTAGGGGATGGCTGAGCGGCTCCCCCGCGAGCGGCGTCATGGTCGGCGGCGGCCGACGCTTTTTGCCACAATGGTCGGCCTCGCCTGCGTTTTCGGTCTCGCAAGCCACGACGTGGCCCGCGCCGGCCTGATCGCCGAGCCGGTGCAGTCCAGGACTATCGCGCCAGCGCTCGCTGCCATGCATGAGGCCGAGTGGGCGCTGAAGCGCGAGCGGCTGGTCGAGCGGCAGGCCCGCCTGAAGCGACAATATACGGTGACGCTCGCGACTAGGCAGGGCAATGAAAGGCGCGTGCGTCGTCTCGCCGGCGATTTCGCGGCTGTCACCGAGGCCAGGCTGAAGCTCGATGCCGAAGTCGACAACCGGCTGGTCGACGTTACCCGAAAACAGCATCGACTCGAGGCGCTCCTGGCGGAGATCGTCCAGCTTTCACGGGACGAGACCGGGGATCCGCGGCGTTTGGCACAGCTTCGGGCTGTTGCGGCGTCGCTGGCTCGACCGTTTGCGGCTGCAAAATCCGCTCTCGCCGAGACTCGCGCGGCGCGGGCCGTCCTCGACGATCGGGTGACCAGCCTCCAACAGGTAAGCGTCGATGCCAGACAGGCCTTGGTCGATGCCGAGGCCCGGGCCGAGCGGCTGGCTCGCGCGATCGATGCGAACCGACTGCTGGCAACGGAGGTGTCGAGCCGCCAGCACGCCGCGACCGTGGCAGCGGCATCGGCGGCGCGGCGGCTGGACCGGGTGGTGGCCAGTCGCGACTTGGCGACCGCCATGGTGGCGGCACCGGCGGTGGCCGCGGGAACCTTCGTGTCGTCGTCGCTGGTGATGCTGGAGCCCAAGATGCTGACCGCGCGGGCGGCCATCGAGTCGCGGTCGGTGCGCGGTGCGCTGCACTACGATCTGCCGGAAATGACGTCGATCTTGCCGGCGGTTCCCGTGGCTGGTGGTGCTGCGAGCGCCGGGCAGGTAGTGCCGGTAGCAGGCGCGGTGGTGAGCCGGTTCGGCGAGGGGCAAAAGCCGCCTTTCGATCGTGGTCTCACCATCGAGGTCGAGGATCGACGGCTGGTTCGCGCCCCGCGCGACGGCAGGGTGGTGTTCGCCCGGGCCTACGACGGATTCGGTCTCCTCTTGATCATCGATCACGGCGACGAATATCATAGTCTACTTTCTGGTTTATCACGCTTTGTCGTGCACGAAGGTTGGACGGTGCGAGCCGGGCAGATGGTCGGCACGCTCGAGCCTGAAGCCGAGACGGCGGGTCGACTTTATGTCGAACTCCGCCGTCGCGGTGTTCCGGTCGACCCGCTCACCTGGTTCGCGGCGGGTCAGGACAAGGTACGCAGCTAAATGACAAACGTGGCAGCTCGGCTCGGCTTCGCGGCAGTCTTTGGTCTTTTGATCACCGGCTGTGTGTTGACGCCGCCGCCAGCCCAGGCGCAATCGGCTTCCGGCGACACGATTCGCCACCTCAAGCTCTTCGGCGACGTGTTCGAGCGAGTGCGCAACGAATACGTCGAGGAGGTCAGCGAGCAGGAACTCGTCGAGGCTGCGATCAACGGTATGCTCACAGCTCTCGATCCGCACAGTGGCTATCTCGATCCCAATCGCTACCGCGACATGCAAGTGCAGACCCGGGGCGAGTTCGGCGGTCTCGGTATCGAAGTCACGATGGAGAACGGGCTGGTCAAGGTGGTCTCGCCGATCGACGACACCCCGGCCTATCGCGCCGGCATCGAGGCCGGTGATTTGATCACCCATATCGATGGCGAGCCGGTGATGGGCCTGTCGCTCGGCGAAGCGGTCGAACGGATGCGCGGTCCCGTCGACAGCGACATCGAGCTGAAGGTGATGCGGCAGTCGCGGGAAGAACCGTTCGCGATCAGCCTCGCGCGGGCGATCATCAAGATCTCGCCCGTCCGCGCTCGCGCCGAGGGTGACATCGCCTATATCCGCGTCACCACGTTCAACGAGCAGACCAATGCGGTGATGCGCGAGGAAGTGGCCAAGCTCAAGGACGAAATGGGCGATCAGTTCCGTGGTCTCGTGCTCGATATGCGCAACAACCCGGGTGGCCTGCTCGATCAGGCGGTGGCAGTCGCCGATGCTTTTCTCGATCAGGGCGAGATCGTCTCGACCCGCGGCCGGCGAGCGCAGAGCGTGCAGCGCTTCAATGCACGCGCCGGCGACATCATCGACGGCACACCGATGGTCATCCTGATCAATGGCGGCTCCGCCTCGGCCTCGGAGATCGTCGCCGGTGCTCTGCAAGATCACCGTCGCGGCATCGTGATGGGCACCGCTTCGTTCGGCAAGGGCTCCGTGCAGACCATCATGCCGATCTCCGGCCAGGGCGCCATTCGGCTGACCACCGCCCGATACTACACGCCGGCAGGAACTTCCATTCAGGCGAAGGGAATCACGCCCGACATCGAGGTACAGCAGGCTAATGTCGAGCTGCTCGAGGATACCAATGGGCGGCGCGAGGCCGATCTCCGCGGCCGGCTCGACGGCGAAGGCGGAGTGGAAGACACGGACGATGCGACGGCGATGCTCGACAGCACCGACTATCAGCTGGCGCGCGCCATCGATCTGTTGCGCGGCATCGCTCTCTACGAGGGCCGTACGCCGACCCGTGGGTGAGCGGCGGGCTGCGGGCTGTTGAGCATGCCGCTCGGCATGCGTGGTGGCTCGGCATGAGGCCGTGCGTCACTCGGTTTGGTCCAACGGGGTGCGGGCTCGGATCCGATCTCTCGAGGCGGCCATGCGCCTAGCTTTATCGCGAGCCTCGATCGATTGGCGATCACCGCTTTTGCCGGGCGTCATCATTGCCGGCCTCGGCGCCGCCCTGGGGCTCGCGCTGGGGGCTGCCTGGCTACTCGGCATCGAGGCCCCGTTACGCTACGACACGGTGCCGCGGATCGAGGGCAGCGTGCCGGCCGAGGCGATCGGCCATCCCGAGCAGGTCGCGTTGTTCGGCCTCGACTCGCCGGTCGCCCCACCGCCGCAGGTGTCGGGTGAGTCCACCGATGCGGCCGCCCCGCCGCTCGATGCCGATACGGCGTTGATCGATTGGCAAGACGGCATGCCCCTGCCGCGCATCGCCGATGACGGGCGGGAGGCGCGCCGGGTTTATGCCCGATCGTTGCCGGCCACCGTTGCCGATCGGGCCCTGATCGGCATCGTCGTGGTCGATCTCGGGCTCGATGCCGAGCGGCTCGAGCAGAGTGTGATGCTGCCAGGCGTGATCGGCCTCGCCCACACTCCCTATGCCGCTCACCTCGCGGGCTGGCAGCGTCATGCCCGGTTCCACGGCCATGAGGTTCTGCTCGAGCTGCCGCTGGAGGCGGCCGACCACCCGTCGAGCGCCTTCGGCCCCTGGGCGCTCCGGCCGGGCGCCGCAGCCGAGCTGCAAGTGGGGCTGCTCGAGCGCGTCCTGGGCCGGAGTGAAGCCTATTTCGGGCTCGTCAGCGCGAGCGAAGCCTTCAGCGCCGTGCCAGAGGACTTCGCCCCGATCGCTGCCGCGATCGCCGGCCGTGGGCTCGGCTTCGTCGAGCTCGGCGACGACCGATTGGCCGAGGTCGCCGCCGCCGCCGGGCTGGCTTACGCGAGTGCCTCGGGCCCTCTCGACCGGGTGCCCGAAGCTGGGGCCATCGACGCTGCCTTGGGCCAGCTGGAGGGCACTGCCTTGCGCGACGGCCTCGCTGTGGGTTTCGTCCAGTCGTACCCCTTGACCTTCGATCGGCTGTGGCATTGGTCTCGAGGCCTCGACAGCAAAGGCATCAGCCTTGTCCCAGTCAGCCATCTCCTGACGGTTCACTGAGCATGCGACTTCTGAACTCTGCTGCTGGCGCTACCGAGACGAGGTCATGACCTGTGCCGTGAGCGAAGCGGCGAAGCCCGGCTATCGGCCCTGTGTCGGCATCGTGCTGCTCGATGTGCGAAACCGTGTCTTCGTCGGCCAGCGGTGCGATACGCGGGCCGAGGCATGGCAGATGCCGCAGGGCGGGATCGATCCGGGCGAGACCGTGGTCGAAGCGGGTCTGCGCGAGCTCGAGGAGGAGGTGGGGACCAACAAGGCCCACTTGCTCACCGAAAGCCGCTGGTGGCGGTCTTATGACCTGCCGCCGGACATCGCACGCCGGATGTGGCAGGGTCGGTATCGCGGGCAAACACAAAAATGGCTCGCCTTCCGCTTCACCGGCAGCGACAGTGATATCGTCATCCACGGCGCGCACGCCGAATTCTGCGCTTGGCGATGGCTCGAACCCGACGAGCTCGTGCGGCGTATCGTCCCCTTCAAGCGCGACGTCTATCTCAGCGTCGTCGAAGAATTCCGCCACCTATGGGCTTGATCGCGGGGCCTGCCGATCGTGTCGTTTGGCTGCTGGGCCGTGGCTGGTCCGGTGCTTGCGGCGGCGCTAGCGGCGCTCGAGGCGCCTCGGAGTCGGCTCGGTCGGGTGCCTTGGGCCGCTCGTCGCCTGCAGCCGGTGGCTCTGCGGCGGCGCGCCGATACGGTCGATCGGAGTCGTCGAAATGATCGGCCGGGACCGCGTGGCGCAGCCAGCCGAGCTTGCGTGAGGCAGGCTGAGCTCGGTCGGCGGGCCGGTCTTCGCCCCGCCCACTCGCGGTCGCACGCGGCTCGGGCTCTGCTATCGAGGCGGGTGGCGAATGGGGTGCTCCGGGTAGGACCGGATCGTCACTCGAGGCGATCGGTGCCGACTCGAACAGTCGTCGGCGCGGTGGTGGCGCCGGGTCGACGATTGCCGGCTCGGGCCCGGCCTCGACCGGCTGCGGCGGGTGGATGGCGTCGTCCTCGAGGCCGCGATCGTCCCCGATGGGGCGGTTGACGAACGACGGCGTCGGCTCGGCCGTGGCCGGCTCGACCTCTGGTGTCGCATCCGCGGCCACTTCCCCAGCGGCGACGGGCCCCTTGTTTTCGAGTGCCTTGGCGTCGAGTCCCTTGACGTCGGGTGTCGATGACGCTGGGTTCGGCGCAAGGTCTGGCGGCGCTGCGGCGCGTGCCGCCTCGCTCGACCCTGTCACCGGTACGGTGGCGGCCTGCGCTGCCGGTGCCGCCGCGGCCGGAGTAGCTGTCCGCGCCGCAACTGGCTCCGGGCCGAGGATGCGACCCGGGCGGCTGATGCTCGTCATGGCCAAGCCGCCCGTCGTCTCGCGCTCCGTCACCTCGGCGGAGGCAGCGTCGCACCAGGTCACCATGTCGGGCCAAGCCATCACGCTGTCGACATAATCCTCGACCGCACCGGCCAGTGGCACGCCGTGGGTGACGAAGCGGGTGGCGATCGGCGCCATCATCGCGTCCGTGATCGAGAAGGCCCCGAAGAGAAAGGGCCCATGCGCAGCAAATCGGGCGCGGCAATGCTCCCAGATCGTCATCACCCGGCGAATGTCTGCCGTGAGGCCACGGGGCAGGCGGCCCGGTGCTGCGAAGCGGTCGACGATGTCCATCGGCATCAGTCGCCGGAGGTCGGCAAAGCCGCTGTGAACCTCGGCGCTGATGGCCCGGGCTTCAGCCCTGGCAATGGGATCGAGCGGCCAGATTCCGGGCTCGAGCTCGGCGATGAATTCGGCGATTGCGAGGCTGTCCCAGATCGGCACGCCTTCGGCGAGTAGCACGGGCAATTTGCCGGAGGGCGAGTGTTGGCCGATCCGCTCGGACGTTTCCGGGCGACGCAGCGGGATCCTCGTCTCGATGAACGCCAGCCTCGCGAGGCGGAGGGTCAGCCAAGCACGCAGCGACCAGGACGAGGTGTTGTAGTTGCCGATGATCAGGTGCAGCGGTGGTTGTGCCATGGGGCTCCTCGTGCCTCGTGCCGCCTGCAATGCACCTCGACATGCCCGCCAACTCGCCGAACTCGCCGAGCCGACCAACCGGCCGCAACGCACCGCGACCTCCGGCCCAACGGGCGGCCGGTTCGCCATGGTCGGGGCGGGGTGATTCGAACACCCGACCCTCTGCTCCCAAAGCAGATGCGCTACCAGGCTGCGCTACGCCCCGACACTCTCCATTTAGTGGATGGCGGACGCCATCGCAATCGCGTTGGGCCGACCGGCAGTCGCCGGGTGCGTATCGACGTCGGCAGGCGACGAAGGCGTGACGATCAGTGGCTTCAGAATGCCGGTCCGCGGCAGCCGCAAGTTCGGATCGAGCACGCGATAGTTGAGTCGGGCTGGCGATTCGCTCGGCATGACGATGCCGGGCGGGGCCACGGCAAAGCCGAACCGAGCGTAGTAGGCGGGGTCGCCCACGAGAAAGACCAGCCGATGGGCAGCGGCCGCCGCAATCTCGAGGCTGTGGAAAACCAACGCCCGGCCGATGCCGCGCCCCTGCCGTTCGGGATCGATGGCGAGCGGGCCCAAAAGCAGCGCCGGTTGGCGGTCCAAACGGACCGGCCAGTAGCGGATGGCGCCCACGAGCTTTTGGTCTTCGTCCGCGGCGACG
The DNA here is from genome assembly GCA_011390475.1 of Geminicoccaceae bacterium. Lineage (GTDB taxonomy): Bacteria > Pseudomonadota > Alphaproteobacteria > Geminicoccales > Geminicoccaceae > SLRI01. Next base: position 5,764 of record JAABSG010000120.1, on the reverse strand, counting down.
AAGGCGAGATCGGCCAAGGGCGGGACGCCGTCACGGTAGCGATACGAGGTCTTTTGCTGGCGGTCGACACCGAAGCAACGGTCGAGCAAGGGCTCGATCGAGGCGGCATCGCCAGGCATTTCGGAGCGAATGACGAACATGGCGGCGGGCAATCATCGATGGGGCGAGGTTTCGATCCGCGGCCCCTACCGACGATACTGCTCAGCAGGCGGCTGTGAAGGGCGCGCGGATGGGCGCAGACCGCAAGCGGCCTCGTCGTCGTCGACGGGTGTTCGAGCCATTCATGAGATCGCGGTTAGTGTCGCCTGACCACCCTGTCAATGCTCTTGCTCGCGGTCGATTTGCTCGTTCACGGCCGATTTCAGGCGCGCCCGAGTGCGGCATCGGCGTCGGGATTGCCGACCGGCACGAACGGGCCGCCCTGCCCGCGCAACTCCTGAGCCCGGCGCAACACCCAATGCACGGTCGGAAACGCCAGCTCGTCCCAGGGTATGTCGTGCCATTCGGTCAGCATCACCTCGAGACTCTCGGGTCCGGCGCTGACCTCTGGGTTGGTCAGTCTGGCCTTGTAGAGGAGCTGCACCTGGTCGATCCGCTTGATGCTGTAGACCGCGATCAGCCCTTCGATCGCGATCTCCGCCCGCGCCTCCTCCCAGGCCTCCCGGCGGGCGCCTTCCTCGACCGTCTCGCCGTTCTCCAAATAGCCGGCGGGGATCGTCCACAAGCCCCTGGATGGAGCTATCGCCCGGCGGCAGAGAAGCAGCCGATCGCCGAGCGTGCAGACACTGCCGACCACGACCTTGGGATTGCTGTAATGCACTACGTCGCAGGCCGTGCAGACATGCCGCTCGCGATCATCGAACTCGGGGATCCGTCGCTCCAGTGGTCCGCCGCAACCGGGGCAGAATCGCATCAATCCTCCCTGGCGGGGTTCGCGCCCGCGCGCTTGAAGAACGCCTCGGCCGCGGCGCGCACGTCCTGCCGCTTGGCGAGTGCGGCGCGCACCCGGGCGAGCTCGCGCTCCAGCTCACCCTCCAGATCCTCGAGCTCGGCCACCGAGTGGCGCTCGAGGTCGCTGCCGAGGGCGAACTCCTTCGGTTTCTTCGGCAACTCGTCGTCCATGCTCGTCTCCCGAGACCGTGCCGCCTACCCGAGGAGCTTCGCCGCCGACCTCTTGCTTGACAAGCGGCGATGCCGGCGGCCTCTACCGGCTCAGTCAGGACCGGCGGCGAAAGGGGCGTAGGTTGATCGAGTCATACCAGAAATATTTCCCGGTTTCATGGAACGAGCTGCACCGCGACGCCAAGGCGCTCTCTTGGCGTCTGGCCTCGGGTGCTCCCTGGAAGGGCATCGTGGCCATCGCCCGGGGCGGTCTGGTGCCCGCGCACATCGTCAGCCGCGAACTCGACATCCGGCTGATCGACACGATCTGCATCGCCACTTACGACGACCAGACGAGGGGTGACGCCAAGATCCTGAAATCGGTCGAGGGGGACGGCGAGGGGTGGTTGATCGTCGACGATCTGGTCGATACCGGGCAGACCGGCCGAATCGTCAGGAAGCTCCTGCCCAAAGCCCATTTCGCCACCGTCTACGCCAAGCCCGCCGGCCGCGAGGTGGTCGACACCTTCATCACCGAGGTCAGCCAGGACACCTGGATCCTCTTCCCTTGGGACACCGAGCCGCAATACGTCCAGCCGATCAGCGCCAATCAACTGAAGGCGGGGTGAGCAGGGCGAAGAGCTGGTCGACCCCGGGTCGTTTGGGCGAGGAATGAACGACGCTCAACACTGGCTCGACTCACGGTCGCCGCCCCGCCTCGCCCTCTGGCCATTAGGCCAGGGTTGCCGGTTCCGCGAGGCTCGGCGCGCCGATTGATTCGATGCGCGGGACGAATGCCGGCGGCAACGAAGCGTGAGGTTCGTTCAACTCGAGTCCCTCAGAGCCAAGCGATTTCCAGTCAGTCGTTCAGCGCCGACAGCATCGCTTAGGTCTCGACGCCGATAGACTGACGATCTGAATCAGGGCGCGAATTCGACGGTGGCCTTGCGGTTGCGGTCGAAGGTCCGGATGGCAGGGGAACCGGACCATCCGTCCAGATCTCGACGCGTGTCTGAATGCCGATGATGATGTCGAGCCAGGTCGCCACGAGCCGTGCGGATCACAACCCCGGCGTCGCAGGTACCCGCATCCGCAGACGTTGTTGCGGACTGTGCAGCCATGGGGCAGCTCGGCCGACGCGCAGGCAGGCGACAAGTGCGGCTCACTACCCTTCGTTGGGAATATCGAGGGTCGTGCCGCAGTGCTTGCAGTGGACGGCGTCCGGCTCGTGCTTGAGGAGACCGCAATCGGGGCAGCGGTAGTGCACTTTGGCCGGCATGAAGATCGCCTGGGCGAGGCGGATGAAGAGTGCGATGCCGATGATCATGATGGCGACCGAGAGGAGCTTGCCGGTCTCGCCTTCGAGCGTGATGTCGCCGAAGCCGGTGGTGGTCAGGGTCGCCACGGTGAAATAGAGGGCATCGACGTAGGTCTCGATCATCGGGTTGCGGTCGGCTTGGTGGACATAGACCAGGGCCGTGGTGACGAAGAGGAAGAGCACCATGTGGATGGCGCTCTGGATCGCGTCCTCGTGCTGGCGGACCCATTTGTGCCGGCGTTTGAGGGTCTCGAAGAGGTGGTAGGAGCGGGCGAGCCGGAAGGCACGCAGGACGCGCAGAAAGGCGAGGGTGGCGTAGTCGCCGGTGAAGAGCGGCACGATCAGCGAGACGATGACGATGGCGTCCGCGATGGTGATCCAATGGAGGAGTTGGCGTGCCGGATGCTGGGCGATGTAGAGCCGGGCGGCAAAATCGAGGCCGAGGACCAGGGCGAGGACGAGATCTGCCCAGAACAGGAAGCGGGCATCGGCCATGAAGGTGACCGTGAGGAAGAAGAGGATGGTCAGGACATCGAAGACGATCAGGCCGTACTGGAAGCGCGCGGCCCGGCGGTCGGCGCCGTAATAGAGATCGCGGAGCGCGCCCTTGAGCGAGAAGGGCGGGGCCTCGTCCGGAGTCTCGCCAGCGGCGGCCGCTTCCTCTTCCGTCATCGTGGCAGCCGCCTAGTCAGGTAACCGGCAGCATGACATGGCGGCGGTAGGCGGGCCGCTCCTGAAGCCGCGTCGACCAGTGTTCCAGATTGGGCAGGCGCGGCCTGTCGATCGGTAGGTTAAAATAGCGCCAGGCGGCGCAGCCCAGGGGGATGTCGCCCATGGTAAAATCGGGGCCGCCGACGAAACGGCGAAGCGACAAATGCTCGTCGAGGAGCTGCCAGATGGGTTTGATGACCACGACGGCCGCGTCGATGGCGGCCATGTCGCGGTCGGCCTCCGGCGTGCGGATCAGGCCCCAGAAGATGATGTGGAGCTGCGGCTGGAGCGTCGTGATCTGCCAGTCCATCCAGCGATCGGCGAGCGAGCGGAGGCCCGGATCCTCGGGCCAGAGCGTGCCGCTGCCGTATTTGGCGGCGAGGTAGCGGACGATGGCATTGCTCTCCCAAAGGGCCAACTCACCGTCCTCCACGACCGGGATGCGTCGGTTGGGGTTGAGGGCGGTGTAGCTGTCGGTCTCCAGCCCACCGAAGGCCCCGCCGGCGTCGATGCGCTCGTGAGCAAGGCCGAGTTCGTCTGCCGTCCACATGACCTTCTGCACGTTGAACGAGTTGGTCCGCCCCCAGATCTTCAACATCTGCCCTCTCCGCTGCCAGCTTGCCCTTGGCTGCTCTTTGCCACATCGCCGGAGTTCGGGCGATCGCTTTATGCGTCGTCGTTCGCCATCTCAGCCAAGCTTGCGAGGCACAATGCTCCGCTATCTCACCATTCTTCTCGTTTGTCAGCTCGTCGGCGAGACCATCGTCACGGGCTTTTCCCTGCCGGTCCCGGGCCCGGTGCTCGGCATGGCCCTCCTGTTCCTCGGCCTCGTCGTCCGCCGCGGCGGCTCGCCTGGGCTCGACGACTTCAGCCGCGGCCTGCTGCAGCATCTGGGGCTCTTGTTCGTGCCCGCCGGGGTCGGCGTGGTCCTGCATCTGCGGCTCCTGGCCGAGGCCTGGCTGCCGATCGCGGGCGCCCTGCTCTTCGGCACCGGCCTGACCATCGTCGTCACTGGCTGGCTGATGCAGCGCCTCGCCCGGCCGCCTTTGCCGAACCCGAGCGGGGAGGGTGGGCGATGACCGACGATCTCTACCGCATCTGGGTCTATCTCTCGGCGAGCCCGCTCCTGGCGCTGACCGCGACGCTCGTCGCTTACCAGGGCGGCCTTTGGCTCTACGAGAAGAGCGGCCGGCGGCCCGTCGTCAACCCGGTGCTGATCGCGGTCGGTCTCCTTGTCGGCTTGCTGCTCGTCACGGAAACCCGCTACGGCGACTACTTCGAGGGTGCGCAGTTCGTCCACTTCATGCTGGGCCCGGCCACCGTGGCGTTGGCGGTGCCGCTCTACGGTCAGCTCCGGGCACTGCGCGGCTCGGTCATGGCGACGGTCGTGGCGATTGTTCTGGGCTCGTTGACCGCGATCCTGAGTGCGCTCGGCATCGCCTGGGCGCTCGGCGGCTCGCTGCAAACCGTCATCTCGCTCGCCCCGAAGTCGGTCACCACCCCGATCGCCATGGCGTTGAGCGACAGGCTGGGCGGTCTTGCCTCACTCACCGCCGTTGCGGTGATCATAACTGGCATGGTGGGGGCCATCGCCGGCGGCTGGTTGCTCGATCGCTTCGGGATCACCGACCAGCGCGCCAGGGGTTTGGCGATCGGGGTCGCCGCGCACGGCATCGGCACGGCTCGGGCGTTTCAGGTGAACGAGACGACGGGCGCCTTCGCCGGCCTCGCCATGGGGCTGAACGCGCTGGCGACCACCCTGTTCTTCGCCGCCGCCATTGCCTGGTTCGGCTGACGCTCAGCCATCGAGCTTCGGCAGATCGGGCAAAGAGGCGACGACGATCCCCTCGTCCTCCAGGCGCTCGACCTCCTCACGGCTCGCCTCGCCGTAGATGCCGCGCGGCTCGGTTTCTTCGTAGTGAATTTTGCGCGCTTCCTCGGCGAAGCGGTCGCCGACATGCTCGAAATTGGTCTCGACATGCGTCCGGAGCTTGCGCAACAGCATCAAGGTCTTGGCCAGCTGCGCCTGCTCCGGGCTGACGGTGAGAGCCGGCGCGGCGGCCACGGGCGAAGGCCCTTCAGCCGGTGTCGGCAACGTCGCCTTGGCCGGCAAGGTAGGCCCGGCGGCAGCCCGGGCGGTGGCGTCGCTCGATAGGGTGGGGTCGGCCGGGGTAGCAGTATCGCCTCCGCTGACGCCGGCTGCGCGTTGCAGCACGGCCGGGGCCATGATCGCCTTCTCGATCGTCCGGTCGCCGCAAACTGGGCAGTCGAGATGCTCGACGTCCCGGGTGTAGGCGTCGCTATTCCTGAACCAGCCCTCGAAGCCGTGTCCCCGGCTGCAGCGGAGCTGGTAGCGGATCACTCCACCGCCCTTCCGTTCGCGGCTGGCCCGTCGCTCAAAAGCGGGTCGAGACCGCCGGCCGCATCGAGCGCCATGAGATCGTCACAGCCGCCGATACCGCGGCCGTCGATGAAGATCTGCGGCACGGTGCGGCGTCCCTCGGCGCGCTCCAGCATTTCCTTCTTCTTCGCGGCGGATAGCCAGATGTCGATCTCGGTGACGTCGACGCCCTTCTGCTTGAACAGCCGTTTGGCCCGAATGCAGAACGGACACAGGGGTTTGGTGTAGATCTC
>JAABSG010000119.1 GCA_011390475.1 Geminicoccaceae bacterium | reverse complement strand
GGTGGTGGCGACGGGCATGGGCTCGCTGATGCCGGTGGATTCGATCAGGAGGTGCTCGAAGCGGCCGTCCTTGGCCAAGGCCGTCACTTCCTTCAGGAGGTCGTCCCGGAGCGTGCAGCAGATGCAGCCATTGGTCATCTCGACCAGCCGCTCCTCGGTGCGCGAGAGGTTGGCCCCGCCACGCTCGACCAGGGCGGCGTCGATATTGACCTCGCTCATGTCGTTGACGATGACCGCGACCTTCTTGCCCTCGCGATTGTTCAGCACGTGGTTCAAGAGGGTGGTCTTGCCGGCACCGAGAAAGCCGGAGAGCACGGTGACCGGGAGGGGTTTGCTGAGCACTGTCGGCATGGCTGCGGTTCGCCTTTCAGAGTTTGACAGCATCGGGTTATATTATAACATCACACGTGACAATCACCATGAGCGCGACGGAGGCGCTGTAGCTTGAGCTTCGATCCAGATCCCGAGCGGCAATTGCCGATCACCGTCGTCACCGGGTTTCTCGGGGCCGGCAAGACGACGCTCCTGCGCCATGTGCTGGCCGATCCGGCCTGGACACGGACCGCTGTGATCATCAACGAGTTCGGTGACGTTCCGCTCGATCACGAACTGGTCGAGACGGCGCTCGAGGACATCGTCGAGGTCGTGGGGGGCTGTCTCTGCTGCACGGTGCGGGGGGATCTCAGCCGTGCCATCCGTGATCTGGACATCAGGCGGCGCCGGGCGCGGGTCATGGACTACGAGCGGGTGATCCTCGAGACCACGGGCCTCGCCGATCCGGCGCCGATCCTGCAGACGCTGATGACCGATCCGATGATCGCGCACGGCTATCGGCTCGATGGGGTCGTGACACTGGTCGATGCGGTCAGCGGGCTCGCCACGCTCGACGCGCAGGACGAGGCCAGCAAGCAGGTGGCTATGGCCGATCGGCTCCTGGTCACCAAGGTCGATCTCGTGGGGGTCGATCTCGTGGGGGAAGTCGTGCCGGCGGCCCTGATGCAGCGCTTGCGGGCGCTCAATCCGGTGGCCGAGATCATTGCCTGCGCGCATGGGGCTGTGGCCCCGGAGCAAGTCTTCGGCCTCGGGCCCTGGCGCGAGCGGCACGGGTCGGCAGAGGTCGAGGAATGGCTCGGGGCTGCCAGCCTCGAAGGGCATGCCCATGCGCATGACCCGAACCGTCACGGAGCGGACATTCGGGCCTTTTGCTTGCGCCGCGCCGAGCCGATCGAGGCGAGTGCGTTCAGCGCGTTCCTCGAACTCTTGACCGCCAGCGCCGGACCGAACCTGTTGCGGGTCAAAGGGCTGGTCAAGATCCGCGAGGCGCCGAAACGACCCCTGGTGCTGCATGCCGTGCAGCACATCATCCACGAACCCGTGCTGCTCGACACCTGGCCCTCGGCGGACGAGGACACCCGGCTCGTCTTCATCGTCAAAGGCTACGAGGAGGAGTCCATCACCACTCTATTCGACGCCCTGGCGGGATTCGCAGGGTACTGATCGGTTGCAGCCCGCTTCTGCCGCCGAGCACCTGTCGATGCTGTGCGGCAGAAACGGGCTGCGCTCGCCTGGCTCGAATGGTGGCTGGGCGGCGGCTTCGGCGCACTGGTCGCCATCGTTCTGCTGGTCGGCTATGGCTGGCGCCCGATGCCGCTTCTCGCCGTGGCCGCCGCCGTTGCCCTCCTGGCGCTCCTCGTCCCGCACGTGCCGCAGCTCGCGCAACTGGTGAACGTCGATATCGTCATCCTCGGCCTACGGAGTGGCGACGACGCCCAGGACTGAATGGCCGAGACCCGGGGCTTCGCCAAGCAAATCAAGCCGCTCTTGCTCGCCGGCCGGGCCTTCTCGCTGGCGAACATGCTCGCCATCCGCTGCATATCGGGCACCGCCCGGACAGCGGACTACCTCGGTCCTGTCGTCGCCATGGCGACGGGCTCGGGCGCCGTCCACGGTAGCATTTTCGGCTGAACGAGAAGGAAACACGCGCGATCTGGAGGTCTACCGCACGAGTTGTGCCAAGCGCGATTGCTTGGAGCCCAATGCCGATGCGGCGGCGAAATCACCCGGTCTCGACTATCGCCTGATGAAGATCACTGCCCCGGATACCATCCCCATCCGACGCCGGCATCCTGATCACCCCGTCACGCGTCGCCAACAGCACCAGCGCCCTCTCGGGCAAGGCGCCGGCTGCCGAGGACATCGCCGCCCACCCGCCGAAGGCGCGAGTCGAGTTTGTCATCGGCCTGTCACGACGGCGCGCTAGTTGGACATCGTGCGATCGGTTAACCAATGTGTATCGATGGCACGTTTCGATGATTGGTGAACTATGGAACACGATGACGCCGTATTGGCCTTCACGGCTCTCGGCCACGGCACCCGGCTCGGCATCCTGCGTCTCTTGGTGCGGCAGGGGCCGAGCGGGCTTGCGGCTGGTGCGATCGCCGAGAAACTCGATGTCATCGCCTCCACCCTCTCCTTTCATCTCAAGGAACTCGAGCGGGCGGGGCTTTTGACCTCCTGGCGGCGGCAGCGGCAGATCTTCTACGCCGCCGACTACGAGGGGCTGCGGCGGCTCTTGACCTTTCTCACCGAGGATTGCTGCGACGGCCGGCCCGAGATCTGCGGCGGGCTGATGCAAGCGGTCGCCGTCTGTGGGGACGCTAGCCACCAGGGAGTCCGGAAAAGATGACCACACGCAAATTCAACGTGCTCTTTCTCTGCACGCACAACACTGCGCGCAGCATCATGGCCGAGGCGATTTTGCGTAGCCGGGCGGGCGACCGCTTCAACGCCGGCTCCGCCGGGGCAGAACCCGGGCAAGCCGTCCACCCCATGGCGCTCCGCGTCCTCGAGCAGGCCCGCCTGCCGACCGAGGGGCTCCGGCCCAAGGGCTGGGAGCTCTTTACCGGGCCGAATGCGCCGGCCTTCGACTTCGTCTTCACCGTCTGCAACCGGGTCGTCGGCGAGAGCTGCCCGCCTTGGGAAGGCCAGCCGATCACCGCCGACTGGAGCGTGCCTGACCCGGCGTCGGTGGAGGGCAGCGATCAGCTGCGCATGGCGCATTTCCTGGAGGCCTTCCGCTTCCTCGACAATCGCATCAAGATCTTCGTCTCACTGCCGATCGGCGCGCTCGACCGGATGAGCCTGCAGCAGAAGGTCGACGAAATCGGCAAGACCGCCCCTAGCGACGACACCGGGTCCTCCGCGGCATGAGGGTTGCCATCAACGGCTTCGGGCGCATCGGCCGGCTCGCCGCCCGGGTGGCCCTCGGCGGGGTCGAGGGGAGCTTCCCCGCACTCGATATCGTCCATGTCAACGACCCCGTGGGCGGTCCCGAGACCGCGGCCCACCTGCTCGAGTTCGACAGTATCCACGGCCGCTTCCGTGCCGGCATCTCGGCCGAGGCCGAGGCCATTCGAGTGGGCGAGCGACGGATCGGTTTTTCCGATCACAGCCGCCCGGCCGATGTGCCGTGGCGCGAGCTGGGGGTCGATCTCGTCATCGAGAGCTCGGGCAAATTCACCACGCAGGCGGCGCTCGAGCCCTATCTCGAGGCCGGGGTGCGGTCGGTGGTCGTGGCGGCACCCGTCAAGGACGGGCCCTTGAACATCGTCATGGGTGTCAACGACCACCTCTATGATCCGGACGCGCACCCCATCGTCACCGCGGCTTCCTGCACGACCAACTGCCTGGCACCCGTCGTCGGGCCGATCCACCGGGCGTTCGGCATCCGCCACGGGCTGATCACGACGGTGCACGACGTCACCAACACGCAGGTGATCGTCGATGCACCGAAAAAGGATCTGCGTCGCTCGCGCTCCGCACTCATGTCCCTGATCCCGACGACGACGGGCTCGGCCACCGCCATCGGGCTCATCTATCCGGAGCTCGAGGGCAAGCTGAACGGCCATGCGATCCGGGTGCCGCTGCTGACGGGCTCGCTCACCGATTGCGTGTTCGAGCTGGAGCAGCAGACGACGGCAGAGGCCATCAACGAAGTGTTGCGCGAGGCGGCAGCCGGACCGCTCGTCGGGATCCTGGGGGTCGAGGAGCGGCCCCTGGTGTCGATCGACTTCAGAAGCGATACCCGCTCCTCGATCGTCGATGCGCCGTCCACGATGGTGGTCGACGGCACCATGGCCAAACTTTTTCTCTGGTACGACAACGAGATGGGCTATGCCTGCCGGCTCGTCGAGCTGGTCGCCAAGGTCTCGAGAGCGCTGGGCCGGGGCGCGTGAACGTTCGGGCCTACGGTATCGTCACCGCGGCCTATTGGGGCCAGACGGTGACCGACGGCGCGTTGCATATGCTCGTGCTCCTGCACTTCTACACACTGGGTTTCACGCCCTTTCAGATCGCCCTGCTATTCGTGCTCTACGAGCTCATGGGGGTCGTCACCAACCTCCTGGGCGGCTGGATCGCAGCACGGTTCGGTTTGAATGCGACGCTCTATGCCGGGTTGGGACTGCAGATCCTGGCTCTTTCCTTGCTCGCCGCCCTCGATCCCGCCTGGCCGCTCTTCTGGTCGGTGATCTATGCGTCGACGGTCAAGGGCCTGGCCGGGATCGCCAAGGACCTCACCAAGATGAGTGCCAAGTCGGCGATCAAGCTGATCGTCAAGGACGACGCCGAGGGGGCGCTCTTCAAATGGGTCGCCCTGCTGACGGGCTCGAAAAATGCGATGAAGGGGGCGGGGTTTTTCCTGGGCGGGCTCCTTTTGGCGACGATCGGCTTTCAGGCGGGGCTGTTGCTGCTCGCCACTTGCCTCGTGATCATTCTCGCCGGCACGCTCGTCTCCTTGCCCCGAGCCATGGGGCGGGCGAAAGCGAAACCGCCGATGACCGCACTCTTCGCCAAGTCGGCGGCGATCAATCGGCTCTCCGTTGCCCGGTTCTTCCTCTTCGGGGCAAGAGACATCTGGTTCGTCGTGGCGGTGCCGATCTTCCTCTACGAGATCGCGGGCTGGAACTTCGTTCAGGTCTCGACGTTTCTGGCGCTCTGGGTGATCGGCTACGGCTTCGTCCAGGCAATCGCCCCCAAGCTGATCAAGAGCACCACCGGGGGGCTCGAGGGCGAGGTCAAGGCGGCGCGGTTCTGGGTTCTGGGGCTGGCCGTGCTGCCGCTAGCGCTCATCCTCGCCTTGGCGCAGGTCGTGCCCTGGCCGCTCCTGGTCGACCATACGGCAACGGTCGCAGAGCCGATCCCGGCCGCCGGGCTCGCCATTGTCATCGGGCTCGGGTTGTTCGGGGCCGTTTTTGCCGTCAACTCGTCGCTGCATTCCTTCTTGATCCTGGCATATGCCAAAGCCGAGGACGTCGCGATGGATGTCGGCTTTTACTACATGGCGAATGCGGCGGGAAGGCTCGCCGGCTGCCTCTTGTCGGGGCTCGTCTACCAGCAGGCCGGGGTGGCGGGTGCATTGGCGTCAGCTGCCGCATTTCTGCTCACGGCTTGGCTCGTTTCTTTGACACTGCCGCGACACGCCGAGCCTTTGCTGGCCCGCGCCGGTTAAAGTGTATCAATGGCGGGACATTTGCTTGCCATGCGGCCCTCTGGCGCCATCTCTAGTGCGTAATCCGACAAATCATACGCGCCGGAGACGAGGTCTTGTCGATCATTCGCCAGTTGATTGTGTCAATGTTGCTCGTCGCCGGTGCGGCCGGCGGATTCGTCCTCTACGGCCAGTTGACCGCGGAGGAGTCGGGCTCGGCAGGCAATCAGCGGGGCAACCAGGCTGTGGGCGTGGTGGTCGCCGAGGCGGCGCTGGAGACGGTGCGTAGTCGCGCCGAGGCCGTCGGCACCACGCTGGCCAATCAGGCGATCGAGATCGTGTCTCTGGCGTCCGGGCGGATCGTCGAGATCGGCTTCGAACCCGGCGAGCCGGTCGAGGCAGGCACCGTGCTGGTCCGTCTGGACGACGCGATCGAGCAGGCCGATCTGGCCGAAGCCCAGGCGATGTCGCAGGAAGCCGTTTCCGCCCTGGAGCGCGGCCGCAGGCTGCGGGCCAGCAACAATATCGCCGAAGCCACCCTGGTCGAGCTGCAGGCCGCGGCCGGGGCGGCCCAGGCGCGGGTCGATCGAGCGGCGCAGCGGCTCGACGATCGCGCGGTCAAGGCACCGTTCGATGGTGTGGTCGGCATTCGCCGGGTCGATCTGGGTGCCCGGGTCGACAACGACACGGTGCTCACCACGCTCGATGACCGGAGCGAAATGATCCTCGAGTTCTCGCTGCCCGAGACCTTCTACGGTCAGGTGACGCGCGGCCTGCCGGTGACGGCGCGCAGCACCAGCTTTCCAGATCGTAGCTTCGATGGCGCGATCACCACGGTCGACACCCGCATCGACGTCACCAGCCGGTCGTTCCGGGTACGCGCCACCCTGCCCAACCCCGATCTCTTGTTGCCGGCGGGGCTCTTCGTCCTGGTCGACGTGACCCTGGACGAGCGCGAGGCCGTGGTCATCCCGGAGGAGGCCGTGGTCACCGAGGCCGGCCGGGCGGTGGTCTATATCGCCGCCGACGAGCGGGCGGAGCGGCGCCCTGTCGAGCTCGGCCAGCGGATGCTCGGCACGGTCGAAGTCGTCTCCGGGATCGAGCCCGGCGAGCTGGTCGTCAGCCGCGGCTTGCAGCGGATGCGTGACGGGATCGCCATCCGTTACGAGCTGCCCGAGGCCGACGACGAGGCGCCGGCAGTCGGGCGCGAGCAGGTTGCTTCGCCGGCCGGAGACGTCGGATGACCCTTTCCGAACTCTGCGTTCGCCGGCCGGTCCTCGCCTCCGTCGTCAGCCTCCTGATCGTCGTCTTCGGCTTTGCCGCCATCCTGCAATTGCCGGTGCGCGAGTTGCCGGATGTCGATCGACCGGTCGTCTCCGTGACCACGACCTATACCGGTGCGGCACCCGAGATCATCGATACGGACATCACCGAGCTGATCGAGGGGGCCGTCGCCGGTGTCGCCGGTGTTCGCGAAATCAGCTCGGAGAGCCGCCGCGGTCGCGGTCGCACCACCATCATCTTCAATGTCGACCGCGATATCGACGAAGCGGCCAATGACGTCCGCGACGCAGTCGCTCGGGTGCGCAGCTCGCTGCCGGGCGATGCCGACGAGCCGCAGATTACCAAGAGCGACAGCGACGCCGAGCCGGTGATCCGCATCGGCGTCGTTTCGGACCGGATGACGCCGGCCGAAATCACCGACTACATCGAGCGCTTTCTGGTCGATCGTCTAGGCACCCTCGACGGGGTCGCCAATGTCGAGATCAACGGCCAGCGGCGCTTCGCCATTCGCATCTGGCTCGATCGCCGGGCCATGGCGGCGCGCAACCTGACCGTCGCGGATATCGAAGCGGCGCTCCGGCGCAACAATCTGGAGCTGCCGGCGGGCGAAGTGGAATCCTTGACCCGCGAGCTGTCCGTCCGGCTCGACAGCCGGTTGCAGGATGTCGAGGCGTTTCGCCGTATAGTCGTGGCGACCCCGGACAACTATCCGATCCGCCTGAGTGACGTCGCCCGGGTCGAGCTCGGCTCGGAGGACGAATCGACCTTTGTACGCTCGGACGGACGGACCGCGGTCGGCGTCAACGTGCTGCGCCAGTCGCAATCCAACATCATCGAGATCTCCAACGCCGTGCGCGACGAGATCGCCGCGCTCGAACCGACTTTGCCACAAGGCATGGAGCTCTTGATCGGCTCGGACGAGGCGATCTTCATCCGCGCTACGATCAAGGAGGTGTTGACCGCGCTCGGTATCGCCATCGGCCTGGTGGTGCTGGTCATCTTCACCTTCCTCATGTCGGCCCGCGCGACGCTGGTGCCGGCCATCACCATTCCGGTCGCGGTGATCGGCAGCTTCATGCTGATCCTGGCGCTGGGCTTCTCGATCAACGTGCTCACGCTTTTGGCCCTGATCCTCGCCATTGGTCTCGTGGTCGACGACGCCATCGTCATGCTCGAGAACATCCAGCGACGGATCGACGAGGGCCTGCCGCCGGTCGCGGCCGCGGTCCTGGGCGCCAGGCAGGTTACATTCGCCATTATCGCGACGTCCTTGACGCTGATCGCCGTCTTCGTGCCGCTCTCCTTCATGCAGGGTGCGGTCGGGCGGCTCTTCGTCGAGTTCGGCCTGGTCCTGGCCGCGGCCGTGGTGATCTCCACTTTCGTGGCGCTCACGGCCTGTCCCGCACTCTGTTCGCGGGTGCTCGAGGGTCGCGACCCGAACAAGCCGAGCCCGGTCGAGACCGGCCGGGTCGGCCGCGCCATGATGAACGGCTACAAGCGGCTCCTGGGTGGTGCGCTCGCCGCCCCCTTGCCGGTGATCGTCATGGCCCTGATCCTGGCCGGCACCAGCTTCGGGCTCTACCGGGTGCTGCCGCAGGAATTGGCCCCGGCCGAGGATCGCGGCGTCTTCTTCGTGCCGGTGACCACGCCCCAGGGCAGCACGGTCGCGTATACCGACGAGCAGGTGGCGCTGGTCGAACGCGCGGTCGAGCCGTTGCTGGAGAGCGGTGAGGCGGAGCGGATCTTCGCCATCGTCGGCTCCGGCAATCGCGGCAATCGCGGCTTTGTCGTGGCGCGGCTCGCCGAATGGGGCGAGCGCGAGCGCAGCCAGGCCGAGATCGTCCGCTCGATGATCCCCGAGATCAGCGGCATCAGCGGGGCGCGCGCCTTTCCGGTGAGCCCGGCCGGCCTCGGCCTCCGGGGCTCGAGCTCGCCCTTGCGTTTGGTGATCGGCGGCCCCGATTTCCAGAGCGTGAAGGAGTGGGGTGACGCCATCGTCGAGCGGGCGGCGGAGAACGACCAACTCATGAACCTCGAGATCGACTTCGAGGAGAACCAGCCGCAATTGACGCTTCGGGTCGATCGCGACCGGGCCGACGATCTGGGCATCCCGCTGGAGACCATAGCCCAGACCCTGCAGACCCTCCTGGCGTCGCGCGAGGTCACCGAATTCATCGATCGCGGCCGCGAGTATGCCGTGATCCTGCAGGCGCAGCGCGAGGACCGCCAAAGCCCGACCGATCTCGCCAATATCTTCGTGCGCAGCGGCAATGGCGGCGACCTCGTCCCCTTGGGCGCGTTGGTGACGCCCGAGGAGGGGGCGACGGCACCCGAGCTCCGCCGCTACGATCGCCTGCCGGCGGTGACCATCACGGCGGCATTGGTCGACGGGTATCCGCTGGGCTCGGCCATCAGCTACATGGAAGAGCTTGCGCTCGAGACGCTGCCGGACGAGGCCCGGGTCGGCTTTGCCGGGCAGAGCCGCGAGTTCCTCGAGGCCTCGGGCGGGCTCTTCTTGACCTTCGGCCTGGCGCTGTTGATCGTCTTTCTGGTCCTCGCCGCCCAGTTCGAGAGCTGGGTCCATCCCTTGATCATCATGCTCTCCGTCCCGCTCGCCGTGGCGGGGGCCCTGTTCTCGCTCTGGGTCACCGGCGGCGGGCTCAACGTCTACAGCCAGATCGGCATCGTGCTGCTGATCGGCCTGATGGCGAAGAACGGCATTCTCATCGTCGAATTCGCCAATCAGCTGCGTGATCAGGGGATGAGCGTGCGGGAAGCGGTGCTGGAAGCTTCTGCCCTCAGGCTTCGCCCGATCGTCATGACCGTGGTCTCGACCGTCCTCGGTGCCGTGCCCCTGGTCATCGCCAGTGGCGCCGGGGCGGAGAGCCGGATCGCCATCGGCACGGTGATCATCGGCGGCCTCGGCCTGGCCTCCATCCTAACCCTCTTCCTGACGCCCGTGCTCTACGACCTCCTCGCCCGTTTCGCCCGGCCGTCGGGGGCGGTCGGCAAGCAGCTGGAGCAGGAGCTCGAGGATCTCGCGGCCCGTGATCGGCGCGACCGGGTGCAGCCGGCGGAGTAGCCGGGCGAGCGGCGTGCCGCCCGAGATCGCCGTCGTCGACGCGGCTGGCAGGCTCGAGCACCCGGGTTCTGGCCCTGGTTCTTGCGGATTCGACGCTCTGGACGTGCCGTGGTGGAGCTTCACCAAGACGCTGATCGCGGCTGCGGTGCTGCGCCTCGCCGAGGTCGGGCGGCTCGATCTCGACCGACCGCTCGAGCCGCATCCGTTCACCACCCGCCAGCTGCTCTGCCATCGGAGTGGCCTCGGCGACTATGGCCCGCTCGACAGCTACCAGGCGGCCGTCGCGGCGAGCGGCGAGCCCTGGTCGGATGCGACCCTGCTGGGGCACGTGCCCCTGGACCAGCTGCTGTTCACCCCGGGCACGGGCTTCGCCTACTCGAACGTCGGCTATCTGCTCTTGCGGCGCCGGCTGGAGGGCTGGCACGGGGCCGGGCTCGATGTCGTGCTGGCCGAGCAGGTGCTCGAGCCCCTCGGCCTGCGACGCTCCAGGCTCGCGCGCAGCCCAGCCGACATGGCGCGCACCGCCTTTACCGACGGTCACGGCTACCATCCGGGCTGGGCCTTTCACGGCATTGTCGTCGGCCCTGCCGCCGAGGCGGCATTGGCGTTGCACCGATTGCTCTCTGGCGACCTCCTCGACCCCGCATCACGCAGCGCCATGCTGGCGGCCCTGCCGGTCGGCGGGCCCTTGCCCGGGCGGCCCTGGCGGCAGACGGGGTACGGGCTCGGGCTGATGATCGGCGTGATGCGGGCCCGTGGTGTGCCGGTACCGCTTCAGGTCTTCGGCCACTCGGCCGGCGGGCCGGGCAGTGTCGGGGCGGTTTATCATGCGCCGCTGGTCGATGGCTGCCGTACGGTTGCCGTTTTCCGGCCAGGCAGCGACGAAGGTGTCGTCGAGCATTTGGCGGCGCAAGTCCTGGCCGGCGGCGGACAGCCGCTCAGCCGATGACCAGGAGAAAGACGAAGAGGGCGCTCGCCCCGAGGGCGAGGGCGAGGCTCGCCCAGGCGAAGAGCAGCCACGGCGCGGTCGGCGACGGCGTGCCGCGGGCATCGGAGGGCCGGTGCCCGCGTGGCGGTTCGCCCGGTGACGGCGGCGTGGCTGCCAAGCCTGCTGCCGCGGCGGGGGTTGCGGCCTCGGCCACGGCCACGGCCACGGGAGGAGCGCTCACGACCGGGGGCGCCGCGGACACGACGCGCGGCGACGCGATCATCCGCATCGCGCCATTGCGCTTCTTGCGCTCGGGCTTCTCCAGCTTGAAAATGACCCGGCCGGCGCTCTGGTCGGTGCGCGGATTGTAGCGCTCGTTGACGACCTTCACGGCCATGACGTCGCCGCGGCGGACGATGTCCTCGGCTTCGGTCAGGGCCTCGGCGGCGGTAGGAGAGGTGCAATCGATCATCCAGCGCTCGTCGCGACGGACATGCACCTCGAAATAGCTGGCGACGCCGAGATCGTCCTCGGCCACGCGATCGGCCGCGAGCACCGGGGCCATGTGCCCTCCTCATCCAATCCGGCCCCGACCATGCCACGCCAACCGTTAAGATCTGGTAAGCGGCCAATGGTTGATTTCACGACGGCGACACATTAGGTCTCACGGCGAAGCAGCGGCCCGCGACGTCCCCATCGTCTAGCGGTTAGGACATCACCCTTTCAAGGTGAAGACACGGGTTCGATTCCCGTTGGGGATGCCAAATTTTCCGAGGGTCCAAATTCTCCGAGGGTGCGGCGCTACGCCGGCAACAGATGGCCGAGGCGGGCGCAGAGCTGTTTTTCGCGTCTTGCCTTTTGCCCGGATCGAGGCGTCTTTGCGCCTTTATACCGTTGCCGTCCCGCTGGCTCCCGGCCGCCGTCGTGGGCGCGGGCCGGCGTCGCTTCGTCTCGGGCACGGCCGCCCTGTCCTGGTCCCCGCCGGCATCGAATCGAGCAGCCGAGCTTCGCCAAACCGATTGCGCAACTGTGGGCGCTTTGGGGTATGTCTGACCCGACCGGTCAGCACCGGAATAGACTTGCCAAGCCTTCCGCCATCCCGCATCGCATACTGCTGGAGGAGGTGGGCTCGCAACGCCCGTACATCGTGGCCTTGTGACACCGCCGTTTCCTTGTCTTCGGCCGAGCGCGGCTCGTTCGTCGCGCGGCCGGCCGACATGATTTCAGTGACGACGGCGATTGGATTTCGATGCCTGGGCGGATCAGACGGCTGTTGCGGACCCTGCCGATCGGCCGGGTCGATCTCGGGGACGTGCCGACGCTGGCAGCGGCACCCATCACCGCGGTTGCTGGCGAAGGCGTCTCACCCGCGACGGCGCTGGCCCAGGCGCTGCTCGCTGAGCAGCTCGCGGCGGTGCCGCCGGCGCGCTGTTGCGTGCTCGGCCCTGGTCGTCTGATCGGGGCCGACAACTTGCCGTTTGCCTGTCGGATGGCGGCGTTGCCGGCCGCCGACGCTGCGCCGCTGAACCTGGACGATCTCGACTGGCTGGTGGTCGGCGATGCGCTCGCCGCCGAGGACGATCCGCCGGCGATGCTGCGGCGCGTGGTGGCGGCGGCTGCCGGCCGGCCGGAGCTGCGGTTGCTGGTGGTGTTGCCCGGCACGGCCCTCTTGCCGGACGACGAGGCGCCCTGCCCGCGCCGCTGGCTGTTCAGCGTGGTGAGTGGTGCTGCCATGGCGCGTGAGGTGCTAGGCGTGCGGGCTGGGCCGGTGATCGTCCGCGGCAACGTGATCGCGGCCTCGACCGATCTC
Source organism: Geminicoccaceae bacterium (assembly GCA_011390475.1). Classification (GTDB taxonomy): domain Bacteria; phylum Pseudomonadota; class Alphaproteobacteria; order Geminicoccales; family Geminicoccaceae; genus SLRI01. The sequence continues at coordinate 41 of JAABSG010000119.1, read as the reverse complement.
TTGGGGATCGCCGCCGATCGGCTCTGGCCGGACGAGCTGTT
>JAABSG010000118.1 GCA_011390475.1 Geminicoccaceae bacterium | reverse complement strand
CTTCGGCACGATGCTGGCCACGGCGTCCTTCGCCACGGCGCAGACGCTCACCGTGCTGACCGCGGGCGACCAGAACATGGTCGATTACGTCAACGAGTATTTGGCACCGATGTTCGAGGCGGAGCATCCGGGGGTCACCGTCCGGGCGCTCGGCACCGGCCCCGGCGATGCCGGCTCGCAGATGATCTACGAGCGGCTCGCGGCGCAAGCCGCGGCGGGCGCCGAGACGGTCGATGTCGACGTTGCCGTGGTGCATCAGAAGATGGCCGGACAACTGGTGGCCGAGGATCTGCTGGACGCCTATCGGGACAAGATCGCAACCGGCGACCTGGTCACCCGCGACACGGCGCGGATGGCGCTCGGCACCGACGTCGACGGCTACGTCATGCCGATGTTCCACAGCCAGACCGCCTTGGCCTACAACCCGGCGCTGGTCGCCGAGCCACCCGAGAGCTACGCCGAGTTGGTCGCCTGGGTCGAGGCGAATCCTGGACAATTCGGCTACAACGGCATCATGGGCGGGATGTCGGGCGTGGCCTTCGTGATGGGCTGGATGTACGCCTTCACCGATCAGGCCGAGCAGTTGATGAACGGCCCGTTCGACGCGGCGACGACCGCCGAGTGGGACAGCGCGCTGGCGTCGCTCAAGGACTTCAACCAGCATGTCACCTTCTCGCCCGGTAATGCCGGCACGCTCGACATGCTCAATCGCGGCGAGATCGCGATGGGTCCGGTCTGGGTCGACATGTTCTACACGTGGCAGGCGGACGGTCGGCTCAATCCGGACCTCCAGCTGCAGCTGATCGGCCCCGGCATGCCCGGCCAGCCGATGTACTACGTGCAGCCGAAGGGGGCCGAGCACGCCGATCTCGCGGCCTCCTTCATCGAGCTCGCCACCTCGCCCGCGGTCCAGGCCGAGGGCATCGTCGAGCGATTCAACTGGTATCCGGGGATCGACGCCCAGCACGTCCAGGCGGAGCTGGACGAGGCGACCTGGCAGCGGCTCTTCGCCGATGTCGGGCCCGAGGATCTGGCCACGAAGGGCAAGCCCTTCCCGATCGGCCCCTATTTCGACGAGATCCTCGAGGCCTATGAGCGTCACGTGACGAACTGAACTTGCCGCCTCGGGACCGCCGCTCTATCCGGCGGTGGTCCTGAACGGTGGGTGCTGACGCCCGATGTCGAATCGTCTCCTCGGACCGCTCCTGGTCCTGCCGGCGCTGCTCGTCCTCTTGCTGTTGTTCGCCTATCCCTTGGCCTACTCGGTCGTGGGGGCGTTCCGGTCGGACGAGGGCGTCGGCTTGGCCAATTTCGTCAAGTCGTTCGAGCTCTATCGCCGCGACATCCTCTTCACCTTCTTGATCGTCGGCCTCTCGACCGCGCTGATCGCGCTTTTTGCGATCGCGATCGGCGGTTATCTGGTGCTCGGCAACAATCCGACCGCCGTTGCCGTTCTGCGCTGGCTCTATCGCTGGCCCCTGTTCATCCCGTTCATCGTGGCGGGCCAGCTCATGCGCACGTTTCTCGCCAAGAACGGGCTGATGAACGGCATGCTGGTCGAGGCCGGCATCCTCACCCCCCTGCAGACCATCAGCCTCCTCGACTGGCGCGGCATCGTCATCGCCTTCGTCTGGAAGCAGACACCGTTCGTGACGCTCCTGGTCTCGGGCGCCATGGCCAGTCTCGATCGGTCGATGTTCGAGGCGGCGAGGAACCTCGGGGCCTCGCGGCTGCGCATCCTGGTCGAGATCATCGTGCCGCAGGTGGCGCGTACGCTCCTCGTGGGCCTGATCTTGAGCTTCGTGATCATGCTCTCGGTGCTCTCGGTGCCGCTCATGATCAATGCCCAGACGCCCACCATGATCACCGCCAACATGGCGTTTCGGATCAACGCCTATGGCGACTACGGCGTCGCCAATGCCTTGGGCGTCATCTCGTATGTGATGGCCGGGGCGGTCGCGTGGATTTATCTGCGCTATGCCGTCGCTGAGCGGATGGATCAGCGATGAGGGTTCGGCGATGAGCGCCTGGCGGTGGCTGCCCAGGGGCATCGTGCTCGGCGTGATCGCCTTCATCGTGTTCGGGCCGCTGGTCAACATGGTCCTCTGGGCCTTCACCGAGCGCTGGTATTTTCCGCACAGTCTGCCCCTGGAGTACGGTTTCAGCTTCTGGGGGCGGGTCTTCGCGCCGCGGGGCGGGGCGATCGAATCGCTCACCAACAGTGTGCTGATCGCAACCGGCACGGTCGTCCTCGCGCTCTCGCTCGCCGTGCCAGCGGGCTATGCACTGGCGCGGCTGCAGTTGCCGCTCAGGAGCCTGATCCTGCTGGCTTTTCTCCTGCCGCAGGCCTTTCCCAACCTGCCGGTCTACATCAACATCGCGCGGATCTTCTACACGTTCGGGCTGAACGGCACCTATCTCGGCGTGGTGCTGGTGCACACCACGCATGGGCTGGTCTACGCCGTCTGGATCGCGACGGCCGCCTTCGCCGCGGTCGACCGCGAGCTCGAGGAGGCGGCGCGCAATATCGGTGCCGGGGGGCTGCGCACGTTCTGGACGATCACCCTGCCCCTGGCGGCACCGGGATTGATGGCCTCGGCCATCTTCGTCTTTCTCGAATCCCTGGACGAGTTCACCGGCACGTATTTCGTGGGTGCGCCGGACGTGCAGACGCTGCCGCTGCTCCTCTACAGTGCGAGTGCCGGGGGCAATTACCAGATCGCCTCGATCACCGCGCTGATCCTCCTCGTCCCGTCGATCGCCTTCATGTTCGTGGTCGAGCGGTTCTTCAAGGCGGATGTGCTGGCACGGGTCGGGCGGTAGGTGGGCGACTTCCGATGGGGCACGGTGAGATACGTCCACCGCACCGAGGTCATGACGTCACGTCAACTCCGCAAGCTCTTGCTCACGACCTCGTAGGCGTCCTTGCTCAGGCCCTCGGTTTTGGCGATGCGGTCGAGTTGGACGTGCATGAGGTTGCCGCGGCTGGTGTCGTAGCGGCGCCAGCGGCCGAGGGGGAGGAGGAGGCGGCTGGCGATCTGCGGATTTTTCCGGTCGAGCTCGAGGGCGGTATCGGCGAGGAGCCGGTAGCCGGCGCCGTCCGGGCGGTGAAAGCCGGTGAGATTGCCCGTCGCGAACATGCCGATCAGCGAGCGCACGCGATTGGGGTTGGCGAGCGTGAAGGCCGGGTGGTGCATCAGGCGACCGATGCGCTCGACGCTCCGGTCGTCCTCGATCAGGGCCTGGAGCGCGAACCATTTGTTGACGACCAGCGGTTCCTGCTCGTAGCGCCGGTAGAAATCCTGGAGGAGGTCCTCGTAGCCTGCGGCCTGGACGTCGGCGAGGGCGCGCAGGGCCGCCATGCGGTCGGTCATGTTGCGCGCGGTGGTGTATTGGGCGGTGGCGACCTCGGGCGCGGTTTCGAGGCCGGACCAGACGAGGTAGGCGAGTGCGGTGTTCTTGAGCGCGCGCTCGGCCATGGCCTGGGTCGAGGGGGCGCGGTCGGTCGGCGCTTCGAGGTGAGGCTCGCCCGCGACCTCGAGGACCTGGAGCCAGCTGTCGCGGAGCTCGAGGCCGAGTTGGCGGCGGAGAAAGCGAGCCACCGCATCGACACCCTCGACGTCGATCACCGAGAGCCCCTGGGCGAAGAGGGAGCGGCTCGGCAGGGTGACCGCACGGGCGGCGAAAGCCGGGTCGGCGGCGCCGTCGTCGAGGACCTTGCGCAGAGCCGGGACCAGGGTCGCGTCCAGGGTCATGGCGCGACCGGACTGGTGGTCGCGCAGGAGCTCGCGCATCAGATCGAGCATCAGGCGCTGGCCGGCTTCCCAGCGGTTGAAGGTGTCCTGGTCGTGGGCGAGCATGGCCGCGAGATCGCCGCGCTCCAGGCTCATCGCCAGCTTGACCGGCGCGGAGAAGCCTCTGAGCAGCGACGGCAGCGGCGCCGTGTCCACGTCCTCGAAGGTGAAGGACTGGCGCTCTTCCGTCAGCTCCAGGACACGCTCGGTGCCCTTGGGCGCGTTCTCGCCTTCGAGGCGGAGTGGCAGGGATGCCCCGCTCGCCCGATCGATGAGGCCCATGCGGACGGGGATGACGAAGGGCAGCTTTTGCGGCTGGCCCGGGCTCGCCTGGGTGTGTTGCTCGACGGTGATCGTGTAGCGGCGGGTCTCGGGATCGAAGCTGTCCTCGACCTCCAGGACGGGTGTGCCGGCCTGGTTGTACCAGCGCATGAACTGGGTGAAGTCGCGGCCGGACGCATCGGCCATGGCGGCCACGAAGTCCTCGCAGGTGACGGCCTGGCCGTCGTGGCGTTCGAAGTAGAGATCCATGCCGCGGCGGAACGCGTCCTCGCCGATCAGGGTGTGGATCATGCGGATGACCTCGGCCCCCTTCTCGTAGACCGTCCGGGTGTAGAAGTTGTTGATCTCCATGTACTCGGCCGGCCGGATCGGATGGGCCAGGGGGCCCGCGTCCTCGAGAAACTGGCCCTCGCGGAGCAGCGAGACGTCGCCGATGCGCTTGACCGCCTCGGAGTGCATGTCGGCGGTGAATTGCTGGTCCCTGAAGACGGTGAGGCCTTCCTTGAGCGTCAGTTGGAACCAGTCGCGGCAGGTGACCCGGTTGCCGGTCCAGTTGTGGAAATATTCGTGCGCGATGATCCGCTCGACCTGGACGAAGTCGGCGTCGGTCGCGGTTGCCGGATGCGCCAGGGTGGCCGAGGTATTGAAGACATTCAGGCCCTTGTTCTCCATCGCCCCCATGTTGAAGTCGCTGACCGCGACGATCATGAAGAGGTCGAGGTCGTATTCGAGGCCGTAGCGTTCTTCGTCCCAGGCCATGGATTTTTTCAAAGACACCATGGCGTGGTGGCATTGCTCGATGTTCTCGGGCTCGGAATAGATGCGCAGCGTCACCCGGCGGCCCGAGCGGGTGGTGTAGTGGTCTTCCAGCATGGCCAAATCCCCGGCCACCAGCGCGAAGAGGTAGGCGGGCTTGGGGAACGGGTCGTCCCAGAGGGCGAAGTGGCGTCCGCCGTCGAGATCGCCCCCGCCGATCGGGTTGCCGTTGGAGAGGAGCTGCGGGTAGGCGGTCTTGTCGGCCTCGATCCGGACCCGAAAGCGGGTCATGACGTCGGGGCGGTCCTGGAACCAGGTGATTCGCCTGAAGCCCTCGGCCTCGCATTGGGTGCAGAAGATGCCCGAGGAGATGTAGAGGCCCTCGAGGGCGGTGTTGGCCTTCGGGTGGATGCGGTTTTCGATCTCGAGCTCGAAGCTCTCCGGTGGCGCCACGAGCGTCAGGCAAGTGGGCTCGAGGCGATAGGCGCTGTCCGGCAGCGCGTCGCCGTCGAGGCGGATGGCAACGAGCTCGAGGTTCTCGCCGTCGAGGACCAGTGGGGCACCCTCGTCGCCGGTGCGCTCGAAGACCTGGGTGCAGGTGACAGTCGTGGTGTCCGGGTCGAGCACGAAGCTCAGAGCGACCTCGACCGTCCGATAGGCCGGCGGGGTGTAGTCGGCGAGGCGGATCACGGTTTGTCGGCTGGTATCGCTGGTCTGGGTATCGTTGGCGGCAACGCTGTCGTTGGCGGCGGTCATCTGGTTCAATTCACACCCCTCGTTGGCTCGTCGTCCCGCTGAATGACGGAGCGGCCCACCGGCAGCCGGCTTGTCGGACCCTTGGTGTGCGATTAGCTTCGCCCGCGCAAGGCCGGATGCCGGCCGAGAAATGCAGTCGATCTGCAAAAATTCGACGAAGAGGAAAGCGAAAATGGCCAAGACCGCGTTTATCGGCCTCGGTGTAATGGGTTACCCGATGGCCGGGCACATGGCCGCCAAGGGGCACGAGGTCACCGTCTACAATCGGACCTTCGAGAAGGCGGAGGCCTGGGCCGCCGAGCATGGCGGCAAGGCGCAAAAGACGCCGCGCGAGGCGGCCGCGGGGGCCGAGCTGGTGATGATGTGCGTCGGCAACGACGACGACGTGCGCTCGGTGGTCTACGGCGATGACGGGGTCATGGCCGGGATCGACAAGGGCGCCATCCTGGTCGACCACACCACGGCCTCGGCAGAATTGGCGCGCGAGTTGGGCGAGGCTGCGGGCAAGGCCGGGATCGGCTTCGTCGACGCCCCGGTCTCGGGTGGCCAGGCCGGCGCCGAGAACGGCGTCCTCTCGATCATGTGCGGCGGCTCCGAGGCCGATTTCGGCAAGGCCGAGCCGGTGATGCAGGCCTACGGCAAGACCGTCCGGCGGATCGGCGAGGTAGGCGCCGGGCAGCTCACCAAGATGGTCAACCAGATCTGCATCGCGGGCCTGGTGCAGGCTCTGGGCGAGGCCTTGAACTTCGCCGAGAAGGCCGAGCTCGACACGGCCAAGGTGCTGGAGGTGGTCTCCGGCGGGGCCGCCGGCTCCTGGCAGATGAACAATCGCTGGCCGACCATGGCCGAGGGCAAGTTCGACTTCGGCTTCGCGGTCAACTGGATGCGCAAGGATCTGGCGATCTGCCTCGAGGAAGCCCGGCGCAATGGTGCTGCCCTGCCGGTGACGGCCACGGTCGACCAGTTCTACCGGCTGATCCAGCAGAAGGGTGGCGGCCGCTGGGATACCTCGTCGCTGATCCAGAATCTCCGGGACGGCAAGTAGGGGCGGACAACGAGAGGGCGGGGTGCGGTGCCGGCACTGGCGCTGGCACCGTCTCGGGACAGCGCCCTTGGCGCTTCCCGCCGCTGACCCCATATCCTCACCAACGGGACTGGTCAAAGGGTCCCTGGCACGCCTGCCGCAAAGGTTGCCGATGGAGTACAGGAGAATGCAAGCGAGAGCCGCCAAATTCACGATCGGTCAGGTCGTCAAACACCGAATGTTCCCGTTTCGCGGGGTGATTTTCGACGTCGATCCGGAATTCGCCAATTCGGACGAGTGGTACGATTCGATCCCCGAAGACATCCGCCCGGCCAAGGATCAGCCGTTTTATCATCTGCTCGCGGAAAATGCCGAAGCCTACTACGTGGCCTATGTGTCGGAGCAGAATTTGCTGGTCGATGCCACGGGTGAGCCGGTGAACCACCCGCAGATCGCGGAGTTGTTCGACAATATCGACGAGGGACAGTATACGCCCAAGCGGATCTACGCGCACTGACGGACATGTCGACGGTTTGCTTGCTGGCCGACCGTCCCCGGCTACTGAAGGCGGGCCTGCCCGCTCGGTGACGCGCCGGGCGGGCTCGTTTTTGGGGTGTCGGCGCTGTCGCGTGGACCGGGTCGCGTGGACCGGCAGCTTTTGGGGGATGAGCATGAAATTTTTCGTCGACACGGCGGACACCGCCGAGATCAAGGATCTTGCGGCCACGGGTCTGGTCGATGGGGTGACCACCAACCCTTCCCTGATCAAAAAGAGCGGACGCGATTTCTTCGAGGTGATCGCCGAGATCTGCGAGATCGTGCCGGGCCCGGTCAGCGCCGAGGTGGCCGCCACCACTCTCGACGGCATGCTCGCCGAGGCAGCACGGCTCTCCCCGATCGCCCCCAACGTCACGATCAAGGTACCGTTGACCTGGGACGGACTGAAGGCGACCAAACGGCTCTCGGCCGAGGGTGTGAAGGTCAACGTCACCCTTTGCTTCAGCGCCGCGCAAGCCCTGCTCGCGGCCAAGGCCGGGGCCACCTACATCTCGCCCTTCATCGGCCGGCTGGACGATATCGGCCTCGACGGCCTCGATCTGATCAGCGACATCTGCCAGATCTACGATCAGTACGAGAGCATCCAGACCGAGGTGCTGGTCGCCTCGGTCAGGAGTCCGGGCCACGTCATCGAGGCGGCCAAGATGGGCGCGCATGTGGCCACCCTGCCGCCCGCCGTGCTCCGCCAACTCGCCCTCCACCCACTCACCGACAAGGGCCTGGCCGCCTTCCTCGCGGACTGGGAGGCGACCGGCCAGAAGATCGTCTGATCCGGCGGCCGTCGCGATAGGGAGAGATCGGGGAGGCAGCGTCTCCCCGTGCCCCACCGGTCTTTTGGGCAGGCGGCTTGACGGGGGGCTCGGCGCGCACCTAAGGCTCTATCGGGGGATGGAGCGGAGGGTGCCTTGACGGCGGATGGTGGATTCGCGGCTTGGGTCGGGCGGGTCGAGACGACGACCGATGTCGTCACGCCGCAGCAAGTCGCCGGTCTCGCGGCGACGCTCGATCTCGATGCCGACGCGCGCGCCCGGCAGGGCCTCGGGGCCGGTGGCACGCTGCCGCCGCTCTGGCATTGGCTGGGCTTTCTGCCCACCACGCCGATGTCGGGGCTGGGGCCGGACGGGCACCCGAAGCGCGGCGGGTTCCTGCCGCCGGTGCCGCTCGAGCGGCGGATGTGGGCCGGCGGGCGGCTGCGCTTCGAGAGCGAGATCAGGATCGGCGAGCCGCTCGAACGACGCTCGACCATCCTCTCCGTCGTCGAGAAGACCGGGCGAGCCGGGCGGATGGTCTTCGTCACGGTCGAGCACCGGTTCTCGACACCGCGTGGAGAGGCCCTCGTCGAGGAGCACGACATCGTCTACGTCGCCATCCCCGACCGCTTCACCCCGCCGCCTCCGGTGGCCCCGCCGACCCCCCTCGCCTTCGCCGAGCAAGTGCCGATCGACACGGTCAAGCTCTTTCGCTTCTCCGCCCTCACCTTCAACGGCCACCGCATCCACTACGATCTCGACTACACGCGCGAGGTGGAGAAATACCCGGGCCTCGTCGTGCACGGGCCGCTGCAGGCGCTGTTGCTGATGGAGGCCGCCCGCCGGCGCCGCGGTGGGGCCGTGCCGGCGGCCTACGGTTTTCGGGGCGTGCGGCCGCTCTTTCACTTCGAGCCGCTCGAGGTCGTGGGCACCGCTGTCGATGCCGGCGCGCAGCACCTGGCCACGGTCAACGGCGACGGCCATGCCTGCATGCTGGCAGAGGTGACGTGGTGAGGGGGGGGTGACCTGGTGAGCGGCGGGATCCTTTCGGGGCTTCGCGTCGTCGAGGGCTCGGCCTTCGTCGCCGTGCCGCTCGCCGGGATGACCCTGGCGCAGATGGGGGCGGACGTGATTCGCTTCGACCGGCTGCAGGGCGGCCTCGACGCGCATCGCTGGCCGGTGACGAGCGAGGGCAAGAGCCTCTTTTGGGCCGGGCTCAACAAGGGCAAGCGGTCGATCGCCGTCGACATGTCGCGGCCCGAGGGGCAGGAGATCGTGGCGGCCCTGATCACCGCCCCGGGGCCGGATGCCGGCTGCTTTCTCACCAATCTCAGGGTCCGCGGCTGGATGGACTACCCGGCCCTTGCGGCCCGCCGGCCGGATCTGATCATGGTGGCCTTGGCCGGCACCCGGCAGGGCGGGCCCGCCGTCGACTACACGGTCAACCCGGCCGTGGGCTTTCCGCATGCCACGGGGCCTGCGGGCTCGACCGAACCCGTGGCCCACGTGCTCCCGGCCTGGGACTGCATCGCCGGGCAGATGGTGGCCATGGGGCTCTTGGCGGCCGAGCGGCATCGGCTCAAGACCGGGCAAGGCCAACTCGTCGAGATCGCGCTGAAAGACGTGGCAGCGGCGATGCTCGGCAATCTCGGGATCATCGGCGAGGTCGCGGTCAACGGCGTCGATCGGCCCAAGGGCGGCAACAGCCTCTATGGCGCCTACGGCCAGGATTTTAGTTGTGCCGACGGCCGGCGGGTGATGGTGATCGGCCTCACCGACCGGCAGTGGCGGGGGCTCGTGAAGGTGACTGGCACAGGTGAGGCCATGGCAGCCCTGGGCGAACGTCTCGGCCTCGATCTTCAGGACGAGGGCAACCGCTACCGCGCCCGCCACGAGATCACGGCGATCCTCGCCCCCTGGTTCGGGGCCAGGCGGGTAGCGGACTTCGCCCAGGAGCTGGACGCCGCGGGCTGCAGCTGGTCCGAGTTCAAGAGCTTCGCCGAGGCCGTCAGGCTCGACCCCGACCTCTCGCCCGACAACCCGATGTTCAGCCTCATCGACCAGCCCGGCATCGGCACCTACCCGGTCCCCGGCAGCCCGCTCGCCTTCAGCAGCATGCCCCGCGAAGCACCCCGCCCAGCCCCGATCCTCGGCGAGCACACCGAGGCGATCCTGGCGGATGTGCTGGGCCTGGGCGAGCGGCAGGTCGGGGCGCTGTTCGATGCGAAGGTGGTGGCTGGGCCGAGTAGCGACCTTTGACACGAACGCTTCGCGCCTAACGCTGGCCGAAAAACTGCGGAGGGGGCGCGGGGGAAATCATTTCCCCCGATCTTCATCTGATTTTAACCGAGCACGCACCATGATGGGATGTGGTCGGAGATGCCTTTGCCGGCTCGGGTTTTGGGGTCGCTGTCGGCTGATTGGAGGCGGTCGGTGGTTTGTGGGGAGAGGAGGAGGTAGTCGATGCGGAGGCCTTCGTCGCGGTCCCAAGAGCCGCCTCTCAAGTCCCACCAGGTGAATTGGCGGCGGGTTGGGTTGGTGGCTCTGAAGGCGTCGTAGAGGCCTTGGTTGGTGAGGGAACGGAGAGCTTCGCGTTCCTTCGGGTGGTAGCAGATGGTGCCGTCGAGGGCGGTCGGGTCGTAGACGTCGATGGGTTCCGGGGCGACGTTGAAGTCGCCGCCGATGACGAGTGGGGTTTCGGCGTCGAGGTGGGCCGCGGCGTGCCGGCGGAGGCGGTCGTAGAAGGCGAGTTTGTAGGCGAAGTTGGGGCTGTCGGTGCTGGTGCCGTTGGGGACGTAGACGGAGGCGACGCGCAAGCCGTCGATCGTGGCTTCGATGTAGCGGGCCTGGGGGTCGTCGGCGTCGCCGGGAAGGCCGCTGGCGACGTCCTCGATCGGGTGTTTGCTGACGATGGCGACGCCGTTGCGGCCGGGTTCGCCGAAGAGGGCCAGGTGGTAGCCCTTCTCTTCGAAGCTCGTCTTCGGGAAGCTTGCGTCGACGACCTTGGTTTCCTGCAGGAGGAGGATGTCGGGGTCGTTGGCGGCGAGCCAGTCCAGGATGATGGTTTCGCGTTTGCGGACGGAGTTGACGTTCCAGGTGACGATTTTCATTCGCTCAGATGGCGAAGGAGGTGCCGCAGCCGCAGCTCGCCGTGGCGTTGGGGTTGGTGACGCGGAAATAGGAGCCGGTGAGGTCTTCGACGAAGTCGAGTTCGGAGCCCAGAACATACATCAAGGACATGCCGTCGACGACGACGGTGATGCCGTCCTTTTCGATCGCGACGTCGTCGGGCTCGCTCTTGTCGTCGAGGGCGAAATTGTACTGAAAGCCGGAGCAACCGCCGCCGGAGACGCTGACGCGGAGCTTGAGATCGTCCTTGCCCTCGGCCTCGATGATGCGCTTGACCCGCCGCGCGGCGCTCGGGCTCACGCTGATCGGGGCCGGGCGGGCGGGAGGCTCGGCTGCCTTGATCTCGGCCATGATAGACACCTATGTTCCGGAACTGTGCTGAACCTCAGATGTAAGAAGTCGCTATCCCTTGTCAAACCGGGTGTCTTCGACCTTGGCAGCTTTCCAAACAATGGGCCGATCACACGAAGCGCATGCGGCATCGCCGGGACTGTCGGGCGGCCGGGTGGTGGTGGAGCCCGACAGTGATCTGCGCTCGGATTTTCAGCGGGATCGCGACCGGGTGGTGCATTCGACGGCGTTTCGCCGGCTCGAGTACAAGACGCAGGTGCTGGTCAATTTCGAGGGTGATCACTACCGCACGAGGCTGACCCACAGCCTCGAGGTGGCGCAGATCGCCCGGACCTTGTCGCGGGCGCTCGGGCTCGACGAGGATCTGGCGGAGGCGGTGGCCTTGGCACACGATCTCGGGCACAGCCCTTTCGGCCATGCCGGCGAGACGGCGCTCGATGCGGCGCTCGGGCGGTTCGGCGGGTTCGATCACAATGTGCAGACCTTTCGGGTCGTGACCCGGCTCGAGCAGCGTTATGCCCTCTTCGACGGGTTGAACCTGACGGCGGTGACGCTCGAGAGCCTGATCAAGCACAACGGGCCGCTGCAGGAACCGCATCCCGCGATCGCCCAGCATCCCCTGGCGGATGCCATGCAGCTCGGCCTGCAGCCGCCCTTGGAGGCGCAGCTGGCGGCCATCGCGGACGATATCGCCTATTGCAACCACGACATGGACGACGGCCTCCGGGCCGGATTCTTCAGCCTCGGTGATCTGGCCGACCTGCCGCTGGTGGGTGCCGTGGTGGCAGAGGTGGAGGCGGCTTATCCCGGGGTGGACCGGCGGCGGCTGATCCACGAGGCGAACCGGCGGCTGATCGACCGCATGGTGGCGGACCTGGTGGCGGAGACCGGGCATCGGCTCGCCGCGGTCGGACCGCGGTCGATGAAGGAGGTGCGCGAGGCGGGCCGGGCGCTGGCCGGATTCTCGCCCGAGATGGGCCGGGCGGTGCAGGCGTTGCGCGGTTTCTTGCATCAGCGGATGTACCGGCACTACAAGGTGAACCGCATGGCGCGGACGGCGCGCCAGTTGGTGACCGAGCTGGTCGAGCTCTTGCTCGCCGCCCCGGACTGCCTGCCGGAGCGCTGGCAGACCCGGGCCGGGGCACCCGGCAGCGCCGCCACCGCCGATGCGGTTCGCGACTACGTCGCCGGGATGACCGACCGGTTCGCCGTCGACGAGCACGACCGGCTCTTCAAGCTCACCGGGTTTCGGCCGTAGGCTTGCTAGTTGAAGATGCGGGGAGGTCCTACCTCCCC
>JAABSG010000117.1 GCA_011390475.1 Geminicoccaceae bacterium | reverse complement strand
ATCGTAGGCCGACCCGGAGGGTGAGCTTGGCAGCGGCACCTGCTTCGTCGTTGGTTCACCGACGATGCTCCAGCATCGACGGCGAACCAACTCCTCGCATCTGCTCGCTGCCAAGCTCATGAAATGCCTCGGAAACTCTTCGGACGGGCTCTCAAGGGGCGAGGCGCTCGATCCGCCAATTCTCACCGTCCGGCACGTAGACCAGGCGATCGTGGAGGCGGCTTTCGCGGCCCTGCCAGAATTCGAAATGGTCAGGCACGACCCGGTAGCCGCCCCAGTGGGCGGGGCGCGGCGGGGTTTCGGGGTGCGCCGTCTCGAGCGCCCGGAACCGCTCTTCGAGCTCGGTTCGGGAGGCGATCACCCGGCTTTGCGGCGAGGCCGCGGCACCGATCCGGCTGCCATAGGGGCGGGAGTGGAAATAGCTGTCGGCCTCGGCGCCGTCGATCGTCTCGACGTTGCCCTCGATCCTGACCTGACGGTGCAGCCGGTCCCACCAGAAAAGGAGCGAGGCCCTGGGGTTGGCGGCGATGTCCCGGCCCTTTCGGCTCTCGAAATTGGTGAAGAAGGTGAAGCCCCGGGCGTCGATCCCCTTCAAGAGCACCATGCGGTTGGCGGGCCGACCCTGGGCATCGACCGTGGCCAGGGCCATGGCGTTGGGCTCCATCAGGTCGGACTGACGCGCCGCCTCGAACCAGAGGGCGAACTGGCGAAACGGGTCGGCGTCGGCGTCGGCCTCGTCGAGGGCGCCCAGGTCATAGTTCTGGCGAAGATCGGCCGGATCGAGCAGCATCGTGTCGTCTCCCGAAAGTGGCCCCAGATTTAGCCCCCTTCTTGGCGCTGGCAAGAACCACTTCGAGCGGCTCAGTTCGGACCGGCCAGCGCTGAGGACAAAAAAATGCAGGACGGTGTCATTTCGATCCAGTCGCACGTGGCGTTCGGCCATGTCGGCAACAGTGCGGCGGTCTTCCCGCTGCAGCGGCTGGGCCACGAGGTCTGGCCGGTCAACACGGTGCTGTTCAGCAACCACACGGGCTACGGCGCCTGGCGCGGCCGGGTGATGCCGATCGAGACGGTGCGCGAGGTGCTGGCCGGGGTCGAGGAGCGGGGCGGCTTCGATCGGGCGAAGGCCGTGCTCTCGGGCTATCTCGGCAGTGCCGATCTGGGTGAGGCCGTGCTGGAGACCGTGGCCCTGGTCCGGGCGCGGCGGCCGGACGCGCTTTTCGTCTGCGATCCGGTGATGGGCGACAAGGATCGCGGCTTTTTCGTCGCCGAGGGCATCCCTGCCTTCTTCAAGCACGAGGCGGTGCCCAAGGCCGACATCATCACGCCCAACCAGTTCGAATTGGCTTATCTGGCGGCAACAGAACTGCAGTCGCTGGCCGACGTGCTCGCCGCCGCGCGCCGGGTGCGGGAGATGGGGCCGAGGCTCGTCATGGTCACCAGCCTCGAGCTCGACGAACGCCCGGGCGAGCTCGGCATCCTGGCCGAAACGGCGGCCGGCACCTGGGTGGTCTGGACGCCGAGGCTGGCGATCCAGCTCAACGGCACGGGCGATGCGTTCACGGCCTTGACCCTGGCCTGGTGGCTGGCGACCGAGGGCGATGCGGCCCGGACGCTGGAGGCGGCGGCGAGTGCGATGTTCGCGCTGGTCGAGGCGACGCTGGCCGCCGGCGAGCGGGAGCTGGTGCTGGTCGCGGCCCAGGACCGGCTGGCCGCCCCGCCCCGGCGCTTCGTGGCCCAGCGCCTGCGGTGACGCCCGAGGGGCAGCGGATCCTGCACGGCAATCTGGCGTCCACGGCGTCGATGCTCTGCTGGGCCACCACCTTTCCGGTCACCGAGCTCCTGCTGGCGAGCTGGGACCCGTTCCTGCTGGCCGCGGCCCGGCTCACGGTCGCGGCATGCTTCGCCCTCCTGCTGCTCACCCTCTTCGGCAAGCCGGGCGAGCTCTTGACCGCACCCTGGGCCTCGATTCTGCCGATCGGCGGGTTCGGGCTCGGCACCGGCGTGCTGCTGCTCACCATGGGCCAGGCGCACGCCAATCTGGTCATCGTCGCGATTATCGGCACGGCAGTGCCGCTGGTCTCCGCCGTTTTCGGCGTGGCGCAGGGGCGCGAGCGGGTCAGCCCGCGCCTCGCCTTTGCGATCCTGCTCGCCGTCAGCGGTGGTATCGTGGCGACGGGCGTCTTCTCGGAGCGGGTCGCGTTTCGCGGCGGCGAGCTCTTGGCCATGGTCTCGGTGGTGCTCTGGACCTGGTATTCCAGGGCCTCGGTCGACAAGCTCGCGATGCTCTCCGATCTCACCAAGTCCACGGTGAACATGCTGGCGGGCTCGGCCGTGATCGTGACGGCTGCCCTGGTCGCGGTGGGTTTCGGTTTCGTGCCGCTGCGCTTCGACCTGGGCACGGCCTCGCTCGGCCAACTGGGCTGGCTCGGCGCTATTGCCGTCTGCCTCTCGATGCTGCTCTGGCTCAAGGCCGCCCGGCTGATCGGCGTCACGATCGCGGCCATGCACCAGAACCTCGTGCCGTTCTACGTGATGGCGATGGCCCTGGCCTTGGGCGGTCGGGTGGAAACCGTGCAGCTCGTCGGCGGGGCCATGGTGGTGACAGGGGCGGTCCTGGCGCAGTGGCCGGTGCGGCGGCGGGTGTGAAGTTGCCGAGCGATAGCGACCATCAGCGCGCGCGATGCGGCGGCGGCAGGGGGTTTCCGTGCCGATGCTGTCGAGCCATGCGGTGACCTCGTCGTGATCGACCGCCTCGCCGGTGCGCAGATAGAGCTGATAGCGGCACTCGTCCTCGTCGCGCTCGCGCTCGTATGCCTCTTCCCGCTCGACGGAGAGCCGCGCCGCCGCTTGCGTAAGTGGCTGCGGCGAACGCCCCTCGTCTGGCGGCAAGGTCGGCGTCGGGCGGCGGGATGGGGGGCTTTCGCCACCTGTTCGTTTTGCAGCCATTCGATCGACGATCTCCAATAAAGTCCCGTCGACCCTGGCCGCCTGTGGCGGACCAACAGCCAACGTGGACAAGAGTAGTCAGGACACGGCCAGACTGCGCCCGATCGACCGCGCCCGGGCGAGGATCGCGGTAGCGTCGGTGGTGATGCCGGTCAGGGAGCGCATCCGGCCGACGGCGAGGCTGAAGGCGTCGTGGTGGCGGGGGTCGGTGACGAGGAGGCGGCCACCGCCCCGACCCTCGATCAGGGCCAGGGCCAGGCGGCCGACCTCGAGCGGGACGCCCGAGCCGATATTGACGATACCGCCGGGCGGGCGCTGTGCGAGCCTCGCGATCGCTTGGCCTGTGGTCTCGACGGTAAGGAAATCGCGGGCGACGAAGGGGCTCATGTCGAAGGTGATGGTGCCCGCGGTCTCCAGGCCCTCCAGCATCATCCCCATGAAGCCCGCGCGGCCGCGCTCGAAGCCGAAGATATTGGCGAGACGCAGGCGGGTCAGGCGGTGGCCGAGGATGCTTCCGAGCGCCTCTTCGAGCGCCAGCTTCTGCTCGCCGTAGCGGTCGGTCGGACCCAAAGGCGCGTCTTCGGCCAGCGGTCGATCGGCGGGCGCATAGACTTTGCGGGTGCCGAGCGAGAGGAACGGCAGGCCGCGAGCGGCGGCGAAGCGGGCGACGGCGAGCTCGGCATCGTGCTCGACCCGGTAGTCGGGTTTGCCGAGCCGTGGATCCCGCCCGGCATGGACGACGGCCGTGATGTCGGCGTCGGCTGATGGTAGCGCCGATGCGAGATGGCTCGTCGGCCGCGCATGAGCGCCCAGGGCCTCGGTGATCGCCCGGCCGATGAAGCCGCCAGCACCGGTGACCAGGATCATGGGTGTGGTCAGGCTTCGTCCTCGAGGTCGAGGATCACGACCTGATGGTTTTCGAGCGCCAGGGCGATGCGGCCTGCCTTGAGCTCGAGAGCGCGGTCGCCGAACAGCTCGCGGCGCCAGCCGTGCAGGGCCGGCACGTCGGCGGCGTCGTCCTGGGCCAGGGCCTCGAGGTCGGACGCCGTTGCGATCAACCGTTGCGCCACGTCGCTTTCATCGGCGCATTGCTTGAGGAGCACGCGCAGCAGGTCGACCGTGGGTCCCAGGCCCTTGACCGGCGGCTTGGGAGCCGGGAGCTGCGGCAGCTCGGCTTCGGGGATGGCGAAGACCAAATCGATCTCGGCCATCACCTCGCGCATGCTCTCCTTGTCGAGATTGAGCCGATCGAGGCGACGCAGCGCCTCCTGGTCGCGCGGCCGTTGGGCCGCGAGCTCGAGCAGCAGGTCGTCGCGGACAATGCGGTTGCGGGGCAGATCGCGCGCCTGGGCCTTCCTCTCCCGCCAGGCAGCGAGGTGCTGGACCAGGGCGATGAACCTGGGCTCGCGCGAGCGGACCTTGAGCCGCTGCCAGGCATCCTCGGGCTTGGTGACGTAGAGCGAGGGCTCCATCAGATAGCGGGTCTCTTCCTCGACCCAGCCGAGCCGGCCGGCCGCCTCGATCCGCTTGTGCAATTTCTCGTAGATCACCCGAAGATGGGTGACGTCGGCCAAGGCATAGGTGAGCTGGGCCGAGGACAGCGGCCGGCGACTCCAGTCGGTGAAGCGCGAGCTCTTGTCGAGCTTGCCCTTGGTCAGGCGGTTGACCAGCGTCTCGTAGGCGACTTCCTCGCCGAAGCCGCAGACCATGGCCGCGATCTGCGTGTCGAAGATCGGTTCGGGCAGCCGCCCGTCCATGGCCTTGAGGAAAATCTCGAGGTCCTGGCGGCAGGCGTGAAAGACCTTGAGCACCCCCTTGTCGGCCATCAGGTCGAGGAGTGGTGCCAGATCGATCCCCGGCGCCAGGGTGTCGACCGCGACGGCTTCGTTCTTGCCGGCGAGCTGGACCAGACAGAGCTTCGCCCAATAGGTGCGCTCGCGCATGAATTCGGTATCGATGGTGATATAAGGCTCCTGCCGCAGCCGATCGGCCACCGCCTCGAGCTCTCGTGTCGTGCTGATGAGCGTCATGATCGAAGTGGGGGTCGAAGGCGGGCAACTGCCGCAGGCTGTCGGCTTGACAGGGTTGCGGCGTTCGTGACCTTTACGCGCGGCTTCGAGCCCCGAATTCCTTTCCTTTACCGAGAGTGACGGCATGCACCGTTATCGTACGCATCGCTGCGGCGAGCTGACCAAGAGCCATGTCGCGAGCACCGCCCGTTTGTCGGGATGGGTACACCGAAAGCGCGATCACGGCCAGTTGCTGTTTATCGATCTCAGGGATCATACCGGCCTGACCCAGATCGTCCTTCAGCCCGAGCAGCCGTTCTTCGCCGAAGCCGAGGCGCTCAAGCTCGAGAGTGTCGTCACGGTGACCGGCAAGGTGGTGGCGCGCACCGCGGAGACCATCAACCCGGACCTGCCGACCGGCGAGATCGAGCTCGTGGCCGGGGCCTTGGAGATCGATTCGGTCGCCGACACGCTGCCCTTGCAGGTCAATGCCGAGCGCGACTACCCCGAAGAGACCCGCCTCACCTATCGCTTCTTGGACCTCAGGCGCGAGAAGATGCAGCGGCAGATCCGGCTGCGCTCGGCGATCACGTCGAGCATCAGGAGGCGGATGACCGATCTCGGCTTCACCGAGATCCAGACCCCGATCCTGACCGCCTCCTCGCCCGAGGGCGCGCGCGACTTCCTCGTGCCCTCCCGGCTGCATCCCGGCCGCTTCTACGCGCTGCCGCAAGCGCCACAGCAATACAAGCAGCTGTTGATGATGTCGGGCTTCGATCGCTACTTCCAGATCGCCCCCTGCTTTCGGGACGAGGATGCGCGGGCCGACCGGAGCCCCGGCGAGTTCTACCAGCTCGACCTGGAGATGGCGTTCGCCACGCAAGAAGACGTCTTCGCCGCGGTCGAGCCGGTGATGCACGGCATCTTCGAGGAGTTCTCGGACTGGGCCGTGACGCCCATGCCCTTCCCGCACATCGCCTACAAGGACGCGATTCGCCGGTTCGGCACGGACAAGCCGGATCTCAGGAACCCGATCGAGATGCAGGACGTGAGCGAGGCGTTTCGCGATTCGGGCTTCAAGATCTTCGCCGGCATCCTGGCCAAGAATCCGAAGCACGCCGTCTGGGCGATCCCGGCGCCCAAGGGCGGCAGCCGGGCCTTTTGCGATCGGATGAACGCCTGGGCGCAAGGCGAGGGCCAGCCCGGGCTCGGCTACATCTTCTTCAAGGACGGCGAGGGCTCCGGCCCGCTGGCGAAGAATATCGGCCCGGAGCGGACGGCGATGATCCGCGAGCAGCTCGGCCTCGAGGACGGTGACGCCGTCTTCTTCGTCGCCGGCGACCCCGCTTCCTTCTACAAGTTCGCCGGCAGTGCCCGCGACAAGGTCGGCCACGACCTCGATCTGGTCGAGAAGGACGTCTACCGCTTCTGCTGGATCGTCGATTTTCCGATGTTCGAGTGGGACGAGGAGGCCAAGGCCGTGGGCTTCTCGCACAACCCCTTCTCGATGCCGCAGGGCGGCATGGAAGCGCTGGAGACCAAGGACCCGCTCGAGATCCTGGCCTATCAGTACGACATCGTCTGCAACGGCGTGGAGCTCTCCTCCGGCGCCATCCGGAACCACCGCCCGGACATCATGGAGAAGGCCTTCGCCATCGCCGGCTACGACAAGCAGATCCTCGAGGAGCGCTTCGGCGGCATGTGGCGCGCCCTGCATTACGGCGCGCCGCCGCATGGCGGCATCGCCCCCGGGCTCGATCGCATCGTCATGCTCCTGGCGAAGACCGAGAATCTGCGCGAGGTCATCGCCTTTCCGATGAACCAGCAGGCGCAGGAGCTGCTCCTCGGTGCCCCGGCCCCGGTGACCGAAAAGCAGCTGAACGAATTGCACCTGCAGTTGTCGCTGACGGCACGGGAGAAGCTGAAGGCCGAGGCCGCACCGAGAACGGCCGAGCCGGCCGCCGATGAGCTCCGGGCCAACCTTCTGAGTTGACAGCGGCCGCAGGGGCTCGGAGCTTCGCTGCCAAGCGGTGAAGCCACCGCAGCACCGGTGGCGACACCGGGGCGAACCAACTCGGGAGATTGCCATGCAACGACAACTGCTCGCGGGCGCCGCGATCCTGACGCTCACGCTCGGGATCGCTGCCGACGCCGACGCCCAGAACACCCTGCGCTGGGCGAGCCAGGGCGACGCCCTGACCTTCGATCCGCATGCCCAGAACCACGGGCCGACCAACACCCAGAACAAGCAGGTCTACGAGGCGTTGATCAGCCGGGCGGCCGACCAGTCGATGGAGCCCGGCCTGGCGCTTTCCTGGGAGCCGGTCGAGCCCACGGTCTGGGAGCTGAAGCTGAGGGAGGGGGTGAAATTCCACGACGGGGCGGACTTCACCGCCGAGGACGTGGTCTTCACCTTCGAACGCGCCCAGGCCGAGACCTCCGATTTCCGCGGCTACATCACCTCGGTCGACCGCGTCGAGGCGATCGACGACTATACCGTGGCCATTCACACCGTGGGTCCCAATCCGATCCTGCCCAACCAGCTCACCGAGCTGAAGATGGTCGACAAGGGCTGGGCCGAGGCCAACGGGGTCGAGACACCGCAGGACTATGCCGGCGGCGAGGAGACTTATGCGGTCCGGAACGCCAACGGCACCGGCCCCTTCCGTCTCGAGTTGCGCGAGCCCGACGTGCGCACCGTGATGGTCAAGAACGACGAGTGGTGGGGTCTGGAGCAGGATCCGCACAATATCGACGAGATCATCTATACCCCGATCCAGAACGCCGCGACCCGGATCGCCGCCTTGCTTTCCGGCGAGGTCGATTTCGTCCTCGATCCGCCCTTGCAGGATCTCGCCCGGATCGAGAGCACGGCCGGGCTGAAGACCATCTCCACACCGCAGATCCGCAGCATCTTCTTCGGCATGGACCAGGGCACGGACGACCTGCGCTACACCGACGGCAACCCTTTCGCGGATGTGCGGGTGCGCCAGGCCATCTACCAGGCGACCGACGTGGGCGCCATCCAGTCCAGGATCATGCGCGGCCTCTCGGCCCCGGCCGGGACCATCGCCCCTCCGGGCGTGCACGGCTATACGGAGGCACTCGACGAGCGCCTCGCCTTCGACGTCGAGGCCGCCAAGGCGCTGATGGCGGAGGCCGGCTACGCTGACGGTTTCACCACCACGCTGCACTGCCCCAACGATCGCTACATCAACGACGAGGCGATCTGCCAGGCCATGGTGGCGATGCTGGCGCAGATCGGCATCACCGTGAATCTCCAGGCGCAGCCCAACTCGATCCACTTCCAGGAGCTGCAGAACGGCGAGCACGATTTCTACATGCTCGGCTGGGGCGTGCCGACCCTCGACAGCCACTACATCTTCAACTTCCTCTACAAGGGCGACGGCAGCTGGAACTTCACCGGCTACGACGACGAACGCGTCAACGAGCTGACGACGCAGATGGAGGCCACGGTCGACCTCGAGGCGCGTGACGCGATGATCGCCGAGGCCTGGGACATCGTGCAGGCCGACATCGTCTACGTGCCGCTGCATCACCAGGTGCTGGTGTGGGCGATGAAGGACACGCTCGAGCTGCCGATCGAGGCCCAGGACGCGCCGCAGTTCCGCTGGGCGCGCCTCGCCGAGTAGACGCCCGGCCGCTTGATCGGGGCGAGGCCCGCCGGCGCTGGTCGGCGGGCCTCTTCGTTTGGTGAACTCGCCCGGTTGTTGCGCAGCACAGCCGAGAGTGCGACGGATTCCCGACTTGAGCCGAACCGCAAACTATTGTACCGTACTTGCCGTTGGTTCGGCTTCATGACGGCGCGGGCGAGATTTCGTCTTCGTCGGGTAGACGCCGATGCGCGCCATGGCAGCCGACCGACACCCGGTGCAGCCACGAGCCAGGGAGGGTGCGAGACACGCATGGAAAATCCACCCACTGAGTGGTAGCGATCCCATCACCA
Source organism: Geminicoccaceae bacterium (assembly GCA_011390475.1). GTDB lineage: Bacteria > Pseudomonadota > Alphaproteobacteria > Geminicoccales > Geminicoccaceae > SLRI01. The sequence goes on along the minus strand of JAABSG010000117.1, from coordinate 3,808 downwards.
CGGTCATGGGATCACGGTCCTGACACCTTGTGGGATCCCGGTGTTCGGGCCGCTCGACAATCAGCGAACGACACCAACGGACGGTGGCTCGGCCACGGGTTCGTAACACATCCGACGACTGTCGGACCACGGCACGAGATGCCGGAAAACCCCGCGAGGACATCATCGCCCGCGGGGTTTTCATTGTTCGACCGTCCAGCGGCGACGCTGCCGACGCGCAGGGTCGTCGACGAAATCTCGAGACTTCACGTGCAGCGTCGGTTTTTGGACATCTGATCGATCGATATCGAAACCAACGCCGATGACCGGTCACCGGGCCGAGAACGCGGCAGCGACCTCGAACGATTGCCCTCGACGGCACGGCCTTCTAGCATCCGCCCCGCAATGCACGAGGGGAGAGCAACCATGCAGGTCAAGGCGGCGGTCGCGTTCGGAGCGGGCAAGCCCTTGGAGGTGACGACGGTCGAGCTCGACGGGCCCAAGGCCGGCGAGGTCTTGATCGAGGTGATGGCCACCGGCCTCTGCCACACCGACGAGTTCACGCGCTCAGGGGGCGATCCCGAGGGCATCTTCCCCTCGATCCTCGGCCACGAGGGGGCCGGGATCGTGCGCGAGGTGGGGCCGGGCGTGACCTCGCTGAAGGTCGGCGATCACGTCATCCCGCTCTACACGCCCGAATGCCGGGAATGCGAGTACTGCCTCAACCCGAAGACCAATCTCTGTCAGGCGATCAGGACGACCCAGGGCCAGGGCCTGATGCCCGACGGCACGTCCAGATTCCGGATCGGCAAGGACGTCATCTACCACTACATGGGCTGCTCGACCTTCGCCAATTTCACGGTCATGCCCGAAATCGCGGTCGCCAAGGTCCGCTCGGACGCCCCCTTCGACAAGATCTGCTATATCGGCTGCGGCGTCACGACGGGCATCGGCGCGGTGATCAACACGGCCAAGGTCGAGCCCGGCAGCAATGTCGTGGTCTTCGGCCTCGGTGGCATCGGCCTCAACGTCATCCAGGGTGCGCGGCTGGTGGGCGCCGACATGATCGTCGGCGTCGACATCAACCCGGCGCGCGAAGAGATCGCCCGCCGGTTCGGCATGACCCACTTCGTCAACCCCAAGGACCTGGGCGACAAGGACGTCGTCGCGCACATCGTCGAGCTGACCAAGGGCGGTGCCGACTACAGCTTCGAGTGCATCGGCAACGTCAATGTCATGCGCCAGGCGCTGGAGTGCTGCCACAAGGGCTGGGGTGAGAGCGTCATCATCGGCGTCGCCGGCGCCGGCCAGGAAATCGCGACCCGGCCGTTCCAGCTGGTCACCGGCCGGGTCTGGCGCGGCACCGCCTTCGGCGGGGCCAGGGGCCGGACGGACGTGCCGAAGATCGTCGACTGGTACATGGACAAGAAGATCAACATCGACGACCTGATCACCCACACCATGCCGCTTGCCGACATCAACAAGGGCTTCGATCTCATGCACGAGGGCAAGAGCATCCGCGGCGTGGTGGTGTATTGATGGCGGACAAACCCGACATCGTCGCCGGCCATCGCTGTCACGGCGGCGTGCAGGCGGTCTATAAACACCAGTCGGCGGCCACCGGCTCGGCCATGGAGTTCTCGATTTATTTGCCGCCTGCGGCCGAGAACGGCCAGCGCTGCCCCGTCCTCTGGTGGCTTTCGGGCCTGACCTGCACCTGGGAGAACGCCACCACCAAGGCGGGCTTTCAGGGACCAGCGGCGGCGGCCGGGATGATCGTCGTCTGTCCCGACACCAGCCCCCGCGGGCTCGACCTGCCGGGCGAGCACGACGCTTATGATTTCGGCTCGGGTGCGGGGTTCTACGTCGATGCGACCGCCCTGCCTTGGGCCAAACACTACCGGATGGCGACCTACGTGACGCAGGAGCTGCAAGAGCTCGTCGCCGCCAATTTCCCGATCGACACCGGCCGGCAGGGGATCTCGGGCCACTCGATGGGTGGCCACGGGGCGCTCACCCTCGCCCTGAAGCATCCCGGGCTCTACCGCTCGGTCTCGGCCTTCGCCCCGATCAGCTCGCCGCGCCGCTGCCCCTGGGGCGAAAAGGCCCTCACTGGCTATCTCGGTCCCGATCGCGAAGGTTGGCGCGCTCATGACGCCACGGCGCTGATCGAGGACGGCAAGCGGGTCGGCGACATCCTGGTCGATCAGGGCACCGGCGACAACTTCCTCGACAGCCAGCTCAAGCCCGAGCTGCTCGAGGCGGCCTGCACCGAGGCCGGCATCCCGCTCGAGCTGCGCCGCCAGCCCGACTACGACCACTCCTACTACTTCATGGCGAGCTTCATCGCCGACCACATCGGCTGGCACAGCCAACGGTTGGGTTGAGCCATGCGCATTACCGGCATCGAGAGCCACGTCCTGCAATACGACCTGGACGAGCCACTCGGCTACTCACAGCAATACTTCACCAAGCGCACGGCCCACCTGGTCCAGGTCAGCACCGACGACGGCATCACCGGCTGGGGCGAATGTTTCGGCGCAGGCCCCGTGGCGCTCGCCAACCGCACCATCGTCGAGGCCGTCATCCAGCCGATGCTCCTGGGCCGCGACCCGTTCGACCGCGAGGCCATCTGGCACCACGTCTACAACATGCTCCGCGACCACGGGCAAAAGGGCATGCCGATCCAGGCCCTCTCCGGCGTCGACATCGCGCTCTGGGACATCGCCGGCAAGGCGTTGGGCCAGCCCCTCTGGCGCCTGCTCGGCGGCCGCTGCCGCGAGCGCATCCCGGTCTACGGCTACGGCATGATGCTCCAGCCCGTCCCTGACCTCGAGGCCCGCTTCGCCGCCGAGGCCGCCGCCATCGAGGCCATGGGCTTCACCGCCATGAAAATGAAGGTGGGGCACGGGGTGAAGGCCGATATCGGCCTGGTCGAGGCCACCCGCCGCGCCATCCGCCATGAGACCCGCCTCATGGTCGACGCCAACCACTGCTACACCACACCCGACGCCTTCGCGGTCGGCCGGGCGCTCGAGGACCTCGACATCTTCTGGTTCGAGGAGCCCGTGGCGCCGGAGGACCGTGACGGCTACCGCAGGCTCCGGGACGGCCTCCGGCTCAACATCGCCGGCGGCGAGGCCGAGTTCACCCGCTACGGCTGGCGCGACCTTCTGGCCTCGGGCTGCCTCGACATCGCCCAGCCCGAAGTCTGCGCTCTGGGCGGCATCAGCGAGTTCCAGAAGGTCATGGCCCTGGCGCAGAGCCACTTCGTGCCCGTCGTCAACCACGTCTGGGGCTCGTCCATCGCCGTCGCCGTCAACCTCCATCTCTTGACCGCCCAGCCGCCGATGCCCGGCGGCCTCCACCCCTTCGAGCCGATGCTCGAGTTCGACACCACCCCCAACCGCTTCCGCGACGACCTCGCCATCGAGCCACTCGCCATCCAGGCGCAGGTCGCGGCCAACGCCGGCACCGCGACTGCGCCCGACCGCCCCGGGATCGGCGTCGAGCCGGACCCGGATTTTCTCCGCCACTACGCGGTCGGCTGAGCGAACGCAGCGGTTACCGAGAAGAAGGGAGGACGCGGAGGATGATCCGCCCCGCGGCCCATCGAATCTTTCGCCGTGATCGAGCGGTCACGACCGCGAGCGCGTCGGCGGCCGACGTAGGTGTAAACCTGCCGCGACACTTTTTTCGGCCCAGGTGCACGGTCGGCCTTCCCTGAGGCCGCAGGAAGGGCTAGCGTCGAGTAGCGTCGCGCCGATCTCTGCGGTCGGCACGTCTACTGTCACGCTACTTTGGGGGAAGACCATGGCGACAACAGTCG